>JAFUDC010000060.1 GCA_017459345.1 Eubacterium sp.
GCAAGTGCCGAGGCCCTGGTTCGCTGGATCCATCCCAAGCTGGGGATGATCAGCCCGGGTGTGTTTATCCCGCTTTTTGAGGAGAATGGCCTGATTCAGAAGCTGGACCACTATGTGTGGCGGGAGACGGCCGCCCAGATCAGAACCTGGAAAGACCAGCTGCATTACTCTGTCCCGGTTTCGGTCAATGTCTCAAGGATTGACATGTATGATCCCAATCTGGCGGATACCCTGCAGAAGATTCTGGCAGATTATGAGCTGACGGGGGAAGACCTGCTCCTTGAGGTGACGGAATCTGCCTATACCCAGGATTCCAGGCAGATCATAGAGACTGTGGAGAATCTGCGCGGGCTTGGTTTTCGGATTGAGATGGATGATTTCGGTACCGGCTACTCCTCTTTGAATATGATCTCTGAGCTCCCCATCGATTCCCTGAAGCTTGATATGAAGTTTATCCGCAGTGCCTTTGCCGAGGGCGGAAATACACATATGCTTGAGGTTATTATCGGACTGGCCGACTATCTTTCCGTACCGGTAATCGCGGAAGGTGTGGAAACGGAAGAACAGCTCCATGCCTTAAAGGATTTAGGCTGCGACCTTGTCCAGGGTTATTTCTTCTCAAAGCCGGTTCCGGCAGGAGAATTCGAGCCTTTCATCCTGCAGAGGAAGGAGGCGGACCTGGCCGGAAAAGAGGCGGAGATTAACAGTGGGGAAACTGAAGAAGAGACAGGTCATGAGGACCAGGCTGCGGAACCTGCAATGCTGTCAGCGGCAGGAAAAAAAGAGCGGAAAAGGTTTGGAAATGTACCTGGGGATAAGCCGGTAAGCGAGTCTGAGGAGTCATCGGAGGATAAGTCCGGGTCTGCAAAAGACGGCCGGACTAAGGAGCACACCGGCATGCAGCTGAAAACTGCCTCTGTCTTCTTTGTCATCCTGGCCTTCCTTGCGGCAGCGGCTCTGCTTATCGCTGATCTGTCGGTTACCAGAGGTTATCAGAGGATGGAGGCTGCCAGCGACCGCTACATAGCAGCCCAGCTTGCCACCTCCGATATGGAGTCGGGTTCGGACTATCTGACTGACCGGGTGCGCTGCTTTGTGGTGACCGGGGAAATTCAGTATCTCAAGGACTTTATCGAAGAGGTAGAGGTAACCAGGCGAAGGGATAAGGCCGTGGAGAATCTGGAGCAGCTGCTGGAAGGCAATGATGCCGGTGCTCTGGAGAATCTGAATAGTGCATTAAAACTTTCCAACGAGCTGATTGGGACAGAGAACACGGCCATGAGACTGATGCTTGAGGCAGGGGATTATGATCTCTCCGAGATTCCGGATGAAATCAAAGGAATCAGCCTTACAGCCGAAGAGAAGGCCCTGTCTGCGGATGAACTTAAGACTAGAGCCGAGACCCTGGTTTTTGACAATAATTACATGCATTATAAAGAACGGATCCGGGAGAATGTAAGCCTGTGTACTCAGGCCCTGATCCGGTCTTCCAGCCAGGAGCTGGAACAGGCGTCAGCCCAGCTTGCTCAGCTTGTCCATATCCAGACTGCCATGACCATCATATTCCTCCTGATTGTTCTGGGAATCGTGGTCTTTATCACAATAGAGATCCGAAAACCCCTGACCAATATGGTTCAGAAGATGCAGGATCAGGAGACAATCCCGCCCATCGGTGTGGAGGAGCTCCGCTTTGTAACCAGAACCTACAATAAGATCCTTCAGGAGAATGAGGAGGCCAGGGAGAGGCTCAGCCATGAAGCCTCCCACGATGCATTGACCGGTTTGTTCAACCGCGGAGCCTACGACCTTCTGATGGAGAGTGCGGATACTGAACACATGGCTCTGATTCTCATCGATGTGGACTACTTTAAGACAGTGAATGATACCTACGGCCATGCCATCGGCGACCGGGTCTTAAAGAGGGTTGCGGATATTCTGCGGCATAACTTCCGGTCGGTGGATATCCTGTGCCGGATCGGCGGCGACGAGTTTGCAGTAGTCATGACCCGTGTCAACAGCTCTCTGCGAGATCTGGTATTGAATAAGATTAACAACA
>JAFUDC010000061.1 GCA_017459345.1 Eubacterium sp.
AGGGCAGCGCCAAATATCAGAATCCCGGCAATGGTATGAATCAGAATTATCTGCAGTCTCTTTTTCATCCGCCATCTGTCCTTTCCGTATCCAGCAGCTTCATTAATGTGGGCTCAAAGCCAAACTGCCGGCAAAAGTCCCGATCCTCCTGCTCCTTTCGTCCGGAAGGTTTCTTTCCCTTCACTGCCCGGATCAGGAGATTCTTAGGGGTATGTTCCATATCGATAAATTCAAGAACCTGTGTATCATAGCCAAGAGAGGCAAGCAGGTCCGCACGGACTCCGTCCGTTGCAAGTGCCGCAAACCGCTCCTTCAGAATCCCGTAGTTTGTGACCGGACCAAATCGGCAGCCGGTCAGCTGCCCATTGAGCTCATGCTGGCAGCATGGTACAGACAGGATGACTCCGGCACCCCAGCGGACCGCCTTATAAAGGGCATAATCCGTGGCCGTATCACAGGCATGGAGGGTTATCACCATGTCCACCTGGTCTACTCCTTCATAGTCCTCAATGGCGCCTTCAAAAAAATGCAGGTGATCATACCCGTATTCTGAAGCCAGGCGGGAGCAATGCCGGATCACATCCTTCTTCAGATCCAGCCCGATTATGCGGACAGGATATCCCTTAAGCTCTCTTAAGTAATAATATACGGCAAATGTCAGATAGGACTTGCCGCAGCCGAAATCCAGGATCGTCACTTCCCGGTCCCCTGGCAGGTGGGGCAGTATATCCTCGATAAATTCAAGAAACCGGTTGATCTGCCTGAATTTATCATATCTGCTTTTCACGACCCTGCCTTCCCTGGTCATGACACCCAGGTCAACCAGAAAAGGAACAGCCTGTCCCTCCTCCAGAATATATCTCTTCTTCCTGTTATGGGAAAGGCTGCGAATCCTGGTTAGAGGCCGGTCATCTCCGGCTGATTGATCCGTCTTTTTCTTATCCTGGCGCAGGGATGCTTTTCCCTTTTTATTGATCAGAGCCTGCAGTCCTCCCTGGCTCCCCTTAAGCTGTACCTGCCGGTAAGCGGGAAGAATCTCCTTAATCCGGTCATATAGCTGGTCTGCCGGGAGATTCTCATGAAAGACCTGGGTTTTTGTGTAGGAGGCCAGCTGAAACAGCAGCTTCTCCCGGATAAGTACCGGACGAACCACGTACCGGCGGACCTCCTCGGCCCGCCGGGGATTGCTGATGGATATGACCTCCAGTTCTTTATTGAGATTATCTTCTATATGCTTTAACAATATTTCCATCTTTATTATTCCCGGGTTTTTTGTCACCCACATTGGCAATTATTTAAATACTTTGCTGCGGCGGTAGTATCTCTGCCGGCGGAAGGACATATTCCAGGCTGTCATGATATAAATCACATCTCTTAAAGGGGTTGCCTTTCCTCCCTTATCCCCGGAGATATAGTAGGGATTGGCCATCCGGCCTCCATCACCGGCCTCCCGGTCTTCCTGCTCCTCATACCGGTGCATCCGCTCATAAATGACATCAGCAATCCGCTGCAGGGTCACTTTATCCGGATACTCTATGTATATGGGACTGTCCTCATACTCGTAGCGGTCCAGGACCGCATCCGCCGCCGCCCAGCACTCTCTGGCAATCATGGGAAGAAGCTGTGTAATATATTCATAGTCATTCCAGTAAGCTCTTTCCTCCCTGGCCAGATCTTCAGGGGGCAGAACCATCCTCTCCTCCTCAGCTTCCCTGCTCTCTTCCTCCTGCCTGGTCTGACAGGCAATAATCTGCTGGTAATCCGGCAGTCCGAAAGGGTTGATTACATCGTTGCCGCTCATCTGGCATCCCTGCCTTCATATTTTCGTCCTTATAAGTTATGCAGGGATTTTAAATTGGTTACTGATTTGTATCTTAAGCCATGCAGTCTTTCCGCGATGTGAATAGAAAAACCTGCTTTCTTCAGGGACAAAGAAAAGGAATGACCTGGTCAAGGGAGTCCACCACAGACAGGCACTGCTTCTTAAGGCTCTCAGGCAGCTGTACAAAATCCGGAACCTGAATCACAGGAATCCCTCCGGCGATGGCAGCTTCCACGCCATTTACGGAATCCTCCAGCACCAGTGCCTCACCGGGTTTAACGGCAAATTCCCGGCAGACAGCCAGAAAGAGATCCGGATAGGGCTTGCCTCTTTGGATGCGGGCGGAGGCAGAGGACATCAGCAAGTCGAATCTTCCTCCAAAGCCGGCCCTGTCCACATTATCTTTTATAACCTGAAGGTCGGAGCTGGAGGCCACTGCCTTTTTGATACCCAGCCGGTCAATCTCATCGAGAAGCCGGGAAAGACCCTTCTTAACCGGGACTCCCTCAGTTTCAAGTATCTCCATCTTCCGGTCCCCGCAGGCACGGTAGATGGCAGCCGCGTCCACATCCTCTCCATAATAGTCCCGGTACTTCTTCTGGATATCCCGGGAATTAAGACCCAGCAGTCCGATAAACTGGTCTCTGGTGGATGGATAGCCGGACTCAGCCGTGACCTCAAGAAAGGCCCGGCACATCACTCCCTCCGTATCAAACATCAGCCCGTCCATATCAAATATAATCAACTTAAACAAATGTCATTCTCCTGTCTCACTATCCTGGTCTGCCTTCTTTTCTTTATCTGTCGTTTTTTTACTCTGTTCCGTCTTCTCTCCTTCATCCGCCTGTTCAGTGCCCTGCTCTGTATTATCGCTTTTATCTGCCGACTTCTTCTCATCGGTCTGGTCTGTCTGATCCTCTGTACCTGTCGTTGCCTGGGCATTCTTGTGCTCCTCGTAGGTCTCAAAGAAGAGATTGGATCCATCGTTCTTGCTGCTGTCCATCTGGAAATACAGGTAAGAGTGGTCCTTGGCATGGAGGACGCCATCGATGGCCTCTATCCCGGGATTACAGATGGGTCCCGGAGGCAGACCCTTCACATAGTAAGTATTATAGGGTGATTCCAGCTTCAGATCCTCATAGGTCACTCTGGCAATACCGAAAAGGCCATTGGTCAGGGCATAGACTGTGGAAGAATCAAACTGCAGCTTCATATCCCTGGCCAGTCGGTTATTGATCACACCGGCTATCATGGCATACTCATCCGCCTTTTCCGTCTCCTTCTGCACCAGGGAAGCCCGGATCAGCACCTCTTCCATGGTAAGCCCGGCCTTCTCAGCCTCAGCCTGCCTCTGGCTGTCAAACTTTTTGTCAAATTCCTTCAGCATCCTGGCAACCAGCTGGTCACCAGTCATGTTATCGGAGATATGATAGGTGTTGGGAAAGAGATAGCCCTGCAGCTGGTAGAAGACCTGGTCTGCGGCAGGAAGCTGATCAGCATATTTGAACCCTGCTGCGGCGTCATTAACCGCAGTGATGAATTCATCAGCACTCATGAAATCTTCCTTCTCCAGCTTCTCCGCGATCATCTCCACACTGTAGCCTTCCGGAACGGTAAATGAAGATTCATCCTTAAGAGCTCCCTCCGTGGCCAGTCTGCTGATCAGATCATCCAGACACAGTCCGTCATTCACGGTGAAGGTGCCATAACGCAGCTTGCCGCGGTACTCACTGAAATACATCTTGATCAGGAAAGGAGTCTCATAGCGGATCACGCCCTTCTCCCGGAGGATTGCTGCAACCTCCCGGGTGGAGGTGCCCTTAGGTATCTCTATGCTGATCTCATTCCCCTCCACGGATTCCTTGCGGTTATATTCCCTCCACATGGAATAGGCGAAGGTCATAGCCACGGAGGCAGCCAGGATGAGGATGATCAAAAAGATCCTCTTTATATGCCTTCCGAAAGATTTCCTTTTTGCTGCGGGTTCGGTATCCTCGGTCTCTTCAGGAGCCAGTCCACTATCCTCGGTCTCTTTCGAGTCTGCCTGCAGGTTTTCCGCAGTATCCTCCTTTGTCTCCTCAGGCTTTATCTGCTCCCCTGATTCTACCACGACAGCCGGGACTTCCTCCTCCCCTGCCCCTGGAGTTTTTTTAGAAACCTCGTCCTTTTCCCCGTCAGGCGTCTCATCTAACTGCAGCTCAATCCTGCGAAATTCTTCCTCAGGTTTTTTCTTTTTTCCAAACATAAGTATCCTCTTCGTGCCCATTGGCGGCACATCTCTTCTCAACAAAAGTACTTGATCCACATTTGCAAAGGTCAGGATAATCTGATATAGTAATTGCTTAAGAAATACCACCCCGCCTGGAGGGCATCATGTACCAGATCATTCTCATCATGTCAGAAAAGCAGGCAAAAATCCTGTCCCTGACTTTTCGTCATAATTACCCTAACTATACCATACATTTTACAATTTCTAAAGACCTTCCTTTGAATCGTCTGCAGAAAGAAAGAAATGTAACCGCTCCCTCCCCGGAAACCATCATAATCTGTGACCGGGATGCTGTCATACAGAATCTGAAGGAGTTCTGCGGCCGCCCTCTTTGCGGGTCCGGGGACCTGTTCCCCCTGCCTGTCATCGCATATTCTCACGAGGATAACATGAAAGAATCTCTTTTTGGCCCAGCCTGGCTGATTGGCTCAGCTGACGACCTGACTCCCCCCCTCCTCCATGAAGTGAGTGCAAGATGCAGAGGGAAAGCGATGACCATTATCAGGACCGGACGCTGCCTGATCCGGGAGCTTAGCAATGATGACCTGCCTTCACTCTTAGCACTCCAGGAAGAGAATAAAAATAATCCGGGCGGCTGTTTCTTTCCCGAAAACTGTACCGCACCGGATTCATTCTTAAACGAGTATATCAGACATCAGTATGCCTTTTTTGGGTATGGTCTCTTTGGTATCTTCCGCAGACCGGATGAAGCCTTCATGGGCATTGCCGGTTTCTCCTGCTCCAGGCAGGAGGAAGTCGATGCAGAAATCAGCTACGGCCTTCTTGCCCGCTTCCGGCATAAAGGATACGCCGCTGAAGCAGTAGAAGCCCTCCTTGAGGAAGGCAGCAGGCGCTGGCAGCTTAAAAGGATTGCAGCCCGGATAAGGGAAGATAACAGGCCCTCACTGCGTCTTGCGGAGAGCCTTAAGCTTCAGATCATCCCTGAACCTTCTCAAGAAGACTCGTGATATCGGCACTGATATCCTTCATGAAGGCTGTCAGGCTGTTCTTCTTCTCTAAGAGCTTCTCATAGTCTTCCTGGTCCTTCTTCATCTGGAGCTGGCCATCTTCCACGATCTTCTTAGCCTCTTCTCTGGCCTCGGCAAGCTGGTCCTCTGCCTCAGCATTGATCTGATCTGCCTGGCTTCTGGCATTAGAAAGAATCTGTTCAGACTCCGCTTTAACCCCTTCTAATATCTCAGCTTCCTGAGCCTTGGCCTCACTGATGAGCTTCTCTGCATCCAGTTTGGCCTGGGCAACCACTGCCTCCTTCTGGGCATCTACAGCCTCAAGCTGACGGCATAAGAGGTCTGCATTCTTCATATAAAGCTGATAAGCGGCATCTGTAGTCTGAGGCACAGCATCCTCAACCTTGGCTGCGGCTTCCTCTGCAGCCTTATCCGGGACAGCTTCCTCTAAGGTATGCTCCTCCTCGTAGGCAGTCAGCTTAGCCTCTGCAGCTTCTGCCTGGTTCTCAGCCTCCACTGCCCTCTGCTCAGCCTTCTCCGCTCTCTCTTCAGCCTCTGCAGCTCTCTTTTCCGCATCCTCCAGCTTCTTTGTCAGAGCTGCCACCTGATCCCGGAGATCCTCCAGTTCCATGGAGACGTCATTATACCGGGAGGCTGCTTCCTCCCCTGCAGCTTCTGCATCCGCCCTGGCCGGGGCTTCCTCTTCCTTCTTCTCAGCCTCTTCTTTATCACTATGTATATCTACAACAACAGGACTGATCGGAGCTCCGCTTCTTAATGCAGCAATCTCATCATCCTTCTCTTTCACGATTGCCTCAATCTCATCGCAGATCTTATCCAGCTGAATATCAACCTCATCCTTGTCGTATCCGATCATCGATGTCTTAAAAGACAGCTCCTCAACATATGTCAGCAGTTCCTGAATCGTCATAGCCTTTCCCTTCCTCTCCTAAAAACAGCAGCATTTTCCTACTAAACTTCCATGCCAGCATTGCTGGCACCACATTGATGTATAAGATTAACTTTCTATTACTATTATAAACATTCCTGACAGTTTGTCCAGAGATTTCATGTAGAAAATACATGATTAAAGCCTGATTTTCCTATGATATAAAAGAAGGCACCCACACTGCCTGATTCTTAAAGCAGCACAGGTGCCTCATATGGGCCTATTCAATTACTTTCTTCTCTTCCCTGCATGAGGGATATCCGTATACTTGGCAATATCCCGGTCCAGAGTTACCAGGTCATCAATGCACAGGGCATGCACATCGTCGTGTCCGGTAATACGTGCAAACATCTTAAGCTCCTCTGTGGACACATTGAGGAAATTACCGACTCTCTTGGCGGAAGCCTCAACATGCAGCCTCTTACGAAGCTCCGGATCCTGGGTAGCAATACCTACCGGGCAGTTGCCGGTGCCGCAGATCCGATACTGCTGGCAGGCTGCGGCGATCAGGGCTGCGCTGGCTATAGCCACAGCATCTGCACCCATGGCCAGGGCCTTGGCAAAGTCTGAGGAAACCTTGAGTCCGCCTGTGATAACCAGGGAGATATCGGAATTGATGGAATCCAGGTACTTTCTGGCACGGGCCAGAGCAAACACAGTGGGAATCGTGGTGGACTCACGCAGAAGCAGAGGACTGGAGCCGGTTGCTCCGCCGCGGCCGTCAATTGTGATGAAATCCGGTTCTGCATATACTACATGCTCCAGATCATCCTCAATCCTGCCGGCTGCAATCTTGATGCCGATGGGTCTGCCCTTGGAGCGGGTACGAAGCATGGTCACCATGTCCTTTAAGTCTTCCTTGGAGTTAATCTCCGGGAACTTACTGGGACTCTGTACATCCTGCCCCAGAGCCTTCCCGCGGATAGCCGCGATCTCCTTGGTCACCTTGTCACCGGGCAGATGGCCGCCCATGCCGGGCTTGGTCCCCTGACCGATCTTGATCTCGATGGCATCGGAGCTCTGAAGGTTCTCATCAGTTACACTGTATTTATTAGGAATGTACTCAAATATGTACTTATATGCTGCTGCCTTTTCCTCCGGAAGGATACCGCCCTCGCCGCTGCACATGGCGGTATTGGCCATGGCAGATCCCATGGCAAGAGCCGTCTTGATCTCCTTGGACAATGCACCAAAGGACATGTGGGAGATGTAAATCGGGCTCTGGAGAACCATCGGTTTTTGGGCATGCTTGCCGATCACGGTAACGGAATTCACCTCGTCCCCGTCGTTCATGGGTGCCGGATTAAGCTGGGCGCCCAGGAAATAGATATCATCCCATCCCGGCATGGGTCTCTGGGTTCCCATGGCTGCATGAATGGTATGGCCGGTCACTGCGATCTCATGAATCTCACTCATGTAACGGCAGGACGGATCCTCTCTGGCATAGGTAGGATCGTAAGCCAGATCTCCCTCGAAAGTCTTCTTAGGTGCCGGTTCTTCCTTCTTGGGTTCATCACCGGAAACCAGTGTAAACTTGGAGATCGGCTGCTTACAGACCGGACATCCGTTAATCTCACTCAATGGTTTGCCTTCTGCTGCTTCGTCATATATGTATCCGCAGATACTGCACTTATAAACTGCCATGTTACCCCTCCCGTATTGTAAAATAATGAATGCGGTTCTTCGTACTTTTTAATGCGTTCTAAAATTCAAAATCAAAAATACTTCTGCTCTATACTAAAGTTACTTTATATATTATCTTATCTGCAGAAATACAGCTAGGAAAATACCTTTCACCCATTAGAAAAATATCGCTTCCCTGTACTTCCTTGCCATGTCGACCCCTATATGCAGGCAAGAAATCACCCTTTTCCGCATGGAATCGAATGCTCTCTCCCTTAGCTGTAATTAATCTCCAGAGGATTCTCAAAGGCATAATGCAGTCCCTGGATAAAGGCCTCCGTGGCAGACCGGCAGGCTGACTCCGTACCATAGATAATTCCTCCGGACGAATTCACCTTGGCAGGCGGATACCAGTATCTGGCCAGCTTCACCTCGCCGGACTTGAGCGCCTTGTCCAGGGCATAATTGGCCTCGATGGGCGGCCCTAAGAGGTAGGCGTAGGCACTGTCCGCAGGGATGTTGAGCATCTTGCCATAGTAGGTTCCCACTCTGGGAATGCACTGGGCATAGCAGTTAAACTTGGCAATCCCGTCAAATGTGGCAAGGGCACACTGGTTTTCCACAAAATCATTCACATAACGCAGTCCGCTTCTCACATCCTCCACCTTGGGCCCCGACAGGAGCACGAAAACGCAGCCGCCGTACTTAGCCCAGGACCCCTTCATCCCCACATAGAAGGTGGAGGCATGATGAACCAGAATATCCGCTTTTTTCGTGGCATCATCTGCCGCCACGAAGGCCACATCATCATTATCACAGGAGAAGATGGCCACGTTCCTGTGATGCTCCGGTATATTATAACATGCCGCAAACTCCGGCCTGATATCCGCTATGATCTTCTGGGCCAGAACATGGGCCGGTTTTTTAATCAGTTTCATACAGACCTCCAATAGCTGCACATCAGTTCCTTATGATATCCATGGGATGCAAAAAGCAGTACTCCACTTCCTCAAGGAAAGTATCTCTTGCTGCCCTGCAGGCGGAATAGGTCCCGTAAACCACCGCCCCGCCGGTATTGGTCTTGGTAGGCGGAAGAATAAACTCTGCCATATGTACATTGCCCGCCTTCAGCGCCTTGTCCAGGGCATAAGTACTCTCGACAGGTGAGGAGATCAGCTGGGCCACCGCCGTTCCCGCCGGGAGCGAGTACTTTTCCTGGTAGTAGCTTCCGATCCTGGGAATCAGCCGGACAAAGCAGAGCATGGACTCCTCCTCATCAAAGGCATAGAGTTCCGTCTCCCTCTCGATAAACTCCCGGGTATACATGAGTCCCTTCCGGACATCCTCCACATTCCTTCCCGAAAGCATACCAACCACCTGACCGCGGACACTTGCCCAGACATTCCCCTTGCCGGCATAGGCCGCGTTGGAGTAGATTGCCTTGACATTGGCCTTCTTGGAAGCGTCATCCAGAGCCAGATACATGATGTTCTCCACATCACAGGCAATCAGCCCCAGACACCTATGGTCCTCAGGGATCTCCAGAAAATCCTTATGATATTGGGTGACATTGGGAATGATCTTCATCCTGGTCACATGTGCCTCAAGCTTCTTTCTCATAGCAGCCGGCCTTTCTTTGTATAACAACTTTTTCGAAATTCAGGAATACTGCAGTATCATCTGCAGAGTTGCTAAATGTCCACATGGTATCAGTTTAGCATTTTTGCACAAAATACACTTGTATTATGCAGGACATTTTATGGAAACATGAACTACTTAAATGTATACATGTACAGGCACCACATGCGCTCTGACCTTATCACGAAAAAAGAGACGGGCTGCATACCCGTCTCTCAACTTTCCTGTTCTCATGATTCTATTTTTACCTGCAGGCCTCCAGTGCCTGCTCAAGGTCTGCAATCAGGTCCTCCTTGTCCTCCAGTCCGCAGGACATGCGGATCAGTCCCGCCGGAACCCCGGCGATGATCAGCTCCTCGTCGTTCATCTGCCGATGGGTGGATGTAGCCGGATTTAAGCAGCAGGTTCTGGCATCTGCCACATGAGTCTCAATGGCAGCAAGCTTTAAGTTCTTCATAAACTTCTCTGCCATCTCTCTGCCGCCAGCTAGCTCGAAGGATACCACGCCGCAGCCGCCCCTGGGCATATACTTCTGTGCGATCTCATAATAGGGACTGGTCTTAAGACCCGGGTAGGTCACTCTGGTAACCAGGTCCTGTTCCTCCAGCCACTCTGCCACAGCCAGTCCGTTTTCCACATGCTTAGGCATCCGTATGTGAAGGGATTCCAGACCCAGATTCAGGTAGAAGGCACTCTGGGGTGACTGGACACAGCCCAGGTCCCGCATCAGCTGGGAAGTTGCCTTGGTGATAAAGGCGCCGGCCTGGCCGAATTTCTCTGCATAAACGATTCCGTGATAAGACTCATCCGGAGTAGTCAGCCCCGGAAACTTGTCGGCATGGGCCATCCAGTCAAAGTTGCCGCTGTCGATTACCGCACCGCCAACCGCTGCCCCATGTCCATCCATGTACTTGGTGGTGGAGTGGGTCACGATGTCTGCCCCCCACTCGATGGGACGCAGGTTTACCGGGGTCGGGAAGGTGTTATCCACGATCAGGGGAACACCGTGTCGATGGGCCGCTGCCGCAAACTTCTCGATATCCAGAACCGTCAGGGCCGGATTGGCGATGGACTCTCCGAACATGGCCTTGGTGTTGGGCTTAAAGGCGGCATCCAGTTCCTCATCGGAGGCATCCGGAGACACAAAGGTGGATTCGATACCCATCTTGGCCATAGTCACCTTGATCAGATTGTAGGTCCCGCCGTAGATGGAGGAAGAAGACACGATATGGTCCCCCGCCTCACAGATATTAAAGATGGCAAAGAGATTTGCCGCCTGTCCTGAGGAGGTCAGCATGCCGGCAGTGCCCCCTTCCATGGCTGCAATCTTGGCTGCCACATGGTCACAGGTGGGATTCTGGAGCCGGGAGTAGAAATAGCCCTCATCCTCCAGGTCAAACAGTCTTCCCATGGCCTCACTGGTGTCGTACTTAAATGTGGTAGACTGGATGATGGGGACCTGTCTCGGGCCTCCATTCTCCGGGGTGTAGCCTGCCTGTACACACTTGGTTCCGATGCGATATTCTTTCATATTCTTGTTCCTCCTCTTTGTATATTATTGTCTCAATTATATGATATTTCTATATACCCTTCACCACGCCCAGAAACAGAGGCAGCCCGGTCCTGGTGTCAATGATGGCATAGACAAAGGGCCTGTCCAGGTATACATACTTATGGGTATATTCATTAGGATCAATGTATGCAGATGCCTTTGCTATGATGGCCGTGACGGCAGCCGCCTCTGTCCCCTCCTTATTCAGGTCTATGTGTTTTGTGAAGGACCTGGTCAATACAGAGGGAGGGAGCAGCCATGGCGGAAAAATCCGCCTCATCCGTAAATGCCTTTTTCATTCCCATGGCACGCAGCGGATCGGCCAGGGAAACGTCGTAGTCATAGGTAAATTCCGGCATCCTGGTGTGGACCTTGATCAAAGAGGTCTGTCTCTTAGCATAAGCTTCCATCAGGTCGCTTCCCTTAAGTCCCTTTACAAAAGCATCAATAGATGTTCCAGCAGGGGGCAGGATGCCCATAAAGGCCGCAGCTCCGCCCTGATAGGGCTTCACAAAGCCCTCTGCACCTTTGACATTCACGTATGTGGTCTCGGTGCCCTCAAGCATGGGGACATTCTTCCTGTTTCCGTCTTCCCTGGTAAATGTCCGGCTGACGGTTCCTGTGTAGGGTTCTGCCCAGAGGCCTTTAAAGTATATGGCATTCATGATAACCATTCTGGCATCAGGGCTTAAATCATTGATGATGGAAGGTATCTTTCCGTAAGTCTTGTTATAAGCCCAGGCATTGATATCATTTACCGTGCTCGTGTCAAATGGTGCCGCGTAGACATCCGCTCCGTAATAGCTGACCATATCCTTAAGAAATGGTTCTTTCACCAGGACTGCACCCTCCTTATGCCAGATGGAATTGGCAATCTGGTATTTCAGGGCGCCGGATGCCGTAAGATGGCTGTGCAGCCCGGCCAGATAACTGCAGTAGTCTCCAGCTGCAATCCGTGACTCTCCGCCTAAGACCGTCTCCATCTCCGATAAGGTATCTCCGGCGGCTCCCTGCTCCGCCATGGAAAGAGCCGTCAGGATGGAGTCGGGAGAAATCAGGATATTCCTGCCGCCTGTTCCTTCCTTCTTCATGATCTCCTGAAGAAGGCGCACAGAGACGTCAGCCATGGCATTGCTAAAGCCGGCATCCGGTTCTTTCACCGTGACCTTGTCCGGGCTGTACTTTGCTGTTTCATTCCTGGACTGACTGCTCAGGCTTTTCTCCTTAAAATCGTCAGGCTCTTCCTGGGATGGATTCAGTGGATAAGCCGGTTTTACTGCTGCAGCTTTCTTCTTTTTCACTCTTACCTTGCACACAAGCTTCTTCTTGCCAACCCTGACCACCACATAGCAGCTTCCGGCCTTCTTTCCGGCTTTGATCACTGCCTTCTGCTTCTTTTTCCCTGATGCCTTGATGGTGACAAGCTTCTTCCCCTTGACGGCCCACTTTACCCTGTTTTTTCCGGGATTTTTCACCGTCAGCTTCTTTGACTTTTTCACGGTAAGAGTAAGGGTTTTCTTTGTCAGTTTGGGTTTTACCATCTTCTTTTTGGTCTTTGCCTTATTTTTTGTCTTCTTTCCTGTTGTTTTAGAAGCTTTCGTCTTGTTGCTATTTGTTTTATACAGTTCTGCCTGCTGGTCTGCAGGAGCATCAGATGCTGCCGCCGGGAGTGGCTGTACATAGATGATCTGTGCTGTCAGCACTGCCAGCAATGACAGAAAGCAAATC
>JAFUDC010000062.1 GCA_017459345.1 Eubacterium sp.
ATCATGAAGTGTAATATGTGCGTGCACCGGACCGAGGATGGAACTGCCAGACCCATGTGCGTGGAGAAGTGTCCCATGCAGGCCATCACTGTGGAGGAGGTGCAGGTATGAGATATGCGTGCATGAAATGTGAAGTGGTGATCCACTCAGGTCATGGCAGTGAGGAGGTGCAGGTATGAGTATGAGATATGTAGTATTAGGATCCTCCGCCGCCGGAGTGAATGGGGTCAGGGAGCTTAGGAAGCTGGATAAGACCTGTCAGATTACGCTCATTTCCAAGGATGAGGCTATATATTCCCGCTGTATCCTCCACCAGTACTTAAGCGGCAAGAGGGATATGAAGGGGATCTGCTTTGTGGAGGACAATTTTGAGGAACTTTATGGGGTTGACTGGATCAAAGGCCTGGCCTGCACCGGCCTCAACCGGCAGGATAAGTATGTGATTCTGGAGGATGGTCAGCATATATCCTACTATAAGCTGCTGATTGCCACCGGCTCCCACAGCTTTATCCCTCCCATCAAGAACCTCAGGGAGGCGAAGAATGCCATCGGTTTCCGCAATGTGGACGATATCGAAGTCCTTAAAGATGTGGCAAGGACCTGTAAGAATATCATCGTCATGGGATCCGGCCTGGTGGGCATTGACTGCACCACCGGATTTCTGGAGCTGGGGGTCAAGGTGACCCTGGTTGACATGGCAGGCTGGCTCTTAAATAAGCAGCTGGATGAGGAAGCAGCCAATACTTATAAGAAGGCATTTGCCGAAAGGGGCATCGCCCAGTACTACGGTGTGGGTGTGTCCGAGGTGATTCTCGATGAGGAAAATAATATCACCGAGGCAGTTCTCACCGATGGAACCAGGCTCCCCTGCGACTTTATGGTGCTGACTGCAGGTGTCCGGTCCAATGTGGAATTTCTCCAGGATTCCGGCATCGAGTTAAGCCGGTTCGGCCTGGTCTACGATGAGACCGGAAAAACCAGTGACGACAATATCTACGGAGCCGGGGATGTATCCGGAACCAGCCCCATCTGGCCGGTAGCTGTGAAGGAGGGCATGATCGCCGCCTCCAACATGGCCGGGGTGCCAAGGAAGATGACTGATTTCTTCGCCAGCAAATCGACCATGAACTTCCTTGGAATCGCCAGCATGTCCCTGGGAGATGTGAATCTCACTGAGGAGGAAGGATATCAGATCGAAACCCGAAAGACTGCTGACACTTACAAGAAGATCGTCCACAAGGATGGTAAGATTGTGGGTGCACTGCTGCAGGGAGACCTGGCCTACGGCGGTGTGCTCCAGCAGCTGATCGCCAGAAACATTGATATCAGTAAGGTGAAGAAACCGATCTTTGATGTGGATTATTCGGATTTCTTCCATATGAAAGAGAACTTTGAATTCGATTATAATAAATAACCTTAAATGATAATTAATATCTTTAACTTCCCAGATTTATTAACATTCTTTATTGCTGCCGGCTATTAACAATCTATCAATAGAATTTTATTAATGTGGAAGTTTGAATTAGAGGAAAGTATATGGAAAGAATAGAAAAGATTCCTGTTCCCCTGCTCCCCACGATGACCGGGGCTCTGACGTTGAGCAATGTCTATGGCGGGATGGGCTACAGCTATATCAGGCACTTTTTTATGTGGGTCACGGTGGCGGTACTGATTGCCTACATCATCAAGATGATTCGCTATCCGGGAACCTGCATCAATGAGTACAAGCAGGTGGTGCCCTGCAGTTTGTATGCGGGATTCAGCATGTGCCTGATGATCCTGGGCAGTTACTTCTATGAACTTGGATGGGGTTTTGGCAAGCCCCTCTGGGCACTCGGGATCCTGATTCATGCCTGTCAGATTCTGGTATTCACCTACCGGAATGTAATCCGTGAGAGGAAGATTGATACATTTATCCCCAGCTGGTTTGCCACCTACAACGGTATCATGGTCAGCTGTGTCGTGGGCGGCATCATGAATGAGGGCGATAAACTCAAATATATCGTTTTCTACGGAATTGCGGTTTATGCCATCATCGTGCCAATCATGGTTTGGAGATTGATCAAATTCGATGTAAAACCGGGCATGTACCATGCTCAGGCTGTCATCCTGGCACCCTGCTCCCTATGTGTGGTAAGTATCATTAATGTCACACCCTGGATGCCGGCCCCGGTGCTCTATATCCTGTATTGCTGCGTGATTATTTCCTTGATCTTTGTGGTATCTCTCCTGCCCAGGGCATTCGCCTATGATTTTTATCCGGGCTACGCAGGGATTACCTTCCCCATGGCCATCGGGATCGTGGCCACCAACAAGTTCGCCGGATATCTGGCAGAGCATGGTAATGAAGCCTTATCCGGAATCCTGACCCAGCTGGGAGGCATCCAGATCTATCTGACGACCATGATCATCGGCTTTGTCATGCTGCAGTTTTTCAATATGCTGATTAAGCAGAAGCATGTGAGTATGTGAGGAAGGAACACATGAGTTTCCAGAAGGTGATGAAGACGGTGTATTAAATCTTTGTGCAAGATTCATCGCATAAGAAGTTTGTGATAAGGTTATATTTAATGTTGAAAACCCCATATAACCATGGGTTTTTCATAGAGGGATTTCATAGTATATATGAAAGAAGACCGGCAGAGCGTTGTGCATTCAAGGTTTCTCATACTTGGCGGCTCTAAAGAGCAGTCAGTGTGGAGGCGGCAGACACTCTGCTGGTCTTTTTTAATGCTTTTTTTATACGACAAGTTCAATGACATTGGTGGGATGACATGATATCATAATATCTAAAGATATAATATAATCAGCTTGGTCCGGAGTTCTGGGGGATGTAATTCTATAATTTGTAGATTTTTATCGTAGATTTCAGATACTTATTGTCAATCACCTCATTTTTATCTACCACAAATCTATGTAATTAGGCGTATGTTACATTTTCATGGCCGATTAGGTGGATAAAATATTAATTCCATAGACTATTATCAACAATAGTGGATAAAAGTATCATTGAATGAAGATTTCATCTTCTACTACTCCGGGATTTGTTCTATCAATGTTAAGATTTTGATTTCAAGAGCAGAAAAAAGAACGAAAGGCTCCCTATGGATGAAAAAATGAATTTTAAAGACAATATCCCCTCTCCGGAGGATTTCATAAGAGCTGCAGGATATTATAAAGCTGCAGATGAGATAAATCCCGAATCTGTGCAGAGAAAGCAGGTTAAGGAGATTAAGCCTGCCGGTCAGACAGCCGATCCGAGGTTGCAGACAGCTGGTTTAGGATTGCAGGGAACTGGCCCGGGCTTTCAGACAGCCCATCCGGGATTCCCGGGCAGGCGGCTCAGGGTTGCCTGCTACTGTCGGGTTTCCACTGTTTTCTCTGACCAGGATGGTTCCATCGAGAATCAGCGAAGGCATTATGAGGATGTGATACGGTCTAATCCGTATTGGGAGCTGGCGGGTACCTACTGCGAGCGGGTTTCGGGGACGCATGTGGAGGGGCGGCCGGAGCTTCAATATCTGCTGAGGGAGTGTGAGAGAAAGCGGGTGGATCTGATTCTGACCAAGTCTATCAGCCGCTTTTCCCGGTCTACGACAGACTTGCTCAGCCTGGTCAGGACTCTTAAGGGATACGGTGCACGGATCATCTTCGAGGAGGAGAATATCGACACCGGGTCTGCGGAGGGGGAGTTTATGATCTCCCTCCTTGCTTCCGTTGCGGAGGCTGAGGTTCGGTCCATCTCGGAGAATAACAAGTGGGCCATTCGAAAGCGTTTTGAGAATGGTACATACATTTTCCCGAGGGCGCCCTATGGCTATGATGTCCGGGATGGCAGGATTGAAATAAATGAATGCGAGGCGGAGATTGTGCGTTTCATTTTTTCTTCCTATATTAATGGCGCAAGTCCTCAGGCGATTGCCCGTCATCTGAATGAGGAAGGTATTCCAACCAAGCGGGCAGGGGAGAAGTGGAGAGAGCGAAAACCCAGCGGAAAGTGGAATTACGGGACAGTGGGCCAGATGCTCCGCAACGTATTCTACACCGGCGACTGCCTCCTGCAGAAGAATTACCATGGGGATGATTACAGGGTACGGCAGAATAAAGGGGCGCTGCCCCAATATTATATCCAGGATCATCATGAGGCTATCATTGATCGGGCAACATATGAGGAGGCCCAGGAGATGATCAAACTGCGGTCAGAAAAGCACAACGGCCAGGCGAAAACAGCCAGGAAGCGATATACTTTGTCCGGCAAATGTAAATGCGGCCTATGCGGGGCGACATTGATCAGGGAAATAAGGCGGGGCGGAAGAAGAAAAGAAAGGCATGCCGGCAAAAGGAAAGATGGCAAGTGTGGCGGGGAAGAGGGAAGCCAGACCACTGGCCGCAGCGTGGGAACATACTGGGTCTGCGCAAAACACCGGAGAAATAAGGAGGCCTGCAGCTTAAGGCAGGTGAAGGAAGAAGATATATGGGAAGCATTTGCCAGGACCCTGCGGGGGCTGAAAGATGATTCCAACATCACCAGGGTTTGGCGGGAGCTTAAGGACGATTCCAATAGTATCGACATGTTGTTGGAGGAGGAACTTTTTTCATTCCTGGAGTATGTGAAGGCATATGATGGCAGGCAGAGTGAATTGGAGAAAATATTCACCGAGTCTGTGGAAAAAGTGATCATCTCAGACAGGGCGCCGCAGATACGGTTTAGGATGAGATATGGTCTGGTGCTGATGGAAGATTTGCTGATATAGAGCCTTTATACGACAAGTGACATGTCAATAAATGTGTTATCTTTTAAAATACTTTCAGGGAGGTATTTCATGAAGACAAGAATCATACCGTCTAAAGTACAAGAGCATAAGAAAAGAATTCATCCGGAGAATGATAAGATCAGGGTTGCTGCCTACTGCAGGGTTTCCACGGATTCCGAAGAGCAGGAGAATTCTTTCGAGATTCAGAGGACTCACTATAGCAAGATGATAGAAGACCATGCCGGCTGGGAGCTGGCAGGTATCTACGCCGATGAGGGGATCAGCGGCGTCTCCACAAAGCACAGGGATCAGTTCAAAGCCATGATCCGGGATTGCGAGGCCGGGCGGATTGACCTGATCCTGACCAAGTCCCTCTCCCGCTTTGCCCGCAACACATTGGATGCTCTCACATATATCAGAAAGCTGCGGGGGCTTGGGATCGCAGTCGTATTTGAGAAGGAGTCCATCAATACACTGGACGCCCAGGGGGAGCTGCTGATCACCATTCTCTCCTCCCTGGCCCAGCAGGAGTCCGAATCCATCTCAAGAAATGTCCGGATGGGAATCCGCTTTCGTTTTCAGGAGGGGAAGGTCTGCGCCGGCCACCAGAATATGCTGGGATATACCCGGACTAAGGAGGGCGGCCTAACGATTAACGATAAGGAAGCGGAGGTGGTCAGAAGGATATACCGCATGTACCTGGACGGTTACACGCCAGGGCATATCGGGGAGATTCTCAGGGCATACCATGTGACAGACCGCAGCGGCAGGGAGCGGACATGGAATCTGAGCACCATCAATTACATCCTTCGCAATGAGAAATATATGGGTGATCTTCTCCTGCAAAAGTACTATACAGAAGACTTCCTGACGAAAAAAGTGGTTGTCAACAGGGGGCAGATAAGCAGGTACTATGTGGAGGACGCCCATCCGCCCATCATACCTAAGGCAGTTTACAGGCGGGTGCAGAATGAAATCGCCCGGAGAAAGGAGCAGAGGATACGCTACAAACATAAGAGCCCCCTGGCGGGGCTGGTCTGCTGCGCCCTGTGTGGAAGTCCTTATATCCGGCGGCGGGAAAGAGGGGGAAATGTCTACCTGCGCTGCGGGTCCAAAACACATCCCCAATACAGGGATATAAAGAGACATCCAAATGAGGAAATGTCCAGGCCGCAACCCTACAGCATATCTGATCAGAGCATGCACCAGCCATGCCCTAACGAAAGCATAGAGGAATCCCATCTGGAATCAATCATTCTTACAGCCATCAAAAAGGCCGGCAGTAAAAAAGACACATTAATCCATCTGAAAAATCAAATCTTAACCGGGCCTGTCAGTCAGGCAGACCGAATACTCCATGATATAAAAGACGAATATTACGAAAGCAGCAAATATGTAAGAATAGAAGGCAGCGACCGGAAAGAATGGGAAGACAGGATTCATGCTGTAACCATACGGAAGGCGGAATACATG
>JAFUDC010000063.1 GCA_017459345.1 Eubacterium sp.
AGCGAAGCCAAGGCGAAGCTGAAATCAGCCAAGCTTAAGACCAAGTCTGAGACGGAATTCAGCAGCAAGGTGGAGGATGGCAAGGTTATCAGTCAGAGCATCAAGGCCGGTAAGTCCGTCACCAAGAACAAGACGGTCAAGCTTACGGTCAGCAAGGGACCAAAACCCAACACGGATGCCAGTCTGTCCTTCTACCTCAACTACGGGGAGGATGACTTCTCCACCAACAAGAAAAAGGTGGAGAAACTAAAACCCTTCTACTTACATTTTATTTCCAGGAATGTGGAAGGCGGAAAGATGCTTCGCCTGGATAGAAAGATTATCACCCCGCTGGGTTTCAGCACCGTAGATCCCTTTGTGGATACAGATGGAAATGACATTCTGATGGGCGATGGTTACAGAGCCTGGCTCTACTGGCCCAACGGCCTCTCTGCCGGAGAATATACCGTCAAGATACTGGAAAGGGAGACCCAGGGAGTAATTGGCAGCGTGACATTTACAGTGGAATAGTTCGTGGAAATGTGATATCATAAAGCGATGATATTATGAAAGTACAGTTTGAGGGAAAAGCATCCGCGGTATATGCGGATGCTTCCTTTCGTGTGAAGGATATGTCAGGAGAATACTAATCTTTTTCGAGGAGTTGAAGAATATGGCAATTACAATCAAGAATGATGAAGAAATAGAATTAATGCGAAAGGCCGGGCAGATTCTTGCCAGGGTTCATGCGGACCTTGCTAAGGAACTTAAGGAGGGAATGACCACCAAGGAGATCGACCGGCTGGCCTATGAGATGATATTCAGCTACGGCGGAATCCCCAACTTCCTGAACTACAACGGTTTTCCGGCGTCGGTCTGCGTATCAGTAAACGAGGAAGTGGTACATGGCATTCCTTCTGAGAAGAGATTCTTACGCAGCGGGGATATCGTCAGCATCGATGGCGGCGTCCTCTTTGAAGGCTATCACTCCGATGCTGCAAGAACCTACGGGATCGGCGAGATCAGTGAGGAAGCCAGAAAACTGATCACGGTAACGGAGGACTCCTTCTTTGAAGCCATTAAGAAGGCCAAACCGGGAAATCACATCGTGGATATCGGAAAAGCGGTGCAGACATATGCTCTCTCCAACGGCTACTCCGTCGTGCGGGACCTGACAGGTCACGGGATCGGGACTGCCCTTCATGAAGCCCCCAATATCCCCAATTATAAGACCTTTTTTAAGGGACCCCGGATTCGCAAAGGCATGACCCTGGCAGTCGAGCCTATGATCAACATGGGCAACTACAGTGTGACCCGCCTGGATGACAACTGGACCTATGCCACCGCCGATGGAACTCTTTCCGCCCACTATGAGAATACCATAGCCGTAACCGACCATGGCTGTGAAATTCTCACCATGCTGCCGGAAGAACAGGAGAGCCGGTTCGGAATCAAGCAGGCAGGAAAGGAAGATGAGGCAAAGGAAGAAAAGGTACAGGAGACCATCGTGGTTTCTGGCAGTAAAGAATCCGGGAAGGCAGAAGAAAAAAACTCTTCTAAGATAGAAGAAAGTACTGCAGAAGCAGACTTAGAGGCAGCAGCCCAAGCACAGGAAGCCGAAACAAAGATCGATGACAAGGCAGAGAAGACAGCTGACCCAAAGGAAGCTGAAATGGAGGACAAGAAAGAAGAGGCAGTCCCGGACCTGCAGCCTGAAACCGCTCAGCCGGCAACAGAAAAACCCGGGAAAGCTCCATTTCAAACCTTGACTCCCGAGGAAAAACGGGCACGGAGAGAACTGCTATTTGAGGATGACTGAGAAAAACCATCCGGACAAAAAATTACCCTTTGTAATCGGAGGTGATTTATGCTAGAATATAAATTAGGCTTTTTTGCCGTCTCCCTGTGTGGTCATGACAAGGGACGCCTTTATATGATCGTCAGTGAGGAGGGGGAGTCAGTCGGACTTGCCGATGGAATCCATCGGGGGCTGGCCAATCCCAAGAAGAAAAAGAAGAAACATGTTCAGATGATACGATGTGGAGAGAGCGCAGAATGCTTTACCGGCCTTATCGGACGTCCCGATGCGGATGCCCGGATCCGGGAAGCGGTTCTTTCCATGAAGAAGAAGGTGAATGGTGAATCCTGATGAGGGATTCACATAACATGGAATTATGACATTGGAAAGCAGGAGGATTTAGTATGTCAAAATCAGATGTTATTGAAGTAGAAGGAAAGGTTGTTGAGAAGCTCCCTAACGCCATGTTTAAGGTTGAACTGGAGAACGGCCACCAGGTTCTTGGTCATATCAGCGGCAAGCTGCGTATGAACTTTATCAAGATTCTTCCCGGTGACAAGGTGACCATCGAGCTTTCCCCCTACGATTTAACAAAGGGCAGAATTATCTGGAGAGATAAGTAAAAAAGTGCTTGCTTTTTTTATGTAATAATGTTATCTTATACTCTGAGCGTTTTGGAAAGGAGAGATAAATCGTGAAGGTTAGAGCATCAGTTAAGCCTATTTGCGAAAAGTGCAAGGTCATTCGCCGCAAGGGCGCCATCAGAATCATTTGCGAAAATCCAAAACATAAACAGAGACAGGGCTGATAATCGAGCAACTTATAGCGAAGAGCTTAAGGAGCGATCGAGGAAGGTACCTGACTTTGTTATGTCACGGGTTTCAAATCCATAGCAATGCATGGGGTATTGTAAAGATTGCCACCGTCATGGCAATGCTTAAGGTCCGCATGTGACGGACTTATCTTATAGCGGCTGCGGTGAACTTATGTGTCACCGGTTTATAAGGACCGGGCCTGGGGTTTGATCAGGTCAAGACGTATAATTATTAGAAGAGAAAAACTTAGATCCGGGTGGGCCACGCCGGTCATTTCCCGCACAGGCGGCGGTGATGGAACGCGAACCGGACGAATTTTAGTGGAGGTGTACACATGGCTCGTATATCAGGTGTTGATTTGCCTAGAGAGAAACGTGTAGAAATCGGTCTTACTTACATTTACGGTATTGGAAGAACAAGTGCAGATAAGATCCTTGAAACAGCGAATGTTAATCCGGACACACGCGTACGCGATCTGACAGATGATGAAGTACGTCGTATTGCCGAGATCATCAACAACGATTACATGGTAGAGGGTGACCTTCGCCGTGAGATCGCGATGAACATCAAGCGTTTACAGGAGATCGGATGCTACAGGGGTATCCGTCACAGAAAGGGTCTGCCGGTTCGCGGTCAGAAGACCAAGACTAACGCCAGAACACGTAAGGGTCCGAGAAAGACTGTTGCAAACAAGAAGAAATAATTGATTTAATATAGTTTTTAATCTACAGGAGGTTTCGTCGTGGCAAAGAGAACTGCAAAAAAGGTGACGAAGAAGCGTGTCAAGAAGAATGTTCAGCATGGACAGGCACATATTCAGGCATCTTTTAATAATACAATTGTAACATTAACTGACTCTGAGGGTAATGCACTTTCCTGGGCTAGCGCAGGGGAGATGGGCTTCAGGGGCTCCAAGAAATCTACACCATATGCTGCACAGATGGCAGCAGAGACAGCCACCAAGGCTGCTCTGATCCACGGACTTAAGTCTGTAGACGTTATGGTAAAGGGACCAGGTTCAGGTAGAGAAGCTGCCATTCGTGCGCTTTCCGCATGCGGCCTTGACGTTACAAGCATCAAGGACGTTACTCCGGTACCACATAATGGCTGCCGTCCACCAAAGAGAAGAAGAGTCTGATGTAGAGGAGGTAAGTTAGAATGGCAATTGATAGAACACCCGTCCTTAAGAGATGCAGATCCCTCGATATGGATCCGATCTACCTGGGCGTTAATAAAAAATCCAACAGAAAGTTAATCCGTTCCAGCAGAAAGATCAGCGAATATGGTCTTCAGCTGAGAGAGAAGCAGAAAGCTAAATTCATCTATGGCGTTCTGGAGAAGCCTTTCAGAAATTACTATGCCAAGGCTGAGCGCATGAAGGGTCTTACCGGTCCTAACCTGATGGTTCTTCTTGAGACAAGACTTGACAACATCGTATTCCGTATGGGATTTGCCAGAACCAGAAAAGAGGCAAGACAGATCGTCGGACATAAGCACATCCTGGTTAACGGCAAGTGCGTGAACATTCCTTCCTACAGAGTAAGCGTCGGTGATGTGATCGAAGTGAAGGAAAACAAGAAGACAATGCAGAGATACAAAGATATTGCTGAAGCTAACGGCGGCGTATTAGTTCCTGCATGGTTGGATGCTGATCTGGAAACATTCAAGGGAACCGTTAATGAGCTCCCTGCTAGAGATATGATCGATGTTCCGGTTAACGAGACTCTGATCGTCGAGTTATATTCCAAATAATTAATGATTCTTCCGGTGAATGCCTGCACATTTATTGCGTGGGCATTCATTGTCATTGTAATTTGCAGATTGACACGCTGGACTTGACACTCCGCGGGTCTTGATTTAAGAGGAGGGTCTTATTCGTGTTTGAATTCGAAAAACCGAGAATTGAGATAGCTGAAATATCAGAAGACAATAAATATGGTCGTTTTGTGGTGGAACCCCTGGAAAGAGGTTACGGCACAACTTTAGGGAACTCCTTAAGAAGAATCATGTTATCCTCACTGCCGGGTGCTGCAGTAAGCGCTGTGAAGATCAAGGGCGTGCTGCATGAGTTTTCCTCCATCCCGGGTGTGAAAGAAGATGTCACTGAGATCATCATGAACATCAAGGAGCTGGCATTAAAGAATGACAGCTCATCTAACGAGCCCAAGCATGCTTTTATCGAGTACAGCGGTGAGGGCGTTGTAACAGCGGCCAATATTCAGGTGGACAGTGATATCGAGATTATTAACCCTGATCTGGTGATCGCCACATTAAACGGCGGCGCAGACAGTCATTTCGAGGCCGAGCTGACCATCACAAAGGGACGTGGTTATGTCGGTGCGGACAGGAACAAATCAGATGATCAGTCCATCGATGTGATTGCGGTGGATTCTATCTATACACCTGTTGAGCGGGTGAACCTTACCGTAGAGAATACCCGTGTCGGTCAGGTGACTGACTTTGATAAACTGACACTGGATGTATACACCAACGGTACACTGGCACCGGACGAGGCAGTCAGCCTTGCAGCCAAGGTACTTTCCGAGCATCTCAATCTCTTTATTGACCTCTCTGAGAATGCAAAATCAGCTGAGGTTATGGTTGAGACCGCACAGGATCCGGTGGATAAGGTGCTTGAGATGAATATTGACGAACTGGAGCTTTCCGTTCGTTCTTATAACTGCTTAAAGAGGGCAGGAATCAATACGGTCGAGGAGCTTACAAACAAGACTCCGGAAGACATGATGAAGGTTCGTAACTTGGGTCGCAAGTCATTGGAAGAAGTCCTGGCTAAATTAAAAGAGCTGGGCCTGTCCTTGAACTCAAGTGAAGAATAGATAATAATGACCCGCCTAGGCTGAAGGAATAAGTAAGCATGGCGAAAAATGAAAGGGAGGTCCATTACTATGGCAAAGTACAGAAAATTAGGCAGAACTTCAGATCAGAGGAAGGCGCTCCTGCGCAATCAGGTTACACAGCTGATCTACCACGGAAAGATTCGTACAACAGAGTCTAAGGCTAAGGAAGTTCGCAAGATTGCAGAAGGCTTAATCGCTCTCGGCGTAAAGGAGAGAGATAACTTTGAGGTTGTCAAGGTTGAAGCCAAGGTTGCCAGAAAAGACAAAGATGGCAAGAGAGTAAAAGAAGAAGTAGACGGTAAGAAGGTTACTGTTTATGATACAGTTGAAAAGGAAATCAAGAAGGATTTACCATCCAGACTGCATGCAAGACGCCAGATGCTCAAGGTTTTATATCCTGTGACAGAAGTACCGGCTGAAGCTAAGGGAAGAAAGGCCAACACCAAGAAGGTTGACCTTCCTCAGAAGATCTTTGATGAGTATGGCCCCAAGTATGCCGGCCGTAACGGTGGTTACACAAGAATCGTCAAGATTGCTCAGCGTAAGGGTGACGCAGCTTTAGAGGTTATTCTTGAATTAGTATAATGAGATTATCGGGGGAACTGCCTCAAAGCAGTTCCCCTCTTTTTATAATTAACTAAAACTGAGGATTCCATATGAATATCATAGAAACAGCCAACTTGATATTTCGTTATAAGATGTTTGCCGGGGAAAAAGAAGAGTCGGAAGAAAGGACAGTCCTGGATGGTGTATCCTTAAGTATCAATAAGGGAGACTTTGTCGGGATTCTCGGCCACAACGGATCCGGGAAGTCCACTCTGGCTAAGCAGCTGACAGCTCTCCTGAAGCCGAGCTCAGGCGTGGTCTATGTGAAGGGCATGGATACCGCCAGGGATGAGAACGTTTTGCCTGTTCGGAAGACGGCCGGAATCGTCTTCCAGAATCCGGACAACCAGCTGATCGGATCCACTGTTGAGGAAGATGTTGCATTCGGTCTGGAAAACCTGGGAGTAGCGACTGAAGCTATGTGGGTAAGAATTGCCCAGGCTCTGGAGGCGGCAGGTATGTCGGCCTACAGGATGTCATCCCCGGGAGCCCTGTCCGGAGGGCAGAAGCAGCGGGTAGCCATCGCCGG
>JAFUDC010000064.1 GCA_017459345.1 Eubacterium sp.
GCTCTCAGAGCAATCGACGAATGGAGCATACGGGACTTGAACCCGTGACCTCCACACTGCCAGTGTGGCGCGCTCCCAGCTGCGCTAATGCCCCAGATGTGATGTACGATTTAAATAATACCACGAAAAATCAATATATGCAACTAATATTTTTTTGACAGCTTAGACTACCGAATCCGGCTTCGTCAGCCATCTTGGCCTGGTAATATGGACATCAGTCTGATATACTATAAAATGCAAGGCAATTAATTTTGCTCGTGACGTTCTTGAGATGACTTCTGGTGAATAGTATATTAAAGAGGTGTGTTTTATATGATTTTTTATTTTTCCGGTACAGGCAATTCTCTGCATGTGGCAGAAGTGCTTCAATCCGATGAGCAGATTGTGGATATGGCTGAGGCCCTTCGCAGGAGGAGGTGCGGTTTCCACATCAGGGCAGGGGAGGCAGTGGGACTGGTCTGTCCGGTCTATTATTCCGGTGTCCCCAAACTGGTGCTTGAGTTTATCAGGCACCTGCATCTGAAAGATGACTATACTTATACCTACCTGGTGCTGACCCATGGCGGCGGCCCGGGAGCTGCCGGGGCTATGGTGGAGCATGAGCTTAAGAAGAAGGGCTATCATCTGGATGCCATCTATGATGTGAAGATGCCTGCCAACTATGTCATGGTTGGCCAGCCTGCGGCCCAGGAGGAAGAAGACCAGAGGATCCTTGATGCGGAGCCCGTGATCAGGGATATCAGGGAGGCTGTGCTGGAGAGGAGATTTGACCTGCCAGATTACAGCCCGGTTTCCAGAGCCCTTACCTGGTCCATGTACCCTTTGTGTGACAGGTATATGCCTACAAAGAAGTTCTATACTGATGACTCCTGTATTGGCTGCGGTGTCTGTGCGAAGCGCTGCCCGGTTGATGCCATCACAATGGTGGATGGTAGACCGGTGTGGCAGAAGAATCATTGCATCCGATGTATGTCCTGTCTGAGGTGCAATGCCATCCAGTACGGAAATATAATCAAGGATAAGAGAAGATACAGGTACCATGAGGTGAAGGAATAGATAAAGAGGCAGCGGCCCGATAGGGGCTGCTGCCTCAAACTGTCTCGTAAATGTTTTATCACTTGGCTCGCTTTAAAAGCTCGTCCCAGCGGCGGTCGATCTCAGCCTGAATGTCAGCGATCAGCTGCTCTTTGCCGGGCTTAAAAAGGTGCTTGAAGCGGCCCTGGGGTCTTAGGAAGTCCTCGATGGGGAGCTTCTTCTTAGGCACATAGTTGACAATCCACTCGCCCTCGATGACCTCAAAGAGGGGCCAGAAGCAGGTGTCAACGGCCAGCTTGCAGATATTTAAGATATCGGACATGTCATAACGCCAGCCTCTGGGGCAGGGAGCCAGGACGTTTAAGAAGGCAGCGCCCGG
The DNA here is from genome assembly GCA_017459345.1 of Eubacterium sp. GTDB lineage: Bacteria > Bacillota > Clostridia > Lachnospirales > Lachnospiraceae > Anaerobutyricum. Next base: position 1,415 of record JAFUDC010000064.1, read on the forward strand.
TGTGTAGATGGCCTTCTCGGACTTGATGTGGATGTCCTTGAAGTTCTGGACGAATGTGGTCTGGGCCACATAGGGGATATTGTGGGCGGCGATAACCTGGGCTAAGTCCTTGCGGTTCTGGATCTTTCCGTCTGAATCCGTTCCGATTGGTGTTGTGGTGGTGTCTGCATACATGGGAGTGGCAGAGGACCGCTGGATACCGGTGTTCATGTAGCCCTCATTGTCATAGCAGACATAGACCATGTCGTGGTTTCTTTCCATGGCTCCGGACAGGGACTGGAAGCCGATATCGTAGGTACCGCCGTCACCGCCGAAGGCGATGAACTTGCGGGTGCCTTTTATTTTTCCTTTTTTCTTTAATGCACGGTAGGCTGTCTCCACGCCGGAACAGGTTGCCCCTGCATTCTCAAAGGCATCGTGGATGAAGGAGTCCTTCCATGCAGTATAGGGATACATGAAGGAGGACACCTCTAAGCAGCTGGTGGCGCAGGTGATGACTGCCTCGTCCTCATCGTGAAGCCCCCGCAGAACGTTGCGGATTCCGATGGTTCCGCCGCAGCCGGCACACATCCGGTGGCCGGGAGCCAGACGTTCTTCTTTATTTAAAGTCTGTTTCAAATTATAAGCCATTTTTATCTCCTAATATATATATTTATTGAAAAGATGACGAAACTATTTTCACAGTTCTGAAAGTTTCCAGGTAGAATCCTTGCATTATTCTCTAACCGACAGATATCTGTAGGTCTCTCCCAGTTCTCCTGTCTCGGCCACCTTCATCAGGTCTTCAAAGACCGAAGTCAGGCTCTCTACGGTGACATCGCGTCCCCCCAGTCCATAGCAGTAGTTAAGTGCTGCCGGATGGTAGTTCTTATTATAGAGAGCGGCCTTGACCTCTGCGCCTAAGGGGCCGCAGTTGGTGTTGAAGTCCTCGGTCCGGTCCATAATGGCCAGGTATTTGACATCCTTTAAAGCTTCGGCAATCTCCTCAGCGGGGAAGGGACGGAAGAGGCGGATTTTAAGGATTCCGGCTTTGATGCCTTTATCGCGGAGGGCATCCACGGTGTCCTTGGCGGTTCCGGCGGCAGACCCGATGATGACCATGGCATACTCGGCGTCATCCATACGGTACTCTTCAAAGAAGCCGTACTCCCTGCCGGAAATCTCTGCGTATTCTTTTGCCACATCCAGGACCACCTGTTTGGCGTTTTTCAGTCCCTGCATCTGAGCCCGACGGGCCTCCATGACATAGTTGGTTACCGCATAGGGACCATAGGCGATGGACTCGCCATCTTTTAAGAGATAGTGTTCGGGTTCATACTCGCCCACAAAGTTCTTCACCAGATCATCCTCAAGCAAGGTGATATTCTCCACGGCGTGGCTGGTGATGAAGCCATCCTGGCAGACCATGATGGGGAGCATGACATCCGGATGTTCCGCAATCCGGTAGGCCTGGACCATGTTGTCGTAGGCTTCCTGGTTGTTTTCGGCAAAAACCTGAATCCACCCGGTGTCTCTGGCACCCATGGCGTCGGAATGGTCACAGTTGATGTTGATGGGGCCGGACAGGGCCCGGTTGACCAGGGCCAGGCAGATGGGCAGCCGGTCGGAGGCTGCGACATTCAACACTTCCCACATAAGGGCAAGGCCGCAGGAGGAGGTGGCAGTGATGGTTCTGGCACCGGCCGCCTCAGACCCGATACAGGCTGACATGGCAGAATGCTCACTCTCCACGGGGATAAACTCGGTATCCACCTGCCCATTTGCCACAAATGAGGTAAAATACTGTGGAATCTCGGTGGATGGAGTGATGGGATAAGCCGGCATGACATCCGGGTTGATCTGACGCATGGCGACAGCAACAGCCTCGTTGCCGGATAAACGATCTCGTATTGCCATATTATTTTACCCCCTTCATCATGACGATGGCATCGAAAGGACAGGCCTTCTCACAGATGCCGCAGCCCTTGCAGTGGTCCAGGTCAAAATCCAGACGCTTGCCATTCTCCATGGGGATGGCGCTGTCCGGACAGGCCGGCACGCAGAGCATGCATTGTTTACATTTATCTTCTATGAACCTGGGAGTGTCAACCCGCCACTCCCCGGTGTTGAAGGCGGCGGAAGTGGAGCTGCCCACGATGGTGCAGCCCAGGGTCAGGTCCTGCCACTTCACATCAATGCCTAATTTGCTGATATCTGAATTCATTTTATCCTCCTGAAATATTATACTTATCTCTTATTTGCTCCGGGGATCACTGCTGTCTGAGTTACCGCAGAGTAGAGCTTTGCTACTGAACCTCCTGCAATGCCAGAGACAGGGCCTTCATGTTGCCCTCGATCACCTCCGGCTTTTGAGCAAATTTGTGGGCGTAGGACTTGCGCATCTCCTCCAGAAATGTATCCTCGTCCATGATGCCGCTGACCTTCACGATGGCGGCCAGCATGGGAGAGTTGGGGAAATATCTGCCCAGGGCCTCTAAGGATATCTTTCTGGCATCAATAGTACATACCCGGCCCTTATAGCCGGCAAGCTTGGGGATCAGCTCTTCCCTGGGACGGGATGTGTTGATGACGATGGCTCCATCCTCCTTTAAGCCGTCTGTCACATGGACGGAATCCAGAAGAGTCTCATCCACGACAACCACATAATCCGGGTCATAGATGTTGGAATGGGTCCGAATCACATTGGCGCTTAAGCGGTTGTAGGCTGTGATGGGCGCTCCCATACGCTCCGGACCATACTCCGGAAAACCCTGCACATACATGCCGGTGGAAAATGCCACATCGGCCAGCAGGAGGGCGGCGGTTTTGGCTCCCTGCCCGCCCCGGCCGTGCCAGCGGATCTCAATTAAATCTTTCATAGGTAACCTCCAAAATCTCTTATAAAATAAAAAGTCCCTTAATGTATAAACATACATTAAGAGACGAATCTTTAAAGTCCGCGGTACCACTCTTATTCACAAAAATGTGCCCTCAAGATATCCAACAATATCAGACTCTGTAACGGGAGTGCCCGTTCCGGGTTACTGGTGTTCACCCAGACTGCTCACAGGTGATACCGATGATACAATTCCTGCTGCCCTTCCACCATCCGGCAGCTCGCTGTGAAGAACCCTGATGACCATCGAAGTCCTGATCAACGCATTTATATGTGTTAAACATGAATAAATTCAAAGTCAAAGACCATTATACACATTTTCTGAAATTTTGCAAGTTTAAATTACAAAATACCAAGAAATAACACTGTATAACAAGGAATTCTCTTTTCCATGGAGGCAAAAAAGTTTATAATAATTAAAGCACAGAATGATTGCGCGAAAAGCCATGTTTATTTAATCTGAGTTTGAGATGTTACACTACTGCAGAGCTGTGAAAGAGAGTAGCCTATGCTTACGCTGTCCAAGGATAATATATTATCATATATAAAAGAGCATATGCCGGATTTCGATGATTCCGTCCCGGCAAAGATCTCCTGGGTAGGAGAGGGCACTGAGGAAGAAGACGGGGATGGCTATGTCAACCATATCTTCCGGGTGCAGACTGAGAAGGAGGCCTATGTGGTTAAGCAGGGTCTTCCCATCGCCAGAGTCTCTCAGATGCCCATGGAGACCTACCGCAACAGGCTGGAGTACGACAGCATGCGGATCAGGGAGTCCATTGTTCCCGAGTACACCCCGAGGCTCAAGTTCCATGACCCGGAGAATAACATCTTCGTCATGGAGGATGTGTCCTATCTGCAGATCTCCCGCTTCCAGTTCAATAAGAATGTCACCTTCGAACATTTCGGGCGTATGTGCGGAGAGTGCATGGCAAAGACAGAGTTCTACACATCCGAGTTTTATCTGGACCGGGATAAGTACCGCAGCCTGATGAACCGTTTCGAAAACACGCCCATGCGAAAGATTATGGAAGACGGCATGTTCCTTGACATGTTCAACGAACCTCTGGAAGACCGGCTGGGTCAGGAGTTTATGCACTTTGCGGACCAGCTAAGCAGGGACAGCCGCTATGTGACAGAGCTTTACAAGCTCCGCCGCATGTACATGACCCATGCGGATGCCCTCATCCATGCAGACTTCCATACATCCAATATATTCGCCTCCGATGACCAGATGAAGGTCATCGATATGGAGTTCTCCTTCATGGGTCCCTTCGGGTATGACCTGGGCTATCTGGCCGGCAATCTGATTTCCCAGTACTGTGCTGCCTGCTTCAAGCCATTCCCCACCGAGGATGAGAGGGTTCACTTTAAGGCATACCTGCTGGCTACCATCAAGAGGATGTACTATTCTTACTTCCTCACATTTGCCGAGTGCTGGAGTGAGAACTGCAAACTCCGGTATAGAGACCAGGATGGCTTAAGACGCAGCATATTTGACGAGATTATGATTGACTCAGTGGGGTATGCTTCCATGGTCAACTGGTTCAGAGCGGCTTCTGCCATCGCCTACCCGGACTTTGACGTCATCGAAGATATAGAAGCCAGAAGACATGCGGTGACCCTGTCCCTGATGATTGACTGGCAGATCATGTTCGCCAGGTACAGATATCAGTCAGTGGATGATCTGATTGATACGATGTTGTTTGTGGAGAGGAATTACAAGGGATTGCTGGAGTGACATTATAAAGAAATCAAGGGCTTTTCGATAGGGATATCGAAAAGCCCTTTTTATGTATGGGTTTTTTACAGATGGGAAAAGTAAAAGTGGATTTTAGAATAGTAACGTGATATATTAGATAATGTATCGACAAAAAATATGAAGGCCGCAGATAGCAGAGGCAGATAGGAGGCTGGTATGGATAGAATTGCTGTTTTGATTCCCTGTTATAATGAAGCGAAAACAATTGAGAAGGTGATTACTGATTTTCGTCACGCTCTTCCGGATGCCACCATATATGTATATGATAATAATTCCAAGGATGATACGGCAGCGATAGCCAGGAATGCGGGGGCTGTTGTAAGGCATGAATATCTACAGGGAAAAGGGAATGTGATCCGGAGGATGTTCCGGGAGATTGACGCGGAAGTATATGTGATGACGGATGGCGATGATACCTATCCGGCTGAGTTTGCCCCTCAGATGGTGGACAAGGTGCTGAATCATAATGCGGCTATGGTCGTTGGAGACAGGTTATCCAGCACATATTTTACGGAGAATAAGCGGCCTTTTCATAATTTCGGAAACTCTGTTGTAAGAAGTGTGATCAACCGCCTGTTCAAGTCAGAGATCAAAGATATCATGACGGGCTACAGGGCCTTCTCCTACGAGTTTGTCAAGTCTTTTCCTGTTATTTCCAAAGGATTTGAGATAGAGACAGAGATGACGATCCATGCGGTGGATAAGAATCTTCAGGTAGAGAATGTCATTATTGACTACAGAGACAGGCCGGAGGGAAGTGAGTCCAAGCTCAATACCTATGCCGATGGCTTTAAGGTTTTGAAGACCATCGTCAAGCTTTATAAGAACTACAAGCCCTTCGAGTTTTTTGGCATTATTTCAGTTGTTCTCGCCTTGCTGAGTATTGGCTTCTTTATACCGGTATTTGTAGCTTATCTTATGACCGGAAAGGTGGAAAAGTTCCCCACCCTGATCGTCTGCGCCTTTGTTATGGTTGCATCTCTGATGACTTTTGTTACAGGAGTTGAGCTTTCCTCCCTGAAGGATCAGGATAGGCGTGATTTTGAGTATACGCTGAATCAGATCAATGCCTTAAAAAAACTTCTTGACAAACAGGAACCGTGACTGGAGTCGCAATATCAACGAAAGGAAAAGGTAACTGATTACGGGTTTTGATAACAGTTACAGGGAATGATATGGTAAAAAAAATACTCAAACATCAGTTTGCCAGATGGGTCATCTTATACAGTCTTCTATTTGCTATATTGATCCCTGCAGTTTTTTACCCATTTTTCAGAGATCATATTACCTTTTTATGGAAAAGTGACGGTCTGAGACAGCATGCTCTTTCGGTCCTCTATCTTGGTGAATGGATCAGAACAATCTTCCATAACCTTGTACAAGGTCACTTTTCAGTACCCTTGTATTCTTTACGCCTGGGTCAGGGAATTGATATCCTGGGATATTTTTCAACCTGGTATTTTAATCTGGTATACTGGATCTTTGCTCCTTTTTCCCGGGCTGATAATATTGAGATTATCTACATGTGTATTATTCTCACAGATTTATATCTTGTCGGATTTTCTCTCCTTTATTTTTCCCGTTATCATGAGCAAAGGATGCTTCCGTCTGTCATAGGAGCCTTGATGTATGCCTATTGCGGTTATGGCCTTTATGTCGGAATGATTCATCCGCATTTTTTGCAGGCATTATACATTCTTCCTTTCATGATTATCGGGGTAGAGCGGATCGTGGAGAAGGGTTCCGTGAAATGGTTTATGGTAATTGCCTCCCTGGCTTTGATTCAAAGCTATTATTTTACCTATATGAACTCTTTTCTCTGTTTCTTCTATTTCTGGATTTTAGTCTATGTAAAAAAACCAGGCTGGAAAAAGGTTTGTCAGGATATTCTAAGGGTAATCATATCATATATTGTTGCAATCTGTGTGTCAGCAGCTGTACTGCTGCCTTCCATATATACTTTTCTCAATTCAACCAGAGCGGTGGGGGAGCTTTCTCCGGAGGAGCTGATCTGGTATAATGCTGAACAACCGGCAGAAGTTTTCTATTCATGGATTACACCCGGCTATAGTCCGGGGGCTCAGTTTTATGCTGCCTGCGGCGTCATCTCTGTTATGATGCTTATGGTACTCTTCTTACAAAAGGAGGAGTACCGGATTCTCAAGATTATTTTCTGTGCTCTATTTGCCGCTTCTCTTTTTCCTGCATTTGGTTTTGCGGCAGGAGTATTCAGCAAACTGAATAACAGATGGAGTTATGCAGTATCACTTTTTCTGGCTTATAATGTTGTAGTCATGCTTCCGAGAATATTTACTTTGAAGAAAAGACAATTGTTATACTGCTTCCTGCCAATTCTGCTTTATCTTTATTGCTATGAATATATACATGTCCAGGTACAGATCGTAAAAGTGATAACAGCCATGGCAATAGCAACCGCAGCTGTAATGATTATATTGGTCTGTCTGAAGCTGAAGGAATCCGTCGTTTATTCTGTGCTGCTTGTTCTTGTCCTTGTCAATCTTTCGGTCAATGGATATATGACATTTGATCCGGGATATCTGAACCGGCTGGATATCTATATTCCGAGAGGAAAAGCTGTAGAATATTTATCAGAGTCCTATAATTCCAAAAAGATACAAAGCCTTATAGAGGATGATGGATTATTCCGGTCTGATATTGGATTTGTCCCTAATACGGTTTACGCCAACGGGCCCTTACTGTCCGGAAGGAAGAGTACAAGTATACATCACAGTGCCTTGAACAGGAACCTGATGGATTTTTTCCTTGAAACCGAAAACAGCGGAGTAAGACAGAGCTGTATATTATATGATCTTGATGGCAGATATATTTCCGAGTCTCTGGCATCGGAAAAATATTTTATCGTAAGGCATAATAAGGATGGCTACGTGCCCTATGGCTACCGCTATTACACTTCTGTGAGCAGCCATGGGCAAAAGTATGATATCTATGAAAACCCCAATGTACTGCCCTTTGGCTACACTTACAGTAAAAGTATTTCTGAAGATGATGCTTCTGGGTATAACCCGGTAGAAAAGCAGGAGCTGATGAGTCAGGCAGTAATCACCGAAGAGGGGAAGGGGTTTTCGGAGAAGGCAGATGAAGTCGAAGCAGTTTCTGATGCCGAAGAACCAGATATGGAATTTCATGAAGTAGAAAAAGGGAAGGATGGCTTTCTGGCAAAGAAAGAGGATGCGGTTATCAGCTTATCCTTCTCCGGCAGAGAGGAAAGTGAGACATATGTCAGGCTTGTCGGTGTTTCTATAGACCAGGTAGCCCCAAAAACGAGGCTGGATCTTCTTGCCAGAACAGAACATATTAAAAAAAGGATTCCGATTTTTGGAATTGACTATAGTTATAGTCCGGGGTATAGAAATGTCATGATTAATCTGGGTTATTCCGATGATGCCCAGACTAACTGTGAAATTGTATTTCCCAAGAAGGGTTTCTATGGGGTTGAAAAGATAGAAATCTATTATCTTCCGGTGAAGCAGGCTCAGGAGAATCTTTCTGATTTATCGGAGGAAACTCTGAATATTGTTAATATGACCTCAAACAGAATTGATGGAAATATAAGTGTATCTGAAGAAAAGATTTTATGTTTGAATTTTCCCTATACGGATGGATGGACTGTCCTGGCAGATGGCAAAAAGGTTAATACATTCCGGGTGAATTATGCATATATCGGATGCAGACTATCGGCCGGAAAGCATGATATCATCATGAAGTACAGTCCGCCTGGCATGAAGATCGGCCTGCTCTTATCTCTGTTTGGACTAATCAGCCTTTTGATTGTTTTTATTCTTGATGGAAGAAGGCCGCCATTGCCACAAACCGACCGCGGGGCATGACCAGGATGCCCTCCCCGGATTCCTCCTGAAATATTAGCAGACACTTCCAAACCGCCCCCTTCTGGCACATGGGGGCGTATTCCTCAAGATAGCTGCGGTCTGCCAGCATATCTGCACAGAAGTTTTCGTAATCGATTCTGCTTAGGGCGATGGATTTGATGATTTCATAAGGATGAACAATCCCTATGTGGGAGCCCTGGGAAAGATCAGATAAGATGCGTGGATTTTTAACAAAAACAGCTGATCTGATACCGGTCATAATTTTGCTCCTTTTGGTTATAATTAAAAAGGGCGCAGGACGATGGAGCCCTGCGCCGAAAAACGTGTTTCTCCTTTTGTCGCCAAACAAACCTTCCAACCCAGAGGGAAGCAAAGTTGGAGAACACGTTTTTACCTTGGTAAAAACGCCTTCCCTCGGGGCAGTTGGAATAAATGGTTTGTTTGGCTATTACATCTTACCATAGAAAAACGCATTCCACAAGATAAAGATGGAAAAATGATTTGGAAATGTCAGCTGGATTTAAGGGCGATTTCGCCTGATTTTTTTGTTTTTATTGTCAGATTATTCCAATTATTTATAATCATGATAATGACCTTGACAAGATTTCTGTAAAGACACTCAATACAGGTGACTTATGCTTGTATAGTATGGATATATTTAGAGTATTACATAAGTTTTTTAGAATTGACGGATAAGATATGATTAAAAAAATAGTCAGACACCAGTTTGTTCAATGGATCATAATCTATAGTGCTGCCTTTGCGATAATGCTTCCGGCAGTTTTTTTCCCGTTTTTCAGAGATCATATTACTTTTATCTGGAAGGAAGACGGATTAAACCAGCATGCCCTCTCTGTCCTCTATCTTGGTGAATGGATCAGGGCAATTTTTCACAACTTTGTTCATGGTCATTTTTCCATTCCCTTTTATTCCCTGCGGCTTGCCCAGGGGATAGATATACCAGGATATTTCTCCACCTGGTACTATGATCTGATCTATTGGATATTTGCTCCGTTTGCCTATTATGATAATATTGAGAATATCTATATGTGTATCATCTTCTCCGGACTATATCTGACTGGCTTTTCTATGCTGTGTTATTCGCGTTATCATCAGCAGAGGATGATTCCGGCTGTCATAGGTGCTCTTATGTATGCTTATTGTGGATATGCTCTTGTATTTGGGACAAGACACCCTCATTTTCTGCATGCTTTGTATTTCCTGCCTTTCATGTTGATTGGGGTAGAGAGAATCGTGGAAAAGGGATCCTTCAAATGGTTCATGCTGGCAGCCTCTCTGTCATTGATTCAAAGCTATTATTTTACCTATATGAATTCTTTCTTATGCTTTTTTTATTTCTGGATTCTGGTATATGTGAATAAAGTGGAATGGAAAAAGATAGTCAAAGATATCATTAAGGTTATCATCTCCTGTATCGTGGCAGTCTGTGTATCTGCAGTGGTTCTGTTTCCTGCTGCATATACTCTGATTCATTCAACCAGAGCTGCGGGGTCACCTTCCATGGAAGAGCTGATCTGGTACAATGCAGAACAGCCTTCAGAGGTATTCTGCTCATTTATCACCCCAGGCTACACTCCAGGGGCTCAGTTTTATGTTTTTTGCGGGGTCATCTCTGTCATGATGCTTATGGTACTTTTCGCTCAGAAGAAAAAGTATCTTACCCACAAAATAGTTTTTTGTTCCCTGTGTGCCGCCTCCATTCTTCCTGCTTTTGGTTATGCAGCCGGCGTATTCAGTAAACTGAATAACAGATGGAGCTATGCAGTGTCGTTCTTTCTGGCCTATAATGTGGTATCTATGCTGCCCGAGCTGTTTGCTCTGAAGAAAAGACAGTTAATATACTGCTTCTTTCCAATCATTCTCTATCTCTACTGCTATAAATATATTCAGGTTCAGGGCCAGATCGTCAGGATTATTGCTCTTATTGCAATAGCAAATGCAGCTTTGATGACAGTAATGATATGCCTGAAAGTGAATGAATCCGTCGCAAGTGCTGTTTTGCTGTTATTTGTCATGATGAATCTTTCGGTAAATGGATACATAACTTTTGATCCGGGTTATCAGCACAGGATGAATCAGTTTGTCGAGAGAGGGAAAGCTGCACAATTTCTATCCGAATCATATAATTCCAGAGAAATACAGAATGTAATAAAGGAAGATGGATTGTTTCGGTCTGATATAGGCCTGGTGCCTAATACTGTGTATGCTAATGGGCCTCTATTATCCGGGAGGATGAGTACAAGTATGCATCACAGCGCCCTGAACCGGAATCTGATGGAATTTTTCCTTGAGACGGAAAATTGCGGAATCAGACTAAGCTGCATATTGTTTGATCTTGATGGCAGATATATTTCCGAGTCCCTGGCATCAGAGAAGTATTATATCGTAAGGCAGGGAGAAGATGGATATGTGCCCTATGGCTACCGCTTTTATTCCTCTGTACAAAGTCAGGGAGAGGAATATGATATTTATGAGAATCCGGATGTACTCCCCTTTGGCTACACCTACAGCAAGAGTATGACGGTTGAAAAGGCTTCAAAGTATAATCCTGTAGAAAAGCAGGAGCTGATGTCTGAAGCCGCAATTACAGAGGATGATCAGACCTTATTATCAGGAACTGAAGATGAGATAGTCATGACATCTGAAATGGAAGAACCGGGTATGGAATTTCATGATGCCCTGCCAGAGGAGGACGGACTTCTGGTGAAAAAAAAGAATGGCGGAATTACACTGTCTTTTAAGGGGAAAAAAGAATGTGAGACATACGTCAGACTTGTCGGAGTTTCCGTAGATAAAATATCCCCTAAAGAGAGGATAGCTGTAATTGCCAGAACAAAGACAATAGAAAAAAGGATTACTGTTTTTGGGGAACAATATGATTACAATCCGGGATATCATAGTATGATGGTTAACCTGGGATATTCTGATGATGCCCAGAAGACTTGTGACCTGCTTTTTCCTAAAAAAGGTTTTTATGAGATCAGGAAGATAGAAGTTTATTATCTTCCGGTCAATGCGGCACGGGAGAATCTATCTGCTCTGTCAGAAGAGACCCTGGAAGACGTTAAAGTGACATCAAACAGGATTGATGGCAGAATCCATGTATCAAAGGAAAAGATTCTATGCTTGAATATTCCATATTCATATGGATGGACAATCCTGGTGGATGGGAAAAAGGTGGATACATTCCGGGTGAATTATGCATATACAGGATGCCGGTTAGCAGGCGGAGATCACAAGATTATCATGAAATATGTCCCGCCGGGAATGAAAATCGGCCTGCTGCTTTCCGTTTTTGGTATTGTGTGCCTTATCATTACATTTGCTGCAGATAAAGGCAGACAATATGATGCTCGACAAATCAGTGTCTGAGGGTGTATTATATATGGGCATACGAAGAAGGTATTAAAATCTTTGCTGTGCATCAGTACTACATTATGATCAGTGGAAGGAAAAAAGATGAATGAGAATAGAATGACCGCCTGGAGGGAGGAAGAGATTCCCTGTCCCAGGTGCGGCCAGCTTACTAAGGTAAAGAAATATCATATTATAAATGCTTCTGAGAAGCCATCGGTAAAGAAGGAGATCCTGAAGAATAAGATATATTTCTTTGAATGTGATAATTGCAGTCTGTCTGCCCCTCTTACCTATCCCAGTATCTACCTGGACAGTAAGAAGAAGCTTGCCTTTCTCTTAAGTCCTGAGCTTGGAGAGGAGACAGATGATCTGTGTGAGGGCCTGGGAGATCTGACCGGTTATAAGAGGCGTTATGTAGATAATATCAATGACCTCAAGGAGAAAATCATGATCTTCGAGAACCGTCTTGATGATCGGGTAATCGAGCTTACAAAGATTGAGTACATCCGTCAGCTGGAAAAAGAGATGAAGGATGATGAGCTGATGAATATTCTCTTTGATTACAGCGGCAATGATATGTATATGATGGTTTTCTTTCAGAAGAAAGGGGTTGGCAGAATTCCGCTTAATCTGGAGTTCTACCGGCAGATTGAAAACCAGTATGCAAGGAGACTTCCTGTCCGGCCATCGGAGGAGTTTGAGAAGATTGATCTGGAGTGGGCGGGCAATATTGTGCTCCAGAGGAATTAATCTTTCGGTTTATATTGATTGTTTTGAAAAATATGGTTAGATGAGGGAAATTGAAAATGAAAAATGGCTAATTTTTATTGACATAATGAGAAATCTTTGGTAAAATGTATTAAATTAATGGACTTGAGATTTTGAGGCGTCCACCCGGTACAGTGTCGTGTTTTACAGGACATTGTATTGGTGGGCGCCTTTCTGTATCCCAATATCAGTCAGGAGGCAGTTATGGATAATATTCTAACTTCATTAACCGGAGGAAGACCGGTGGTTCCTTCCTGTGTAGATACCCGGCAGTTAAAATATGTGGTGGAATTTACCTCTTATCCCTGCGTAATGCTGAAGATGGGCGACATTTCCAACATTCGTAAGATCGTGGCCTATATTCACCGGTTTGAAAAGAAGGTTATGCTTCATATGGATTCCCTGAAGGGGGTTGCCAAGGATAAGGAGGGGGCCCGGTATCTGAAGCAGATTGGTGTGGATGCAGTCATATCCATGAGAGCGCAGAATATCCGGATGCTGCATGACGCCGGCCTGATCACACTGCTGGGAGCCTTCCTGGTGGACTCTGCTTCCGTAAATCAGACCATCCAGAATGTGCACACAGTTAAACCGGATGTGCTGATTGCCATGCCGATTACCGTGCCGGATGTCATCTATCAGAAACTCAAAAGGGAAATAACCGTTCCCATTATGGGAGGTGGTCTGGGGGTGGATCATCGTGTGATTGATCATGCCATAGAGTGCGGTGTAGAAAGCTGCGCTGTAACGGACAGAGCTATTCTGGACTATTATATGAGATTATAAAGAACCTGAAAACGGATGGCTGCCAAATCTGTCTGAAATTGGTTTGGGAATTATCCGAAAGTATATATTTTTTAAGGAGGTAATGCAACATGAAGAAAAACATCCTTATTTTTGGCGATTCCAACACATGGGGCTGGAACCCGGTCAATGACCTGGTTAATCCGATCGTAAGATGGGACGATGATATCCGCTGGGCAGGCATCCTGCAGGCTGAGCTGGGAGATGACTACAAGGTCATCCAGGAAGGTCTCAACGGCAGGACTACCGTATGGGACGACCCGATTGAAGAGTACCGCTGCGGTAAAGACCAGATTATCCCTGCCCTGGATACCCATGCACCTCTGGATCTCTGTATCATCATGGTTGGAACCAATGACTTAAAGGCCCGCTACACCGTAACCGCTCAGGATATTGCCAACGGCGTTGCAATCATCGTGGATAAGGCCCTTCATCAGGCAGGCGCCTACGGAGAGAATGGACCCAAAGTTCTCCTGATCTGTCCTCCGCCTATCGGCCCCATCGAGTACGGATGCTTCTCCGAGATGTTCAAGGGCGGCGTGGAGAAGTCCAAGGATATGCCAAAATACTTTGAGACCGTCGCAAAGAACTTCGGCGCAGAGTACTTCGACGCCGGCACTGTGATCCACAGCAGCAAGGAGGATGGCATCCATCTTCAGGCTGACCAGCATGAGATCCTTGGAAAAGAAGTTGCAAAGATTGTGAAAAAGATTATCGGATAACTGACTGCAGTAATAAGACCGTCCGGACAGGCCTTTTAAGGCCTGCCCGGACGGTCTTATTTATACGAAAATATTCGTAAAGTGCCTTACTTGCACAAAGTCTCCATAAGTGGTATGATGGGCTGACGGGATATATAACGATTGTTATCAATATATAAAGGAGGGCGAATGCTTTATGAGACACAAACTTTCCAGATTAACAGCTTACCTGTGTGTGCTTGCCATGGTATCCGGCATGACACCGGCTTCATTTGCACAGGCTGCTCCGGCAGAGGAGGTCATCCTTCAGGCTGAGACAGGTTCATCGGCAGTTTCGGAAAAAGAGATTACATTTTCTTTGGACAGGACCAGCTATACCTATACCGGCAGCCAGATTAAGCCGGCAGTCAAGGATGTGACAGTCATGGTTGACGGCAGCCCCCTTGCTCTGACAGCAGAGGACTACTCCGTGGCCTATGCGGATAATGAGAACGCGGGCAGCACAGCCAGGGTGATTCTGGCCGGTAAGGGTAAATACGAAGGCTGCTATGGAGGCAGGACATTTACCATCAGGCAGGCGGATATTTCCACTGCCTGCCAGGTATCTTTGAGTTCCACCAGCTTAAGCTACACCGGCAGTGCACTGACGCCTAAGGCAGTTCTTACCATGAACGGGAAAGCCCTTAAGGAGAACACGGATTATCAGGCAGTCTACTATAACAATACCAACGCCGGAACTGCCACAGTCACAGTAAAGGGAGCGGGAAACTATACCGGACAGGTGACCATGAAGTTCACTATCGGAAAGGCAGCCCAGGGGCTCTCTGCCGCGGTCAGTTCAAAGAAGATGAAAACAAATAAGAGCCAGACGATCAAGGTAAGAGGGAATCAGGGAACAGTCAGCTTCAAGTCCTCAAAACCATCTGTTGTCAGCGTAAGCAAAAAGGGTAAAATCAAGGCCCTCAAGCCGGGAAGCGCAACGATTACGGTGACTTCAGCAGCAACAGCTAACTACCGGAAAACTACGGCTAAGATCAAGATCAGTGTGGAAGGCAAGTCGCTGACTAAGGATAATACCAGGGTTGTGCTTTCGAAAAAAAACTATACTTACAATGGGAATAAAAAGACGCCGGCAGTAAGAAAAGTGACCTATAAGGGCAAAACCCTGAAAAAGAACAGGGATTATAAGATTTCTTACCAGGATAATGTAAACGCCGGAACAGCCAGGGTTATCATCAGGGGAATCAACAAATATTCAGGCAAGGTTAAAGCCGCATATAAGATTAAAAAAGCGGCCAACACCATGACCACATCCATAACAAAGACATCGATCGATGTGAACAGGACTTCCTATATTGAAGTCACGAAAGCCTTTGGAACTGTCAGGTTCAAATCAAGTGACAGCTCCGTTGCTTCTGTTGCAAAGAATGGTGTGATTACTGGAAAAAAGAACGGCAGCTGTACCATCACCGTGACGGCAGCCGGTGACCAGAATCATAAGAGTGCCAGCAAGAAGTATAACATTGTAGTTGGGGTCAGAGACCTGTCCGATCCTGCCTGCACCATCAGTCTTTCAGCAGGCAGCTATGTATATGATGGCAGCTACAAGAAGCCTTCTGTAACCGTAAAGTATAACGGGGAGAAGCTGACGCTGAACAAGGACTATGCCTTAAGCTATTATAACAATCTGGATGCGGGAACCGCCAAGGTTTATGTGAGCGGGAAGGGAAAATACCAGGGAATCCGCCTGATGACTTATACTATTGCCCAGGCAGACCAGAAATCTTTCTCCATCGCTTTAAAAAATAACCGCCTGCCCCTGGGGGGAAAGGCAAAGGTTTCCGTGACCGGATCCAGGGGAGAATTAACCTATGGTTCCTACTCCCCCTCCTATGCTCATTCCCTGGGCGGCGGTTGGTATGAAGGCCTCAAAAAGACCCAGAATTATGTGACCATCACCGTAAGAGCTGCAGGCGATAAGAATTATGCCCCAAAAACGCTTACCTTACGTGTGCAGATTTACTAGACAGGATCTGATGTCCTGCGATTTGCAGATTTACGTCCCCGCAATGATCAGGGAGTCTCTGATTTTTCGATATCGGATTCGGCATCTGTTACTGCCTTCCGGACATTGTCAAAGGTTCCTTGATTATTCAGGCTTTCGTAAACCTTATCGGTGATATTCTTAAAATCCTCCTCAGTCATGTCGGGAAGATGCGTCTCATTGAGGATATAATGGTCCCCATAAGCCTCAGTGAGGGCATCATCCCACCTGGAACCGGAGTAGGTGGAAGCTACCAGTACATATTGGTCACTCTTATAGACAGAGCGGATATCATCGATGGCTTCGATCAGAGACTGGGCGGACATCCCGGAATTCCCTTCGAAGAAGAAGACGGGGACGTAGCTGCCCAGGCCTTCGGCTTCCTTATCTTTGACGCTTGTAACGATTGCCGGTAAATCTTCGCCGGCAATTCCCATATTAACAAGAGGAATATCCAGGGTATTCACATCCTGTGAGCTTGAAGAATCTGACAGCTCCTGCTTAACATTTCCTAAAAGACTGTCATTGACTGCCGGGGCAAGCAGGTCCGGAAGAGATCCGGCTTCATTGCCGGCCATACCCTCGTCTCCAATGCAGATAATTCCCGGAAGGGCCTCCTTAAGAGCGGCCGACAAGGATTCATATACCTTATCTGCATTAGCAGCACTTGCTGTTTCCGCCGCTTCAGTTGTTTCTTCAGCAGCACTTGTATCCTCGGATGCTGTCACATCTTCTGAAGCATCTGTGGCTGCCTCCTGGGCAGGATCAGCCTCTGTGGTCTTCTCTTCAGCATCTTCAGCTTCGCTGCTCGCTGTAATCTCACTGCTGCTGCCTGCTTCCTTCTTGTCATGGTAAGCCGAGTACTCCATACTCTGTCTTCTCTCCGCATAGAAGAGCAATACCAGGGCAGCAAGCAGCAGGATGACCAGGCCATAATATACGATTTTTGGCAGCGGACCTCTGTAATTCATGATAAAAACTCCCTTTCTTTTATGTATTGATTCAGATATTCTACCGCTTTCGCCATGCCTGGGAGCGGGAATTCTGACTGATGGTAAATAAATACATCCTGCATATCATATCACGATTCAGCACCGGAAGCAATAGCTGCAGATAGTTTGGGAAAGAGCCGTATATTAAAAAATGTATGGAGATTTATACCCCATTTTGTGCTAAAATAGCAGTAACGAAACAAGTATTGTAGTAGAGGAGAGAGTATGGATTATTTAGATAATGGATATAAGGTGGTGCGTATCGTTGTCACCGGAGGCCCCTGCGGCGGGAAGACCACCGCCATCGACAGGATTAAAGAAGTCTTTCAGAAGGAAGGATACCAGATACTGATCATACCGGAGACTGCCACCCAGCTCATAACCAATGGAATCAGTCCCCGGATCTGCAAGTCCATGGCCAGCTATCAGTACTGGCAGATGCGCATGCAGCTGGAGAAGGAGAAGATATACTCCGGGGCAGCAGAGGAGATAGCCGGTGTGTGGGGCAAGGATATTCTGATTATCTGTGACCGGGGTATGCTGGATAATAAAGCTTATGTCACAGATGAGGAGTTTGAAGAACTGCTTCAGGAACTGGGTTATACGGAGGGAGATTGTCTCAGCTGGTACGATGGAGTCTTTCACATGATGACTGCGGCCAAGGGCGCTGAAAAGTTCTACACTCTTTCTAATAATGCGGCACGGGGTGAGACCCTCGAGGAGGCTGCTGCCCTGGATGACCGCGGCATCTATGTCTGGGAGAATCATCCGGTTCATGTAATCCTGGATAATTCCACGGGATTTGAGGAGAAGCTTCAAAGGCTTACTGACGGAATCAGAAATGTACTTAAGGACCTTGACTCAGAACAATAATGGAAGGGGAAGGTCCTTGTAATTAATTATTATTCAGAGGAGGATAGAAGATGGGTGTAGTTATCGGCCGCCTGGATGATCAGGTTGCAAAGATTTTCCTGGGCAGCAACCTGACCAGAAGTACCCAGGATTATGAAGAGAAGCTTCAGGATGAGAACCTGACGGAGGAAGAACGGCAGCGGATCCTTAAAGCAGAAAAAAAGAAGAAGGAGGACGAGCTCATCCTGTAGCTCTACTGCGTGATTTTTTCGTTTTTCATGTACAGGGGACATTAATCACTGATTCTATTATGTTTTTTTATCATTCGAATCTGGTTAACCAGGTCGATGAGGACGCCTGCCGCTACCAGGATTCCGAAGATCAGGGTGCCTGGTTTCATTACCGCCTGGCAGCGCATATTGCTCATCATGCAGAGGGGGATCAGATGGCCCGGAAGAAGTGCTGCCAGGGCAGCGGCAGGGATCATGGATAAGTCCAGTCCGATTTTCACTTTTGCATCCGATGTGATCATGTGTATCAGTGCATTGACAGCCAGCAATGCCGCAATTCCCAATACGGCCTGTCCTGCCCAGTGACAGGTCATGAAGCTGCCGTCCTCAGCCGGGCCGCAGGGCTTTATGAATGTAAGCATACCGATTATATATACGATACTTATGATGATAAGTATGATATCCGTGATTCCGAATCTTTTCTTTTGCATTTCCATGTTTCTTATCCTTTCTTAATTCCGGCAGATAATCATAGACTATGGGATTTCACATAGAATAAATATTGAATCTTTTCCTGTTCACCTTGTCCAAAAATCTGCATGGCTCTGAGTAGTTACCCCAAATATTATAAAATAGCCAGATTCCATTTTCAAGGCAGGAGCAATTGAATTAAGTTTTTTATAATGATATAATTTCTTAATTACGCAAAGGAAACTTACATATCCAAATGTCTGGCTCGTTTGCGGTAGTATAATGATATCTTAGGCTTTTTGAAAGAAAAAAAGAAGGACGGTTGACACGAAAATGGCGAATCAGAACAAGGAGTATCTTATCACATCCCATCCGGCAAAAGCGCTGATTGTTTTTGCAGTTCCCATGATTATCGGAAACCTCTTCCAGCAATTCTACTCCATGGTGGATTCCATTGTGGTGGGACGTTTCGTGGGGGAAGGTGCTCTGGCAGCCATAGGGGCTTCCACTGCATTTACCAATATATTCATCTGGGCAGCCCAAGGGGGCAGCATCGGCGCTTCTGTGCTCACGGGCCGGTACTTTGGTGCCGGAGACCACAGGAGTATGAAGGAGTCTGCCTATACGACTCTGACCTCATTCCTGGCTCTTGGTATTCTGTTTGCTTTTGTGGGCCTTCTGATCGGAAGACCGGTCATGACTGCCATGAAAACTCCTGCAGATGTCATGGGGGATGCTATGATATATCTGAACATTTATTTTCTGGGCCTTCCCTTTCTCTTTATGTATAATGCTCTATCGTCGATATTCAATGCCCTGGGGCGGTCAGGAATTCCCCTCTACCTGCTGATTTTCTCATCCCTCTTTAATGTGGTTCTGGATATTCTTCTGGTGACCCGGCTTCATATGGGGGTAGATGGGGTTGCCTGGGCCACACTGATTGCCCAGGGAATATCGGCCATCATATCTTTTATCCTGTTTATGAGGGAAATGCAGTCCTATTCTGCCCTGAAATTATCTGACCAGGGCCGTCTTCCTGATGCTGATCATCCGGGTGATTGCAGATTGCTGAATGCTTCCGGGAAAAGGGTAAAATGTTTCTATAAGGATAAGCTGATCGCCCAGACCCGGATTGCCCTGCCTTCCGTCCTTCAGCAGTCCACGGTCTCCATCGGCATGATGCTGGTCCAGTCTGTGGTCAACAGTTTCGGTGCCCAGTCCCTGGCAGGCTTCTCCGCCGCCATGAAGATAGAAAATATTGTGGTGGTACCCATGGCAGCCATAGGCAATGCCCTGTCATCCTTTACCGCCCAGAACCTGGGTGCCGGCAAAGAAGACAGGGTGGAGAGAGGATATCGGATTGGAGGTTACGGCCTGACGGCAATCTTTGCAGCTGTCATTCTGGTCATTCTTCAGCTCTTTAACCGGCAGCTTGCCGAATTATTCCTCGGCAGTGACGGGTCAGCTGCCGCCTGCGCGGCAGCCACAGGCTATATGCGTTTTGTAGGATGCTTCTACTATCTGATTGGAATAAAGATGGCCGCCGACGGCGTTCTTCGGGGAGCCGGGGATATGAAGATGTTTACTATTGCCAACCTGGCCAATCTGACTCTCAGGGTCATTGTGGCCAGGACCATGGCTCCTGCTTACGGGATATCCTGGGTCTGGTATGCGGTCCCTCTGGGCTGGCTTATCAATTATCTGATTGCCTATCTGGAATATCGGACCGGAAGATGGAGGACTCTCTAAGATGCTAAGTTGTTCCACAGCCTGATTCAGTAATATCTTACCTTGCATTTAAAGATTATATCACGTATAATCTAATTAAAATCATGACCTTGATATATGGCATTAACCCTAATGCTTTATAAGGATAACATTATATTATAATATGGGAGGATGATTGCTATGGTTCAGTGGAAAAATCTTGATACTCTAAGTACTTATCATGCACTTTTTGACTTAAAGGAATCTGTAGATCTTAAAAGTGTCATGTCCGGGGAGAATGGGGCAAAGCGTGTAGCTGAGTACAGCGTGCCCATGGCCTGCGGCCTTGCCTATAATTTCGCACCCAAGCAGGTAGATGACAAGGTTCTTGACGGACTGGCTGCCCTGGCAGAGGAGGCAGAGCTTACTGATAAGTATGCAGAGCTTTATAACGGTGCCGTTATCAATACCGGTGAGAAGAGACTGGTTCTTCATCAGCTGACCAGAGGCCAGCTGGGGAATGATGTGATCGCAGATGGCGTAAACAAGCGCGAGTTTTATGTATCTCAGCAGAAGAAGGCAGCTGAGTTTGCCCGGAAGGTTCATGCCGGAGAAATTACCAATGCGGCCGGTGAGAAGTTCACCACAGCAGTTCAGATAGGTATCGGCGGCTCTGATTTAGGCCCCCGCGCCCTCTACATTGCCCTTGAGAACTGGGCTAAGGCCAATAATACCCTGAAGATGGAAGCAAAGTTCATCAGCAACGTGGATCCGGATGACGCAGCAGCAGTGCTTGGCTCCATCGATGTGGCTCATTCTCTCTTTATCCTGGTTTCCAAGTCCGGGACAACCCTGGAGACTCTGACCAATGAGTCCTTTGTGAAGGATGCCCTGGAGAAGCTGGGCCTTGACCCTGCCGACCATATGGTGGCCGTAACCAGCGAGACATCTCCTCTGGCAAAGAACAGCGGATATCTTGCCGCATTCTTCATGGATGATTATATCGGCGGCCGCTATTCCTCCACATCCGCAGTGGGCGGTGTAGTACTGTCCCTGGCCTTAGGCCCGGATATCTATGCCCGGATCCTTGACGGCGCAGCTGCATCAGACAAGCTTGCCACGAACAAAGATATCCGCAAGAATCCGGCTATGCTGGACGCCCTGATCGGAGTCTACGAGCGCAATGTCTTAGGATATCCTGCCACTGCAGTTCTGCCTTATTCCCAGGCGCTTTCCCGCTTCCCGGCTCATCTGCAGCAGGCAGATATGGAGTCCAACGGCAAATCCGTCAACCGTTTTGGCGAGCCGGTGAACTATCAGACCGGTCCGGTTCTTTTCGGTGAACCCGGCACCAACGGCCAGCATTCCTTCTATCAGCTGCTTCACCAGGGAACATCCATCGTTCCTCTGCAGTTTATCGGATTCAAGGACAGCCAGATCGGCACCGATGTGGTAATTGAAGGAAGCACCAGCCAGAAGAAGCTCTGCGCCAACGTTGTGGCTCAGATTATCGCCTTTGCCTGCGGCAAGGATGACGATGACAAGAATAAGTATTTCGAGGGAGGACGTCCTTCCAGCATCATCATCGGCGAACAGCTGAATCCGGAATCCTTAGGATCCCTGCTGTCTCATTTCGAGAACAAGATTATGTTCCAGGGCTTCTTATGGAATCTGAACAGTTTCGACCAGGAGGGTGTACAGTTAGGTAAGCTTCTGGCCAAACGTGTCCTGGCCCATGAGACTGACGGTGCCCTTAAGGCACTGGCAGATCTTTTTGAGATTTAAGGGAATAACCATTTAAGTGAATAACAGACGAAACGAAAAGGGCCATATCGGCCCTTTTCGTTTCGTCTGTTAGTGATTTATATAGTTAACTTGCACAC
This sequence comes from Eubacterium sp., assembly GCA_017459345.1. Lineage (GTDB taxonomy): Bacteria > Bacillota > Clostridia > Lachnospirales > Lachnospiraceae > Anaerobutyricum. The sequence goes on from JAFUDC010000064.1 coordinate 23,751, forward strand.
AGGCATTCCTCTCTCGACTCCAAGGTGTTCTGAGATCGGTACACATTTGGCCACCAGAAGGAGGGCAATAGGCTTGTCAGTTCTGTTCTCCAGCACTTCATAATTCCCCATACCCTTCGAAATAATAATATCTGCATCATAATACGCTTTCTGGAATTCCTCGGAGCTTTCTTCGATGATTGCCCCGGCATAGCTTGTTCCGGCATTTATAATGGTGCATATTTTATCCAGTCCGACGATAGCTGTATCGCTTTCCCTGGCATCGTTATGTACCTGGGTGCCCCGGACTCCGAAATTAATACGGCAGTCTTTCGGAAGAATCTGGTCCTTAAGATAATCGATGAACATTTTATCTAAAGCCACCTCACCGGCATTATCTGCAATGTAGAGTATGCTGGAAGCCTGGCCCAGCCGCTCCTTCAACCGGTCGGAATCATCGATGGCAAGAGGGACTTTTGCTGCTTCTGCCAGCACATCGGCGGGAGATTTTTCAGATTGTCCGGCCGGGTCGATCAGATTGCCCAGGATGGCAAACTTTAAAGCGGTCCTGAAGGAATCTTCCGAATTATCAATCATTTCTTTTACTGCCGGGGTCAGCTTCATCATCTCCCGGTCATCCTGCTCCCTCATCTCCTGATAGAAATCATAACCTGCCAGCCTGTGAAGCCTTGTGATATAAGGATTCTGGATGGTGATCGGTGTTTCTCCCTCCTTGTCTGCCAGATCTTTAATAAGCTTGTTAAATTCCTGCTTTTGAACCTCTACAGAAGGCTGAAACAGGCTCATCTCCATGAGCAATGCATCCAGCATGCAGGTGGAACAGTATCTTATATCCGCTTTCATCGGGAACGCCTCCTTTGTATGGCATATCAATTTGTCCAGACTGATATCGATGATATCACAGAAAGAGAAGAGCGTCAAATTTCATCAGAAGGCAGACGGTGATTCTCTCCTCTTTGGGGGCCAGTTAAACTTTAAACCCTTATCAGAAGTGTCAGGGATAAAAATATTGTAAAGTGATAAAAAATATATTGACAATCTCTATATATGTGATAATATAGGATATATAAAAAATTTATATATATAAAATAAATAAAGGAGATGAGCAGATGTATTATCCGGTATCGTCTCTTCTGATTGAATTCCTGATTCTGTCTGTGGTCAGCAGGAAAGATTCCTATGGTTATGAAATCAGTCAGACTGTCAAGCTGGCAGCTGAAATCAAGGAGTCAACCCTGTATCCGATTTTGCGAAGATTACAGCAAAGCGGATTTCTGACTACCTACAATCAGGAGTATCAGGGGAGAAATCGCAAGTATTACTCAATCACGGATTCCGGCAGAGATCAGCTGAAGTACCTTGCCGGGGAATGGAAGATATATAAGGATACCATTGATGGTATTATGGAAGGGAGGCTTTCAGGATGAATCGGGAAACTTATCTAAAAGAGCTGGAGCGCTATCTTAAGAGACTGCCCAGGGATGACTATGAGAATGCCATGGAGTATTTTACAGAGTATTTTGATGAGGCAGGGCCTGAGCATGAAGCAGAGGTTATTGAAGATCTGGGCACTCCCCGGGAAGCAGCCTCAGAGCTGTTAAAGGAACTTTTGAATCCTCAAGCTGATAAGGAAGCATCTGATAAGAAAGCATTTTATAAAGATGCATCTCATACGGATATAGCCTTATCAGGAACAATACTGACAGAACAAACCAAAACAGGGGATAATCAGATGAACAGCCTGCAAAACAGGCCTGCTCTACCAGAAGAAAGAAAGCGGAGAAGATCAGAATCTGACAATCCAGAAAAACCATCCTCAGTCGGACGAATTCTCCTGATTGCCCTGCTGGCTATCTTTGCCGCTCCAATTGGCCTGCCCCTTGGCATATGTGCAGTGGTTCTTCTTTTCTGTGGAGTCCTGCTGCTGGCCCTGGCTGTTCTTTGCGTTTTGCTTGTAGGCCTGAGCGGAATTATCACTGGATTTGGGATGTTTATCCAGGGCTTCTCTCTGGCAGCTTCTTCCCTGGGAGCTATGCTGCTGACCCTGGGCTGTGGTCTCCTGGGAATCGGACTGGGTTTGCTGATCGTCCTCTTTGCTATCTGGGCCGGACGGCAGATGACCTTCGGGCTGGCCAGACTGATCGGCCGCATGATTGATAAAAAGAGCCAGTAAGACCTGCCTTATATGATACTAAGCTTGATACTGTGCCTGATTATGATGGCCGGCTGCAACCTTGAATGCCAGGGATGAAGGACAGCCAAATCAGGCATCAGACTGACATAGTCAGAAAAACGTGTGTTGATTGATGAAAGGAGCGTAAGAGATATGAATAAAATTGTGCGAAGAATACTGATTACAGCCTTTATCCTGTGCTTTGTGGGAGCTGTGTTTGCGGGAGTGGGAATTGCTGCCGGAGGTGTCCGCTATTATTCAGAGGGCAATCCTAAAGGGGTCGTCCGGGGAAATGGTAAAATCTATGAAGAAAAAGGAAAAGAGCTTGATACATTTGATAATTTGGATGTAAACCTTGCATACTCAGATCTGATTATCCTGCCGTCGGAAGATGACCACTGCCGGATATCTTATCGGGTATATGGCAATAAGAAAAAGAATCCTCTCACCTATGAGGTTAAGGATGGCAGGTTGCTTTTGTCAGAGGCGGAGGAGTTAAAGGGAATCTCTTTTGACATGACAGGATTAATCTCCGAGATATTTGGCCACAGCTGGCTGTCGGGCGGACAGGAAATGGAAGTTATCCGGATCTATATTCCGGAAAATCATGATATAGATACTGCTGATATCAACTCAAAAAGCGGCGATGTCAGCATAACAGGTCTCACTGCCGGACAAATGTCCTGCAAGATCTCTTACGGCGACCTGGACCTGGAAAAGACAAGCGCAAAAGAGGCGGATTATACTCTGTCCTCCGGGGATTTATCTGCAAGAGATTTAAATCTGGAGCACTTCAGTATCCATAATTCTTATGGGGATGTGAGTATTAAAAACAGTCAGCTCTCAGATATGAGTGCAAAGTTAGATTCCGGAGATCTTACCCTCAACGGAATCAGCTTTGCCGGGAAGAATGAATGCATGCTGAGCTATGGTGATGTCTCTGTCCAGCCGGAATCTCCCGCACTTTCCGACATCGCCTGGAGTCTTAAGGTTAAGTTTGGCGACCTCAATCTTCCTGGACAGCTGATTGACAATGCAGATAATAACGTTCAGATAAGTGGTGATTCCATAAATGGTTTCTCCATGAACCAGGACAGAGATGATATCGTATCGATTTCCATTGAGAATAAGGACGGGGATATTACGGTGAGATAGCTATTTAAGTGAATAAGTCCCACGCACGGCTCCGCTGCTATTCGCAGCTCTCACCGTGCTAACAGCATCTCGCTCCGCATCTCACTGCTCCGCTCGATACTGTTTGTCGTGCGCAATGTCTGAGCAGTCTTACATGCAAGCATGCCGCC
>JAFUDC010000065.1 GCA_017459345.1 Eubacterium sp.
AGCCAGATGAACGTCCGCAGTGAATATGCACAGGAAGAACCCTATAAGCCTCTGGCACAGGTTCTCGAAAAGGATCAGACCTTTTATGATTACAGCGATACTGATGGCACTATTGTGGCTATGTACTGTCCGCCCTATATGTCGGACCTGAATGCTGCCGGCTGGCACCTGCATTTTATATCGGATGACAAGGCAAAAGGCGGACATGTGCTTGGGCTTCAGATTGAGAAGGCCGATATCTCGCTGGATTTAACAGATAATTTCGAGATGAAGCTTCCGGATAATGATACCTTCTCAGACTTTGATCTTACCATCGACCAGAGCGAGGATATAAAAAAAGTAGAGACGGATGTTGACAGAAAATAAATAAGATGGATTACAATCGACAACAGGCATGCCTCTTACCGGGCTGCGGCAGAAGCAAAGCTGAAAAAGATTATGGCGGACATCGAAACGGATGCCCGCCTTTTTAATTTTAACCTGAATCCGTGAAGTTAACACTTCTTTAAATTCCGGGACACTTTGATCACCGGAATTGCGGACTCATTACTTGTTTTTGTGTTGTCTTGTTACACCTTTATAGGTTCAGTTTCATAGACTTCCTAAAAAAGGGTACACGAAATAAAGCCTTTCTAAGACTTATCGAATTTATACTGTTACAGCTGTAAATTTATGGAATATATCAGCAAATACATGTCTCCATACATTGCTTTTACCAAGGCCCATTGTAATCTGTCTTGCATGTGTGGTGATATGGCAGGCCATCATGACCAGGTTGCTGATCACAGTTCGGATGCGGCGCCGTTTCACACTCCTGTTTTGCCGGGGTGTGCGTCCGCCTATCGTACCCTGACCGATCATCCTGAGTATGTTGTAGGCGATCATGGCCAGTTCAAGAACCAGTGCGTTGGTCTCAAATTTCCCTGATGGGAGGCGTTCCACGTCCATGTCAGACTTGATCTCGCTGTGAAACTGCTCACATTCTCCATGGGCATGGTATAGGTCGATGATTTTCTGATCACTAAGTCCAAGGTTTGTCCACCAGGTATTTACTTCGATATCCGGTATCAGCAGGTATTGGCCGTGCTTATCGATCATCCTCTCTGTGATCTCGTAACCGGCCCGGAGTGTAAATTCCTTTTGGAATTCCTTGCTTGTGACATTTTTCCAGTCGCTGCCTATATAGACAGTCTTCCCTTCCCGGGGAGAAGAGATATTACAACAGTGCTCCTTCGCCATATCATACCAGCCATCCTTGCTTTCACGGCGCAGGTTCCTTTTTATGATAAAGTAGCATCCTTCCTCAATGAGGATTGCAACATTATCAATGGAATCATTACCGGAATCCAGGCGGATCAGCAATGGTTTATCGGTCAGCTGCTTACAGAGTTTCAGGGTTTCCTGAAGGAATTCCACAGTTCCATTCTGGCTGTGTTGCTTGCCGGGACGGAGTTGGAAGTTGATGGCATACCCTTCTGTTCCGATATATGCCATGATGGGAGCGTATCCATCAAACCCTTTATAAGTGCGGGATACCCCTTCCTTCTTCGTTTTGGAATTATCCATCGGTGTGACATCGATATCAACCGGAACATATCCATTGGGAAGTTCGCCGGGTTTGATCCCGTTTGCCTTCAGGATACGAAGATTTTCTTCGAGGATCTGTTCCCGGAGGCTGTCACCGATCAGGTCCATTCGCTGGCGGAGAGTTTCTTCCGACGGGATGGAACGGGTGATGCCAAGAGCCAGTTTATAGAAATCAGGGTCATCATCCATCTCATGGACCGCTTCAAAATCGGGTTTGCCCATACAGAGCATTCCAATATAAGTCAGGATGATGTCACCATTTTTTATCTGATGCTGCGATCGGTTTTTTGTAACATCCATCCGGTTAAGCTTTTTTGTAAAGTCACTCTTTGCCAGGATAGCACCGACAACAGAAAGGCCCCCGGCAGGTATAATACGCTCATCAGTAAATTCGATCTTAATACTTTTGTTAAGGTTAGCAGATGAATGTTTTTTCATAATAATGGCACCTCTGATAGAATTCTTTAAGATAATTATACCAGAAAAAACATCACCTGACAGGTGAATCAGCTGTTAATGAAAAAACATTCAAAAACACAGAAAACAAGCGGGTTTTACCTGAATCTATGAATTGAACTTCACTGATTCAGGTTTAATCTGAAATGAAATTCATGTTCAGGACTAAGGTATCGAAATACAAGGCCTTGACCCACCTGCCCTGTCAGATAGGTGTATTGGCCCGAATTCCGAAAACTTCCCATAACACAGTACGCAGTTCATCCCCTGTTTCCAATTTCCTTTCTTCCACCTTATCCCCAGACCTGATCGTAAGATGATCTTTTACAATAGAAGCCGATCCATTTTCCCTGAAGATAGTAACA
>JAFUDC010000001.1 GCA_017459345.1 Eubacterium sp.
CCGATCAATATCTTTATTGATTTCTGATCATCCTCTTCCGATCTTGCACTTGTGCTCTTCTTCCTTAAAGATACCCTGACGCTTCATGCACTCGTCAAAGTCCACGGCAAAGCCGTCAAAGTCCGGTCCGTCAACGCAGGCAAACTTGGTCTCGCCGCCTACTGTCACACGGCAGCCGCCGCACATGCCGGTCCCGTCGATCATGATGGGGTTTAAGGATACCATGGTGTGAAGGTCCACTGGTTTGGTTACTTTCACTACGTTCTTCATCATGATAAGTGGCCCGATGGCGATACATTCATCATAGACCTCACCCTTGTCTAAGAGGTCCTGAAGAACTGTTGTGACAAAGCCCTTGGTTCCCAGGCTTCCGTCGTCGGTTGCGATATAGACATTGTCACAGAACTCTTTAAACTGGTCAGAAAGGAGCACATACTCTGCGCTCTTGCCGCCGATGATCACGTCAACCTTGGTACCTTCGGCAGCCAGCTTTCTAAGCTGGGGATAAAGGGGCGCTGCGCCCACGCCGCCGGCCACGCCGATCACCTTGTTCTCTCTCTTCTCCAGCTTTGCGGGAACGCCCAGAGGTCCTACGAAGTCCTGAAGATATTCGCCTTCTTTCTTCTTGCTTAAAAGCTCTGTTGAGTAGCCGACCACCTGGTAGATGATGGTAACTGTTTCTTTTTCCCTGTCAAAGTCAGCTATGGTCAGAGGGACTCTCTCGCCATCCTCATCCACGCGGATGATGATGAACTGGCCAGGCTCGCACTTTCTTGCAACATAGGGCGCATGGATTTCCATGAGCTCCACGGCATTGTTTAATGTCTGTTTTTTTACTATCTTATACATTTTTTCATCCTTTATATATCCTAAATTGAGGGTCTTAAAGTTTTTTTTAATCCTATAACTATGCGTTTGAAGTTTTTTAAAAAAAGAACCTGACAATATAGATATCGCCAGATCCTTTCTTATTACAAGTTTAATCAGAATCGCATCTGATGAACTAATTGTGGTAACTGCCAAGACCATGGGGATTTGGAACAGTTACTTTTTATGTTTCATCCCGCAAGGCAATAGATACCAGGGTTTACATCAGATGTAAATCTGTTGTAAACCCCAGTTTATGCATTTGGGGAATTATGCATCATGAATTATAGATCATGAATAGAAAGAGCTATTGCTGTATCGCGCGGTGTATTATTTCTGAGTCTTCTTAAATCTCTCAAGCATTGCTCTTGGTGTAGCGGTTGCTCTCTCATAACGTGGGCAGTCTACACCTTCGAAGCCTGCCAGATACTTGGCAATCTTCTTGAGCTCTTCTAAGTCATAGCGGCTCATCATGGTGATTTCTTCCATCAGAGGTGATCCGCCGCCGTGTACACCGGCCACGCACTGTGCGCCTTCGAAGGCATCACAGAGCTTATCTTCCATCATTCTCATGACACGATGGGTCTCTTCTGCTGTGTACTCCGGATTTCTCATAATATACTTGTTGCAAAGCTCTGCAGTCTCAGGAGCGAAGAAGCTCTCCTCTGTCGGCAGGGATGCACAGATACCGCCGGTAAGGTCGGCAAGGATCTCATACTCATGGTAAATGTTATGTCCTGCAAGACGACGGCCTGCATTGGTAAGGATCTCATCCGGTACCCAGGATCCGTTGGGGAACTTCACTGCACGGTAAGCGGAAGCCTGGCCTGCTGCAAATACCAGCTCAGCGATACCGATGATATCACAGAGTTTCTCACGTACATGAGGAGCCTTTGCGATGTCGTTTACATCAGCTACAAGAGCTGCCTGGGATGCGATGATTTCAGAAACGGCAGCCTTACATCCTGTGTAGGAATGTCTGTGGAAATGAGCAAACATCAGAGCAAGGTATCCTGCATACTGAACAACATCAGGATTGTCATAACCATTTAAGAAAAGTCTGTCTTCCGGTACAAATACATCATCAAAGATGGTCAGGGATTCAACGTCACCAACTTTGTTGAAAGGAGCTTCCAGATGTTTTCTCTTGTGGTGCTGTCCCGGAAGGGCCATCAGCTTCAGTCCTGGCCAGTCAGCAGGAAGTGCGAATGCTACTGCATAGCCCTCATCGCCTCTGCCCATGAACTTGGTGGGGTTAACGATGATCTCATCAACGTAAGGAGCATTGGAGTTACAGATCTTGGCACCGCGAACGATAACGCCCTTGCATGGCTTTCCGTCAATTCCAACGCCATCTACGTCTGTCTTGATGATATGAACGAACATATCCGGATCCGGCTGCTCGTGTGCACGTTTATATTTATTGTTACGGCTTCCCTTTACGTCTGTCTGGGCACAGTTGCAGACAAGGTCATTGTCCTGACAGTACTGAAGGTATTTATTGAATCTCTCGTGGTAATTGGTTCCGGTAGCCTGGTCACAGTCATAGGATACAACTGCGATAGCGTTTAAGGCATCCGTTCCCATACATCTCTGCATACATCCGCCAACATGGTGACAGATAAGACGGGTCATGAGCTGTTTCTTTAACAGGTCATCCTGGGACTGATGGATATGAGTACATCTGTTGATGGTCTCACCGGTCAGGTGGGATTTGGCTGTACAGACATCTGCAAATGCAGGATCATTTGCCATATCATAGCAGACCTTCATAACGTAGGTTCCGCCATCGATCCAGGAACCGGTACGGTCTACGCACTTACCATTAAGATATACGTTGGGGCGCATCTTATTCAAACGTTCCCTGTACTGTTCATATGTTCCAATTGCCATAATTTTTCTCCTTTTTATTTAATTATTATTGATTCAGGCAGCATGCAGAGCCCACGCCTTGCTGTATCTTATATTTACCGGCTGAACCCTGCATGTTTCTATGGTCAATTATTCAGCTGCATCCTCTTTTTCGAATTCATTCATTACCTTGTACATGGTAAGGATTCTTCTGTTTCTCTTCTTTACGTAAGCATCTACATCTGCCGGGTATTTCTTAAGTAAGCCTTCTCCTGCGCGAACGCCGGTCTTGCCTTCTGCGATATACTTGTCACCCAGCGGGATGCCTTCCTTGTTATCGCAGAGAGTCGGAAGCACGCCGCCTGCAACAGCGATCGGAATCTCAAGTCCTACGAAATCCCACAGCTCAAGAGGTCCTTCAAAGCTCCAGCGGAGACCATCTGTGTACTTTAATGCATTCTCAGCATCCTGAGGTGTTACCCAGCCCTGCTCGATCATGTAGTAGAGCTCACGGCAGATTACGGTTGCCATACGGTTTACGATAAAGCCAGGCATAAAGTTGTTAAGAACAGCCGGTTTCTTCTCACATTTTTCCAGAACCTCTCTTACTGCCTGTGCAGTCTCATCGGAGGTCTTGGGTCCCTTGACAACCTCGATAATCTTCATGATGTGAGGCGGGTTGAACCAGTGAGTGATGACCAGTCTTTCCGGATTCTTCAGGAACTCATCGGTGAGGCTGAATACATCCATACCGGATGTGTTGCTGGCAAAGATACAGTCCTCACGGCAGGAATCGGAGAGCATCTGATAGGTATCCTTCTTGATTGCCGGATTCTCCGGAACAACTTCAACTACCAGGTCAAATTCTTTTCCTCTTGCAGGAATGTCACTGTTTAAGATACCAGTGAGGTTTTCCTTGACTGTCTTACCATAGCTGTCATCAGCAAGGCCTTCTTCTACAAGGCCGGCAATATTCTTATCGATATTGGAAAATGCCTTATCGATAAATTCCTGCTTCAGATCAGCCATAACTGTCTTGTAACCATATGCAGCAAAAACCTGAGCGATGGAGCTTCCCATAACGCCAGCTCCGACAACAAGGATGTTATTGATTGCCATAATTATCTCTCCTTTTCTATGTATGTAATATCAAAGACTCCTGCACGAGTCTTAGATCGTAAGGCCCTTTAAAGGTTCCTTTTATCAAAAGACATGCTTATGAGAACTGTTCCCCCCTCAAGGAGGGGGGATACAAGGTTCATTCATTATGATTTATTTCTGTGTTTTCTTGAATCTGTCAAGCATAGCTCTAGGTGTAGCAGTTGCTCTCTCATAACGCGGGCACTCTACTCCATCGAAGCCTGCCAGATACTTGGCAATCTTCTTGAGCTCTTCTAAGTCATAGCGGCTCATCATGGTGATCTCTTCCATCAGAGGTGATCCACCGCCGTGTACACCAGCTACGCACTGTGCACCTTCAAAGGCATCACAGAGCTTGTCTTCCATCATTCTCATGACACGATGAGTCTCTTCTGCTGTGTAATCAGGATTTCTCATGATATACTTATTGCAGAGGTCTGCTGTCTCAGGAGCAAAGAAGCTCTCCTCTGTCGGCAGGGATGCACAGATACCGCCGGTAAGATCAGCAAGGATCTCATACTCATGGTAAATGTTGTGGCCGGCAAGACGACGTCCTGCATTGGTAAGGATCTCATCCGGTACCCAGGAGCCGTTGGGGAACTGGATTGCACGGTAAGCGGAAGCCTGGCCTGCTGCAAATACCAGCTCAGCGATTCCGATGATATCACAGAGTTTCTGACGTACATGAGGAGCCTTTGCGATGTCGTTTACATCAGCAACCAGAGCTGCCTGGGATGCGATGATCTCGGATACGGCAGTCTTACATCCTGTGTAGGAATGTCTGTGGAAATGTGCGAACATCAGAGCAAGGTATCCTGCATACTGAACTACGTCAGGATTGTCAAATCCGTTCAGGAAGAGTCTGTCTTCCGGTACGAATACGTCATCAAAGATGGTCAGGGACTCGTTGTCACCATTCTTGTTAAATGGAGCTTCAAGATATTTTCTCTTATGATGGCGTCCTGGTAATGCCATGATCTTGATTCCTGGCCAGTCAGCCGGAAGTGCGAATGCTACTGCATAGCCCTCATCGCCTCTGCCCATGAACTTGGTCGGGTTAGCGATGATCTCATCTACGTAAGGAGCACAGGAGTTACAAACCTTGGCACCGCGAACTATAACGCCCTTACATGGCTTTCCGTCGATTCCAACGCCATCTACGTCTGTCTTGATGATATGTAAGAACATATCCGGATCCGGCTGCTCATGAGCACGTTTATACTTGTTGTTACGGCTTCCCTTAACGTCTGTCTGAGCACAGTTGCAGATCAGGTCGTTCTCCTGGCAGTACTGGAGATATTTGTTGAATCTCTCATGATAGTTGGTGCCTGTAGCCTGGTCACAGTCATAGGATACAACTGCGATAGCGTTTAAGGCATCTGTTCCCATACATCTCTGCATACATCCGCCGACACGGTGGCAGATCAGACGGGTCATGAGCTGCTTGTTTAAAAGGTCTTCTCTTGACTGATGGATATGAGTACATCTGTTGATGGTCTCACCGGTCAGATGAGATTTTACCTGACAGACATCAGCGTATTTGGGATCGTTAGCGATGTCATAGCACTGCTTCATAACCCACATACCACTCTCATTCCAGGGACCCATTCTGTCTACGCACTCACCGTGCAGATAGATGTTGGGTCTCATCTTCTTCATACGCTCGATATAAGCTTCATAAGTTCCAACTCCCATTTTGTTCCTCCTTCTTATTTGGTATTCATTCTTTCGATCAGCCTGAATCCCAGGCAACCATTGTTTACTATTATCTCAGTAAATAATACAGCAATTTTGATGCCAACATTTTTAAAAAGAGAGCATCTATTAATTGTGCGTATTTATCGCCTTCTTTAAAATGCTGTTCGGATTCCTCTCCTATCATTTGTCCATATTCTGGACAGGGGAGATTATTTCCGTCCGAATTTCTGAACAAACAATTCTTATCAATAATGACCGGAGGTAAAGAGCTTGCTTGCCATCTCGTAAACCTCAGGGCTTACATCATCGGTCACCGTGACCGTATTGACGAATGGGAAAACGGCTTTTACCTTTTTTAAGATCACGCCATTTACTGTCTGGTTCATAGACAGACATCCCCTGCACTCACCTAAAAGACGGATGATCAGCTCATCCCCTTCCACGTCGACTACTTCGGCGGCTCCGCCATGTTCTCCGAGATATTCATTGATCTCATCATCAAAAAATATCTCCATCTTTTCCAATAATTCCTTTGATGCCATAGCATAATTCCCCTTTCTACC
>JAFUDC010000066.1 GCA_017459345.1 Eubacterium sp.
GCGTCGATAACCTTCCTGCTGCCGGAGGAGGTACATCCGGTACCACCGCAGACCAGGATCTGCTTGCGGTAGGCAGTATGTTTGGCCATCTCCTCGGCCTGGGAGGCCACAAGCTTACGCACCAAAACCAGCTCTTCGTTGGACTTCTTTATCTGATTCAGTTTGTCTAAGGTCATTGTCATAGGATTACACCTCCTCATAATAGGAGTCGACAATCTCCACTGCAGATTCCGGAGTTACCTTACCGTAAACCTCACCATCAATTGTCATAACGGGTGCCAGACCGCAGGCACCTAAGCACCGGCAGCTCTCAATAGAGAAGAATCCATCCGGCGTGCACTCACCGGAGCTGATTCCCAGATGCTCCTCGATAGCTGACAGGATCTTATCCGCACCTTTAACATAGCATGCCGTTCCGAGACAGACACTGATCTGATGCTCACCCTTGGGTGTCAGAGTAAACTGGGAGTAGAAGGTTGCCACTCCGAATACCTCGGCAAGCGGAACTCCCATCTCCTGGGCAATAATCTCCTGAACCTCCTTGGGGAGGTATCCGTAGATTCCCTGAGCTTCCTGCAGTACCGGCATCATTGCGCCCGGCTGGTCCTTATGCTGCTTAATGAACTTACGCAGCTCCCGCTCCTGTTTCGGTGTCCCCCGAAACGCCATATTTGCTGCCATATGACCATCTCCTTTCTTGTAAAAAAATCCCAGGCAATCAGGATGCTCACATCACGATCCTTAATATATCTGCAACACACTGCTGCCTGGATAATAATTAATATTACATTACAGCCGCTCCTCTTTGAGGCGAGCCGAGACTCAAACAATAATCGCCGCCGGAATCCGGCTGGCTCAGTTCTTTTGTTAAAAAGCTGTCATTTGATAAATTTTATCACATTTTAATCGAATATACAAGGAGAATGTAAGGAATCTATGTTGAATATTGAGGAACAAATGCAATTATTTACACATGGTTTTTGGGCAATTTGCAGGTGCTGCTTATTTTTAGTTGAGGCTGTATATAATCACTTCCCCAGCTTGCTGAGGAAGCCGTGTATGATCACTTCCCAGGACTGCTGAGAAAGCCTTGTGTGGTCAATTCCCAAGGCTGCTGAGAAAGCCGTGTGTGGTCAATTCCCAAGGCTGCTGAGAAAGCTTTGCAGAAAAAAGTGTCTAAATGGACTTTTACAGTTAAGTCCAGAGTTGTAGGAGATGAAATTCCGTTTAGAGATAGTTATTATCCACTTAAGTGGATAAAAGACAATGATATTATTATTTTATCCACCAATATCGGCGCAAAATATCAGATTTACCCAGTTATATAGATTTGGGGTAGATAATAATTGATTGATCGGTAAAAAGTATCAGAAATCTACGATAATAGTATCGAAAAAACAGAGTTCTATCTCCCAGAACTCCACACTAAGCAAATCCCTGATGTTTTGCAGGAAGGGTGATTCGGTGGATCTCGTAAGAACTGACCGGAGCGAAGCGAAGAAAAGAGAGTTGCCTTGCCGCGAAGTAATTTGTGATAACTCTTGGCTCTGATATTGTACCTGATATCGTAATATTAATGGTTGATTGACAATAAGAATTATAAATGTTAAAATGGTTAGTAGAAACTAACACGCTTGCTGTCCAATAAGCCCCGTATTTCGGGGCTAAAAAAAGAGCTTATAGTTAGATGAAACTAATAACAGTAAGGAAAGGATGATTAAAATGATTGTCTGGCTTACCCATAATATTGCTTCAATCATAGTCGGGCTGATATTGATTGCAATAATCTATCTGCTTGTACGAGGAAAGATAAAAGAGCGGAAGACAGGGGGCTGCGGATGCGGCTGTTCCAGCTGTAACGGCGGCTGTATGCATCCGGTGAAACCAGAGTCTTCATCGGACGCATCCTCTGATTGAGAATATGGAAGATACCAAAGCATAAAGGAGGTTTAGGATGAAACTGAGTGACATGAGCCCGGATACTCATGGTATTGTAAAGGGACTTTCCGGAGATGACCATTTTCTTAAACGAATCACATCCATAGGTCTGACGGATCAGGTAGATTTTCAGGTTGTAAAAAATGACAGGAAGATGCCGGTTCTGGTTTATGTCAGGGAGACCTTGCTTGCCCTGAACAGAAAAGACTGTGAGAGGATTGAGGTGGAGGTGAAGGCATGAATACAATCGCATTATTGGGACAGCCCAACTCAGGCAAGTCCACGGTATTTAATCAGCTGACCGGTTCAAGGCAGCATGTGGGAAACTGGCCGGGCAAGACGGTGGAGAGAAAGGACGGTACATATACTTATCAGGGAGAGACTTACACCGTGGTTGATCTTCCGGGCAGTTATGGACTTAGCGGCAATTCGGATGAAGAGATTATCACGGAAAACTATATTAAAGGCGGACAGGCTGACCTGGTCTGCGTCCTGGTGGATGCATCCCAGCTGGAAAGAAGCATGTATATGATGGCAGAGTTTGCCTCCATGGATGCGCCGGCTGTTCTTCTGCTTAATATGATGGATGTGGCCAGGTCACAGAAGAAAGAAATCAATGACAAGCTTCTGTCGCAGCGGCTGGGTATACCGGTACTGCCCTTTACGGCAGCGGAAGGGAAGGGATATGATCAGCTTAAAGATCTTTTGAAGAAGGAACTGAAAACTCCCCATAAGCTGATTACCGGACCTTCGGGAGAGGCCGGAAGCCTCCTTGCGCAGGAGAACAGCAAATACGACTGGATCAGCCGGATGCTGGAAGGGGTTACCCACACGGCCAGCACAGAATACAAGCTGTCCCGCTTTGACCGCATTCTTTTAAAACCCATTCTGGGGAAGCTGATTTCCGTTGGGATCATCCTTGCCGCCTTCCTGGTTGCCATGCTGATCTGCATCCCCTTCATGGGAATCGGGTCGCAGCTGCCGGCTCTTCTGGGAGTGCCCATTGCAAACGGATTGAATGCCCTTCATGTTCATCCCTGGCTGGTATCGGTATTCTCTCTGATCCTGCCCAACACCTTATACTTTTCCATATCTATGGCTGCCTTTGTATTCGGTGTCAACCTGGTATTCGGCTTTCTGGAAGAGATCGGTTTTCTTGCCAGGGCAGCCTATCAGTTTGACGGCATACTGTCAAAGCTTGGATTACAGGGGAAGGCCGTGGCTCCCATCCTGATGGGCTTTGGATGTACCATCGGCGGAACCAGCGGCACCAGGGTCATGGACAACTGGGGCCAGAGGATGCTGGCCATGGCGGTAGTCTGGGCGGTTCCCTGCGGGTCTATCTGGGCAGTGATGCCTGTTATCTCGGGCATGTTTTTCCCGGCCTGGGCAACCCTGCTTGTCTGCGTCGGCATCCTGGTATATGTATTTATCCTGATGTGGATCGTATCAAAGGTTTTCGGCAGAAAGCTGGCCCCGGTGGAATCCCGGACAGGAATGATCATGGAGCTGCCGCCCTACCATAAGGCCCACTGGAAGCATATCCTCAAGGAATCCCTCTATAAGGCATGGGACATTTTCCTGCGCGCCCTCCGGACCGTTGCCCTGATCTCATTGATTTTCTGGGCCTTCTCCTTCAGTCCGAGCGGAAGGATCGAGAGCAGCCTTCTCTACCGGGTCGGCACCTTCATCGAGCCGGTAACCAGATTCTTTGGTCTGGGCTGGCAGACATTCATGGGATTTTTAAGCTCCGCATTTGCTAAGGAAGCCGTTCTTGGCGCCCTGAACGCAATCTTTGTGGGCCAGAGTTCCCTGGTTGACGCTACATTTAATGCGAAAAGTGCCGGAGTGGATGCCTCCGCATTATCTGCCGTTATGTCCCAGTCCATATCCCAGGCAGAGGCCCTGGCTTTTATCTTTGCCTGCACCTTCAATATCCCCTGCGTGATGGCCCTGTCCACAACCTACAGGGAATCCCATTCTCTGAAATGGACGGCCAGGGTGGCAGGCTTCTATATCGGAGGAGCACTGATCTTATCCTGTATCGTTTATCATGTGGCCGCATTGTTTCTGCATTAGGGGCGTCCGATAACCTTTGTCAGCCAGCAAATAATATGTATTTAAAGAAGAGGCGATTTCTTCCATGCATGCGCAGCAGGCAAGGATACGGAATCGGACATCCGGACGATTTAGTCAGATAAATAGCATACATTAATAGAGGAGGAAAATCGGGAATGAAAAAATGGAACGGCAAGAATGCGGCAAAGATACTTCTTTATCTGGTATTGTATATGGCAGGAACAGTTATCACCTGCGTCTTAGGAGCTATACATCCGATTATGTTTGTCTGCTATCAGATCATTGCAGGAATATTGCTGTCCGGAGTAGTAATCAAGGCCTTTGATACTGTGAAGGGACCGGGCGTTGCTGCCATACTGGCTCTGGGGATCATCCTAATCTTTTTTCTGATCAAGGATGCCAGCACCTGGCACTGCATTCCGCTGATAATAATAGGTCTTGCTGCGGAAATCATTCGAAAGGTCTCAAAGTACAGCTGGGGAGGAGACTTGATTGCAACGGTTGTTATGACCTTCTCCACATTCGGATTCTATGGGCAGATTTGGCTTAACCGTGCCTTTACCTATGAGGCGGCGGTTGAAGAGATGCCTGCCGGATATGCGGACGGTCTGATGGCGGTTAGCCCCGGCTGGTCACTTCCGCTGGTTTTGATTATCGGAATCCTTGTATCTGTTGCTGTGTCGAATCTTACAGCCAGACTATTTCATCTGGACACAGATTTCTAGTGTTTTTATTTATGAGATGAATATTATATGTTAACATAAAGCGTCGCAGTTACAATCTGCCCATTCCTGACAAAATGGACAGAACATAACTGTGACGCTTTCATTTTTCTTCTTGTTTTTAGTGATAAAACGTGTCTCTCTGTCATTTTAACTTTTATCAGCAACCTTGGGCTGTTACATTAACTGATTTTCCTGATTTCGGCTGCTCAGCCCGATATTCCCCGGTCCACGGAGCAGGCTATCGTTAGGGAATTCAGTCACCATCTGATGTATCCTCCGGCGAATCTGATTAAGTTTTGACGTGAATTATGAGATAGAAACTATTGGATTAAGCAGATTAATTATGCTATAATAAGTTAGTTAAATCTAATAATAGTAAGATAAATAAAATATATTCAGAGG
The DNA here is from genome assembly GCA_017459345.1 of Eubacterium sp. Taxonomy (GTDB): domain Bacteria; phylum Bacillota; class Clostridia; order Lachnospirales; family Lachnospiraceae; genus Anaerobutyricum. The sequence goes on from JAFUDC010000066.1 coordinate 5,145, forward strand.
AGACTGAGTACCTATGAAACCCTATGAACCGGAAAAGCTGGTGGCAGTCAGCAGATATCAGAGATTTTTCCCCACCCTTGATTCTGAAATCAGAGCGGACATATACCAGCGGATGGAAACTTTGATCCAGGAGGAGAAGGAGTATTGTGACCAGGGGAATTATAAGCATTTGGCACAGATTCTGACTTCAATCGCCATATACGAAAGCCTAAAGGAGCATGGGAAAAGTGAGGAGGAGGCATACAGGATCGTCTCGGAGGAGATGTGGAAATTCCTTGATCCCTCCGGGATGCAGAAGCTGGCCAGAAGGAGGTTTTTTCTCCCACTTATGAAAAAGCTTGTCCCCTTTGGATTTAAGAAGGGGTCAGGTTATGGCTGGAAGTATACCTGGCACAGGGATGATCCCCGGGATGAGTTTCATTTTGAATGTAATGAATGTATATATGCTAAGATTCTCGGCAGGCGTGGGCTGATGAAGCTTGGTTCCATGTGTTGTCATGCGGATGTGATCAATTACGGATCATTGCCCTATACAGATTTCATCCGGACGAAAACCCTGTGCCAGGGAGGAGACTGTTGTGACTTCTGTTTTGTAAGACATGAAACAGATGCGGGGGATGGATGGGAGAGAAGCAAGAGCATCTGAAGAGATGTATTATATAAGTATATTGGCTGTAAGGAGGCTGGTTTAATATGACAGATAAAGAATATAAGGCAATGTCCATCAGGGAGTTTACAAAAGCCGCAAGGGTCTATGAAACGGATGATGCCGGAATCTATAAGATGTGTAAGAAGGATTACCCGGATGTCCTTGCAGAGCTGATAAAAGAGGATTTTACAGACCTTTTGGACTGCGGCTGCGGGACAGCTCCCATGCTAACCCTCCTGCAGAAGAAATATCCGGACAAGCATTACACCGGTATTGACCTGACACCGGAGATGATCGAGGTGGCAAAAGCCAAGAAGATGCCCGGGGTAGAGCTTCTTGTCGGTGACTGCGAGAAGCTGCCATTTCCTGAGGAATCTTTTGATGTGGTAATCTGCTGCCAGAGCTTCCATCATTATCCCAATGTGCAGGATTTCTTTAACAGTGTCTATCGGGTGCTTCGCCCGGGTGGAAGGCTCATCCTCCGGGATATGACGGCCAAATCAGCACCTGTGCGCTGGTTTTTTAATCATGTCGAATTACCTCTGGCTAATCTTGCTGGGCATGGCGATGTCCATGTCTATGGGACGGAAGAGGTTAGAAAACTGTGCAGACGGGCCGGCCTGGTCATGGAGTCAGGGGAAAAACGCGGATTCTTCCGCCTCCATTGCGTGGCGAGAAAACCGGTGAACATTGACAAAAAGGTTGCATCATGAGTTGTTTCAGAGTGAAAAGTCAGGTGATCTATCAATGAGTTTGTCCGGAAGTATTGCAATGGCGGTTCTGAGGCTGGTGAAACCCGGCAGAGGTTCATTTACTGATGTAGAAAAGAGCAGAAGGAAGGCAGAGAAAGAAAATGCTGCCTTTACCTTTTCCATGCCTAAAAGCAAGAAAGCAGATCTCGCCCTTCTGCCTGAGACCGAAAAGCCCTGCCTGATTATCCGGCCGCATAGGAGAAAAAATGCGGATAAGGCCATACTTTATATCTATGGCGGGGTAACAAATCAATGGAAGACCCAGAAATCCATGGCAATTTCTTATGCTGCCGCCGCAGGAACGGAAGTCTGGTACCCGGTCTACCCGGCTGTGACGGAGGTCTCTCTCGAGGAAACCGTGGCTTATCTTGCAGACATTTACCGTAAAATGACAGAGAGGTTCTCTCCAGATAAGATTGTATTATCTGGAGTTTCCATGGGCGGGTTTTTTGCCCTTCAGATTATAAACTATATTAATCAGAGGATGCCGGATATCCCCATGCCTGGGCTGGTTCTGGCTCACTCCCCTGGCGGGATGCCGGATAATGAGAGAGACTGGAAACGAATGCGGAAATATGCCAGACGCGATCCGCTGTTCAGTGAGGGTGACCTTCGTGTGCTGGAGGAGCTCATTCCCCATCAGGAAACTTTTCCGGGATGGCTTTTGTATCCTGCCCGGGGGGACTTCCGGAATGCACCGCCCACTTATCTCTATTATGGGGAAGAAATGCTGGCAGGCAATGCAGCCTTCTACCGGAGAGCATTTAAGAGAAGCGGGGCAGCGGACAGACTCCACATTCAAATTACCAGAAATATGATGCATGGCTATTCCTGCATGCCGGTTTTCCCGGAAAGCAAGAAGAGTTACGGGGAGACACTTGAACTGATCAGGAGGCTGTAAGGGGAATTTGACAGATTCCCTGCTCCGGCCTCTTTTAGATAGGAGATTAGAAAATGAGTGTTATGGCAAAGCTGATCAACCTGGGCATGAAAATGTCGGGGATGAAAAAGAAGTATTCTCTTCCTGAGGATCAGTTCCTGCAGGAAGTGGCAAAGATGAATAAAAGCCGGGGCTTTTATATGCCAAAGGATAAAAAGGCAGTATATAAGAAGCATAAAGTGATGGGTTATCCCTGCCTTCTCGTGCAGAAGAAAGAGGAAAGGGCAGACATAGCAATTCTCTATTTCTTTGGAGGAGGCATGATGATTGGGCCTGACAAGGGGGATGTGGATGTTATCGTTAAACTGGTTCACAAGACCGGCTGCGATGTCTGGTTTCCTATGTATCCTCTTTGCACCGACCACTGCATCATAGATGCCTATGAGATGGCTTATGAGTGCTACCGGCAGATGGTAAAGCTCTATGGTGGCGGCAATGTCAGCACCTGTGGTTTTTCATCAGGAGGAGCCCTGGCTATCGGGGTTGCAGCATACAACAATACCATGCCTGATAAGCTGCCCCAGCCCAGGCATATCGTTGCGGTCTCTCCCGGTGAGGTTCCCTGGAATGACCAGGAGAGGGCTATTATGAAGGCCAATAATCCCAAGGATATGATGGTTGACTATGCCTTCATGGAGAAGGTGGAGAAGTTCGAACGGCAGGGCAGGGAGGATGTCCCGGAATATATGATTCACATATCCAAAGGTGACTATACTGGGATCGACCACATTCATTTTGTTTAAAGTACCGATGAGGTTCTCTATGGGGCGAAACAGAACTTCCTCAATGCCTGCGAAAAATATGGTGTCCGCTATACCCTTCGGGAACGGCCCGGGATGGTTCACTGCTATGCCATGCTGCCCTATTTCAAAGAATCAAAAGAGGACTTTGAAGAAATTGCCAGGATCCTGTCAGCTTAGCTGATATGGAATGTCCATCCGGACGATTTTGTCAAATAAAAACTATCATTTACATAGGAGATGATAATAGTGAGCAGAAAATCTGAATCAACATTCGAAACCGCCGTAAAGGACCTATATCCCAAATCCTATAATCTCAAAGTCCGCCGCTGGCTGAAGGAACGGTACGGGATTCATAAGGCCAGGAAAATATGGAATAAGACAAAAGAGAACTATCTTCACTATCTGGAAGATCTGCCGGATATGGGCGGCAGGAAGAATGGACATGCCGCCGCTATCTACGGCGGCCTCCTGATCTTTGCCCTTTATCCCGCTCTGCCGGACCAGCCGCCGATTGCAGACCTGCAGGATTTTGTTCAGAATCTTTTTATGGAGCCTTTCACAAAGCTGGGAAAGCTCTTTAATCTGAACCGGGGCTTTGATATGTGGCTGATTGACAAGGTATTCCAGTTTTCCGGAAGGCGGGACAGGAGAGACGCAGAACAATACCCGGATGGATTCATCACTGTTTCGGAAGCCTACGATAAGAAACACCATGCTGCCAGATATCACTTTACCCAATGTCCCAATGCAGAATTTGCCAAAAAGCATGATCTGCTCCATGTACTGCCCCTCATGTGCAACAGCGATTTCTTCGGCATCAGTCAGATCCACGGTCAGCTGATTCGCTGCGGAACCTGCGGCAACAGCCAGCTGTGTGATTATCTGGTGGTGGGCAGTGACAACCCCATTGCCAGGGAATATGAAACTATAACTGATGAGGGAGGGTTTCTGGTCAGCAGACCTAAAGCGGACAATGTAGACGGATTGCACAGTTAATTTTCTTTTTTTCCTTCTGATCATCTGATCTGCCTTTTAATCCCGGGTGGGCAGATAGAACTATAGAAATATATATTCTATCAGCTCTGGAATTGGTTCCAAACTGGAATAGAGCTGATAGAATCACAGAAATAATGATATTATCAGCTCTGGTAAATATCTCTGCCCGGAAATAAGCTAATAGAAACAGCAAAAAGAAAATTCTATCAGCTACGATAATGGTCCCTGCCAGGAATTGAGCTAATAGAAACAGCAAAAAGAAAATTCTATCAGCTATGATAATGATTTCTGGCTGGAGTTGAGCTAATAGAAACAGCAAAAAGTAAAATCTATCAGCTCCGATAACGATTTCTGCCTTGAATAGAGCAGATAGAAACAGCAAAAAGTAAAATCTATCAGCTATGATAGTGTTCCTGCCAGGAATTAAGCTGATAGAATTAGCGAAACAGTTATTGCTATCTGCCCCAAAGTTGATTAATAGATATTAAGAGGAGGGATGCCCTATGTTCTGGGACCGGGTGGCCGGAGTATATGATCTGTTTGTCAATATCTATAACCGGAAAGTGCATGAGGAGTTAAAAAGAATTGTTGCCAGGGAGATCAGAGCCGATGATACCGTTCTGGAATGTGCCTGCGGAACCGGTATGCTTACGGCAGTGATTGCTCCTCGATGCAGGCATATAACCGCCACAGATTTTTCCCGGAAGATGCTGGAGCAGACGCGGAAGAAGTGCCAGGATTATTCCAATGTCAAGGTGGAGCCTGCGGATATTCTATCTTTAGACTATCCGGATCATACATTTGATGTGGTCCTGGCAGCAAATGTAATCCATCTTCTGGATAATCCCCTAAAGGCTCTTGACGAGCTTAAACGAGTGTGCAGGGCAGGAGGAAAGATCATCATCCCAACCTATATGAATAAAGAAAAAACTGGGCAGGCAAGCCAGTTTTCCAAGACGGTGGGCAAGGCCGGGGCTGACTTCAAGCAGGCATTCACATTTACTTCTTATAAGCAGTTTTTCCTGAATGCAGGGTGTGAAGAAGTAACATACCATATGATAAAAGGCCGGGTGCCCTGTGCGGTGGCTGTCATCCAGTATAATTCAGATAAAAATAGCGGTTAATTCAGGTAAAAGGTTAGGGGTTAATTCAATCGCTGAGGCGATTACGACTGAATATAAAGATAGACATAAAAAGTGGAGGAGTCATGTTTAAGAAAGGAACGTATCAGTTTAACAAGGAACCGAACTTTGATTTTCAGCTTAACCGCCTTGTCATGTGGGGGCATGGTGATCCTAAGGAGATTGCCAGGGTATCAGGTAAAATCTCTGACAGCAGAACCTGGGTGAAGGCTTTGTCTCTGCTTGCCGGGAAAGCGGAGAAGGAAGGTCGGACAGAGGCCAGGATTGGATATCTCCGTATGTCGGAGTTTTTCATGTACGACAGTGATCCGGCCAAGCTGGAAACCTACCGCCAGGCCAAGGAACTCTTTTATGATTATTACCGGGATGAGCTTGAATCCCGCGGGGTGAAGAGAACAGATATCCCTTACATGCAGGGAACCCTACCGGTGCTGCACTGTGATTCAAAGGGAGACTGCCTGGGCCGTATCCTCCTTCATGGGGGAAATGACAGCTATATTGAAGAGTTTTATCCTATGCTTGACTATTTTCAGGATAGAGGCTACAGCGTCTATCTGTTTGAGGGGCCGGGTCAGGGTGGTGTGTTAAGGGAACAGAACATGAAGTTTGATCCGGCCTGGGAAAAGCCGGTGAAGGCAATCCTGGATTATTTCAACCTGTCTGATGTAACTATCATCGGAGCCTCTCTTGGAGGCTATCTGGCACCGAGGGCAGCAGCCTTTGAGAAGCGCATCAGCAAGGTGATCGGATGGTCTATATTCCCGGACTTTTTTGACATCCTTCTTGCGGATGATCCAAAGGCCCTGCGTCTGGTCATGGATACCATGTACCGGCATGGTCACGCAGGCATCTTCAATAAGCTTTATAAAAAGATGATGGAGAAGAGCGAACTGGTCAAGTGGAATCTCATGCATGGCATGTATGCCTATGGGGCCCGTGACCCGGTGGATTATGTTCAGAAGATCCGAAGCTTCACCTTGAAAGGAATCGGCGATAAGGTCACCCAGGATATGCTGATCCTTGCCGGCCGGGATGACCATATGATCATGCCCTCCCTCTTCCATGAGGAGTATGATCTTCTGCCAAATGTGCGGTCGCTGGCTCTTCAGCTCTATACCAACCAGGATGATGCCGGAAGCCACTGTAATATGGGAAACATGAAGCTGGCCCTTGATACCATGATCCGGTGGATGGAGCAGATGGATGAGAAGAAGGGAGGAAAGTGAAAGATGGGATTATTCAAAAAATATGTGAATCAGACAAGAAAGCCGGAGGGAAAGCTGGGCAAGCTGATGATAAAGGGTATGAATTCGGGTCATGCCAAGATGGCTGACTGGGGTCTGTCTCATCTGACAACTATATCTCCGGATCGCATCATCGACCTGGGATGCGGAGGCGGAAGAAATGCCGGAGAACTGCTTAAGAAGTACCTTAACGCTACAGGAACGGCCATAGATTATTCAGAACTATCTGTTGAGAAAGCGAAAGAGTATAACAAAGACCTGATTTCTGCCGGTAGACTGGTAGTAAAACAGGGCGATGTATCTACCCTTGATCTGCCGGATCAGACCTATGAACTTGCCACAGCCTTTGAGACTATATATTTCTGGCCCGGTCTTGAGAAATGCTTTGCCCAGGTTGCAAGAATACTCAAAGACGGAGGGTATTTTATGATTGTCAATGAGTCTGACGGGACAGATGCGGCCAGCCTGAAGTTCGAGAAGATTATCGATGGGATGAAATGTTACACTATCGCGCAAATCACAGATGCACTGAAGGCTGCAGGCTTTACGAAAATTAAGGCAGACCACCATAAGAGCAAGCCGTGGATTACGGTGCTGGCGAGGAAATAGCGATCAGCTTTATGCCTCGAGGGTGCTTAATCTTATAATAAAGAAGGCTGTGTTTTATTTTCGAAACACAGCCTTCTGTTCAATGTAAATAATTTACATTGATTGCAATAGGGGAACGTGTTAAAATATAGCCACAGGATTCCTCCGGCATCCGACAACGTTAGTCAGATAATAGATAACGTGATAAGAGGAGGAATCATATTGGAGAAAAAACATAAAACCTTACAGGAACTAACCATTCTGGACGGATTCATGTTCGGAGCTGTCATGATGGACCAGTCCATCTGAGGATGAATTTATCACAAGAATTCAGTCTAAGATTCGTGAGATCAAAGGCAGCAGGGAGATGGGGGAAAAATATATGCATCTGCTGGAATTAATACAGGAAGAGCGTGATGAGGCAAGGAAAGAGGGGCTTGAAGAGGGCTTAGCTGAAGGAAGAGCAAAGGGGTTGAAAGAAGGCCGCGCAGAAGGCCGCGCAGAAGGCCGTGCAGAAGGCCGTGCAGAAGGTCACGCAGAAGGTCGAGCGGAAGGTTTGGAAGAAGGACAGGAGATGGCGATTATTAATCTGACCATAAAAGGTCTGCTTTCTTTCGAAGATGCGGCTGAAGAACTCGGAATCTCTGTAGAGGAACTGAAATTTAAAGTTCATTCTTATGAAAATGATACTGACAGCAATAAATCCTGACTCAACAAGAAGATAGAGTCTAACTAAATTTGCATAACTTGCAGCCTGATAAATAAACCGGAGGAATCCTGGTTTTACTTAAGAAAAAGAGGTTGTGAGTAAAATCTACGATCAGTTAACCATTGACAAATATAAAAATAAATTATATATTTATATATGTTAGCTAACACTGTTTGCAACCATATAATGCTTATTTTGATATAGCAATCAGGAGTTCCCCATGCCCAGAGATAAAACCGCCAACCATATAAAGATCATGGCTGCTGCCAGGGAGGAATTCCTGGAGATGGGCTTTGAGAAGGCTTCCATGAGAAGCATCGGAAGGCGGTGCGGCATGACAGCTGCGGGGATTTATCGCCATTGCAGGGATAAGGAGGACCTTTTCGATCAGCTGGTAGCCCCGGCAGCCCAGCGAATCAACGACTGGCTGGCCGGCCATATCGGCCGCTATGTAGATGCTGTTCATAAAGAAGATCAAGTTACCTGGCAGGATTCAGAGATTGATATGATGCGGGAAATCATCTATCCCAACATGGAGGATTACCACCTGCTCCTGGCCAGGTCCCAGGGAACAAAGTATGAGAATTTCCTTCATGACCTGACCGAGCGGCATCAAAGCGAACTGCTCAACTATATGCCTATGCTCCGGGAACTGGGATATCAGGTATGGGACATAGAACCCAAAGAACTCCATATGCTATTATCGGCATATACGACTGCTATGTTCGAGCCGGTGGTCCACAATTACTCTCTGGAAGAGGCCCTCAAATGTCTTGATACTGTGGAGGCATTTTTCCTGCCGGGCTGGAAACAGCTGATGGGATTCTGAGAGGTACATCAGTTTCGATTGTGACTCCCCCTTCTTCAAGGGGGAGAGAGTTCGCTCCCATCAGGTGGAGTCACAATCTTCACCTGATGTAGCCTCCGGCGGATCGCAGAGTTGCGCATAGGAAGACGCATAAATGCGTCGCGCAACTCGCGCGCAATCGCCAAGGCGATTACGATTGAAGTAAGCATGGCAAGCAGCTTAGTTGCAGTGCATTGAACATATTTGATTTTATCAATAACAACTTGGCGATACCGCCTGTTCCTATAAGGGGCAGGCGATATATTTGTTTTAGGGGTTAGTTAACACTAACACAAGTCTGTTAGCTAACAGACCGCTTTGTTACAGTACTAACAGAAGATTTCTTGTGAATCCGGATTCAGTTCATAGCATGCATTTATGCATGTTTATATATAGAATCATTATTATATGAGGAGGTATTCAATGGAAACAAAAGAAAAGTCCGGCTCCCCTATTGCCTGGGTGCTGGGACAGACGGGAGACCACAAGGGGCAGTATGTCCTAAGTGTCATCCTGGCCATCATCGGTGTCGGATTCTCGGTGGCACCCTATTTTGTGGTGGCCGGGATCGTGCGGGGTCTGATGGAGGATAACCGGGACCTGCACTTTTATCTGATGCGGTGTCTGATTATCGCTTTGCTCTGGGCAGGCCGTGTTTTATTCCATGCTTTGAGCACATCCACCAGCCACATGGCCACATTTGCCGTGCTGGGGGAGATCAGAAAGCGGTGCACGGAGAAACTGACCAGGATGCCACTGGGAGCAGTGCTTGCAGAGAGCTCGGGAGCGCTGAAAAACACATTGATTGAGCGAATTGACTCCATAGAGACCACTCTTGCCCATATCGTGCCGGAGTTCACGGCCAACCTGCTGATACCGGTTATCATCCTGATTTACATCTTCACCATCGACTGGAGGATGGGGCTGGCTTCTCTGGCCACGGTTCCCCTGGGGATGTCCTGCTATCTTTTCATGATGCTGGGAAGCGAGGGATTCTACCAGAGAACGGTGACAGCCACCAAGGCCTTAAATGATACGGCAGTGGAGTATATCGGCGGCATACAGGTCATCAAGGTCTTCGGCAAGACCAAGAGCTCCTATGACCGTTTTGTGAACGATGCCTATGAGGCTTCCCACAGCTTTATCGACTGGATGCGGTCCAGCATCATCCCCTTTACATTTGCCATGGTGATCATGCCCTCCACCATGGTTTCGGTTCTGCCCATTGGGGGACTGCTGGTAAAAAGCGGTTCCTTATCTTCCGAGGCCTTTGTCACCATCATCATTCTCTCCGTGGGAATCATCACTCCCCTGATCACCCTGATGAGCTATTCGGATGATTTCCGGACTATGGGGACCATATTCGGGGAGGTCCGAAACATTCTGGAAGCCCCGGAGATGGAACGTCCTGCGGAAGGGACAGCCCCGGCAGAGAACAATCTTCAGCTTAGGGATGTACATTTTTCCTATCAGGATACGGAAGTCCTGCACGGGATATCCATGGATAGTCCGGAAGGAAACTTTATAGCCCTGGTGGGTCCTTCCGGCAGCGGCAAGTCCACCATAGCCAGGCTGATCGCCTCCCTCTGGGATGTGGATTCCGGCAGCATTACTCTTGGAGGCAGAGACATCCGGAAGATACCCCAGGAAGCGTATTCCGACAAGATCGCCTTTGTCTCCCAGGATAATTATCTCTTTAATATGACTGTCCGGGAGAATATCCGCCTTGGCCGGGCGGATGCCAGCGATGCCCAGGTGGAGGAGGCGGCCAGGAGAAGCGGCTGCCATGATTTTATCATGAATCTGGACCAGGGCTACGATACTCTGGTGGGCTCTTCCGGAGGCCACCTGTCGGGTGGGGAGAGGCAGCGGATTTCCATCGCTCGGGCCATGTTAAAAGCCGCGCCAATCGTCATCCTGGATGAGGCCACAGCCTACACTGACCCGGAAAATGAGGCGGTCATCCAGAGAAGTGTATCCAAGCTTACCGAGGGCAAGACCCTGATCGTGATCGCCCACAGACTGTCCACCATCACTGGGGCTGACCAGATCTACCTGATAAAAGATGGACAGATTGATGACCAGGGAACCCATGAAGAACTGCTGGCCCATCACGGTCTCTATGAGACCATGTGGAAGGCTCATATGGAGGTGAAGGATCATGCTTAAGACCATACAGAAATTTTTTGCCTTCTGCGGGGAGGAAAACAGAAAGAAATTCGTGACATCAATCTGGCTTGCCGTCCTCCAGGCCTTCTTTGAGGCCCTGAAGATTCCGGCCATCGCAGCCATGATCCGGGCTTTACTTCGGGGAAATGTGGAAAGCAGGGATATCTTATTGTCACTGGGAATCATGCTTATAAGTATTGCTGGTGCAGGTCTGATCAAGTCCAAATCCGTCATGCTGCAGACGGAGGCAGGCTATGATACCTGTGCCAGAAAACGGGTGGAGATCGCAGAGCACATGCGCTACCTGCCCATGGGATATTTTAACGAGAACAGCTTAGGCCAGATCACCTCCGTCACAACAAATGTCATGGAGAACCTGGAAAATGTTGCGACAAGGGTTGTCATGCTGGTTTGTGAGGGAGTTCTCACCACCTCTCTGATCATCCTCATGCTCTTCTTCTTTGACTGGAGGATTGCCGTAACACTACTCATCGGTTTTGTCATCTTTTTCCTGGCCAACGGACGCCTGCAGGCAGCTGCCGGCAAGCTGGCAGGAACCAAGATTAATGCGGATGAAAGGCTGGTGGAAAAGGTGCTGGAATATCTGCAGGGGATGACCGAGGTCAAAGCCTACCACCTGACCGGAAAGAAGAGTGCTGAGCTCAATGATGCCATCCGGGAAAACTGCAAGATCAATACGGACATGGAGCTGACCCTGATTCCCAGGATGTCGGCCCAGAGCCTGATCGCCAAGCTGACCGGCACGGCCATGGTGGCCCTGTCATGCATTTTCTATTGTAATGGCAGCATGGACGCCCTGACTGCAGTTGTTATGGTAATCTCTGCCTTCATCGTCTATGCCAGCCTGGAAACAGCCGGGAATTACTCAGCCCTCTTACGGGTGGTGGATGTCAGTGTGGACCGGGCGTCAGCTATCCTGGCAACCCCCCAGATGGATATCACAGGGGAGGAAATCACACCGGAGAGCAGAAACATTTCCTCGGAAAACATAGAATTCTCCTATGAGAAACGTAAGATTATTCAGGGAGTATCGCTGGATATTCCGGAAAAGACAACCACAGCAATCGTAGGCCCCTCCGGCGGAGGAAAGACCACTCTGGTCAACCTTCTGGCCAGGTTCTGGGACGTGGATGCCGGAAAGGTCAGCCTGGGAGGGCACGATGTGAAGGAGTATGACTACGACAGTCTTATGCAGAACTTCAGCTTCGTCTTCCAGAACGTCTACCTTTTCCACGATACTATTGCCAACAACATCCGTTTCGGAAAGCCTGAGGCTCCCATGGAGGATGTTATGGAGGCGGCCAAAAAGGCCTGCTGCCACGACTTTATCATGGAGCTGCCGGAAGGCTATGAGACCGTGATCGGAGAGGGTGGAGCCAGCCTGTCAGGCGGGGAAAAACAGCGGATCTCCATCGCCAGGGCCATGATGAAGGACGCCCCGGTCATCTTCCTGGATGAAGCTACCGCCAATGTAGACCCGGAAAATGAAAATGAACTGATCCGGGCCATCAATGCTCTTACCAAAGAGAAGACAGTTATAATGATCGCCCACCGCTTAAAGACCGTCAAGGAGGCAGATCAGATTCTGGTGGTAGACCAGGGACGTATCGTGCAGAGAGGAAGTCATGAAGAACTCATGAGTCAGGAGGGCATCTATAAGAGCTTTGTGGGAGAGCGGCAGGAGGCTGCCAGCTGGAAGATAAGTTAAGGAGGACATTCATCATGAACAACGACATTAAACTCAAAGGCCGTGACCTGATCAACGTAGGTATCTATTCGGCCATATATTTTGTGATACTGATGGCGGTGGCTATGCTGGGCATGATTCCCATTTTCCTGCCCCTGCTGTCTGTAATGGTACCCATATTGGGCGGAATACCCTTTATGCTGTTTCTTACCAAGGTGAAGAAGCCGGGCATGATCTTCATCATGGCCATGATCATGGGAATCATGATGCTGCTGACCGGCATGGGTCCCTGGCCTCTGCTTACATGCGCCATTGCCGGCATCCTGGCGGAGCTTGTGGTTAAAAGCGGCCAGTATAAAAGTGCCGGAAAGGCAGTTCTTACCTACGGGGTCTTTTCCATGTGGATCTGGGGCAACTACCTGCCCCTCTTTACCGATTACGAGGGCTATTTTGCCCAGAGAGAAAGCTACGGACAGGCCTACATTGATGCCGTCCAGAAGCTGATGCCCCTCTGGATGGCACCGGTTCTTCTGATTGCCTGCTTGGTATGCGGTTTGATCGGTGGTTTGCTGGGACGGGCCCTGCTGAAGAAGCATTTTGAGAAGGCCGGTATCGTGTGATGGCTTATTCCGCAGAAGCGGCCCAGGAAAAACGAAGGGGGTTCCTGGATCCGCGTACCAAAATCGCAATTACCGTCTGCCTGGCAGTTTTTGTTCTGGGGGGCCTGGGAGGGGCGGAGATGGAACCGGTAAAGACTCTTCTGTCGGCTTTACCCTTCCTCCTGCTCCTGGTGGAACGTCAGTGGCGCCGTTTCCTGCGGGGGATTCTTATGCTCCTTGTAGGATATGGACTGCTCTTTCTCATGCCTTATCTTCCGGGAGCGTTGCAGTTTATCGCTCTTTTATGCGGGGGTATTCTCACCCGCTTTGTGGTGACGGTGGTCATGGGAGAGTATCTGATCGGCACAACCTCAGTCAGTGAATTCATCTCCGCCATGGAGCGTCTCCACATGCCTGCGGCCATCACCATACCCATGTCTGTCATGTTCCGCCTTTTTCCAACCATCGGTGCAGAGTGGAAATCCATACGGCGGGCCATGGGCATGCGGGGGATTCGTCTTGGGGGAGCCCGGGCCGGCCAGGTACTGGAATACCAGATGGTCCCCATGATAACCTCCAGCGTCCGCATCGGGGAAGATTTATCGGCAGCGGCCCTTACCAGAGGTCTAGGCGGACCCGTAAAAAGAACCAATATCTGCCGGATTGGCTTTCAGGTCCAGGATATGATTCTGCTGCTGATCTGTCTTGCCACTGTCGTAATCTGGCTTATGTCTTTATGTGGGGTTGCTTTGTGGCAATACTAAACAGTGGTATCTTCGCTATCCGGAATGGCAGTATGAATAAGTTGAGTTGAATCGATGCATTTCTTTGTGTGAAAGTATCAGGACAAATATGAAAATGGTAGTTGTTAATTTGAGGTGGTTGTATGGTAGAACTGAAAAATGTCAGCTTTCGCTATGGGTCAGAGGATGCCCAGGCAGTTCATGAAACGGAAGCGGTATATGAGAATAATCTGTCTGACATCAATATCATGATAAAAAAGGGGGAATTTGTCCTTATGACCGGCCCCTCCGGCTGCGGGAAGACAACGATTCTGAGATTAATCAACGGGCTGATTCCCCATTTTTATCAGGGTCAGGTTACCGGCCAGGTTCTGATCGGTGGTCAGGATATCAGATCAAAGGAACTTTACGAGACCGCTCTTCTTACCGGTACGGTCTTCCAGAATCCCAGGACCCAGTTTTACAATGTGGATACCACAGGAGAACTCGCCTTTGCCTGCGAAAATCAGGGAATCCCTGAAAAAGAGATCTACAGCCGCATCGACAGAACGGTCAGACATTTTCAGATGGATAAGCTGATGGACAGAAACATTTTTCACCTGTCAGATGGGGAAAAGCAGAAGGTGGCCTGTGCCTCCGTAGATGTATCGGGAACAGACATTATCCTGCTGGATGAACCCTCAGCCAATCTTGACTACGCTTCGACTATGATGCTTAAGAAACTGATCAGAATCTGGAAAGACCAGGGAAAAACCATCATTGCTGCCGAGCACAGGATTGCCTACCTCTGGGACCTGATTGACAGGGCCATTATCCTGCGGGATGGGCGGATCATTAAAGAGCTGGCAGGAGAGGAGAAAGATTCCCTTAGACCGGAGGAACTTAAGGCCATGGGGCTTCGGACCACAGTTATGGAGGAGCCGGGCACAATAGATCTTCCTTCCTTTGTGGATGGTGATGAAGATATTCTGCTGAAAGACTTCTTCTTTGCATATAAGAAAGGGAAGCCCCTTGTAGATATCTCTGATCTTCATATAGCAGCTGGAGAGATTACCGCCATAGTAGGAGAGAACGGGGCCGGTAAGACCACTCTGCTCAACTGCCTGTGCGGATTGGAGAAGAGGTGCAGAGGTACTCTTGTCTATAAAGGGAAAAACTATGATCGGAAGTCCAGAAGAAAGCTCTGCTTCATGGTCATGCAGGATACCGGAAACCAGCTCTTTACCGAAAGTGTCCTGGATGAGGTCCTGATCAGTCTGCCCAGGGGAACCTCGGATGAACAGGAGAGAGCCCTGTCCATACTGGCTGACCTTGATCTTGCACCCTATAAAGACAGACACCCTCAGAGTCTGTCCGGCGGCCAGAAGCAGCGCCTGGCCATCGCCTGCGCCCTGGCATCGGGAAGAGAGATTCTTCTGCTTGATGAGCCCACCAGCGGCCTGGATTATGCTCATATGGAGGAAACCGCCGGTCTGCTTCGAGGCCTGCAGAAGCGAGGAACTACCATCCTTGTGGTGACCCATGATGAGGAGCTGATTAAAAGCTGCTGCAATCGGATGGTCAGGGTATAGGGATATGAATTAAAAAAGATTTGTCCGGAGTATTGGGAGATTTAATCTTTGAAAAAGGTTTGTTGGGAGTTCTGGGAGATATAATTTTTGAAAAGGTTTGTTGGGAGTACTGGGAGATATAAACGTGCTTTTTTGCAGTATTTTATCCACGTATTCTGATAAATAACCGGAGTATAACATTTTTTATCTACTAATTATTTGGTGTTTGGATCAAATTGATAAAAAACAGGTAATAGATGGTAGATAAGGAATGATAGATCAAATGAATCTATCGTGAATCTACGATAATAGGTATAAAATAATATGATTGTATCTCCCATATCTCCGAAGAAAGAGTTATGTAAGACAACTCCCTCAGAAATATGCAATCTTGCAATTTTAAGAATCAAACTTTAAAAGCTGATACGAATTGTTTCGCCGCAGGAAAGCTCTGATATAATAAGAGCAAACCACCAATAATTAATCATAGAATTGACTTGTCTTTTTCCGGAAGAAACTGTATTATATCACAAGGGAGATGGCTCCCCTCATAGAGGGAGTCATCTCCCTTGTGATATACAGTCAGAATATATCCATTCAGAAGGGAGATTATCAGATGGCAGGTTCATCTTTAGGTACTATATATCGGATTACAAGCTGGGGGGAGACCCATGGGAAGGGAGTCGGCGTGGTTGTGGACGGCTGTCCGGCAGGTCTTTCCTTATCCGAGGAGGATATCCAGGTATATCTGGACCGTAGGAAGCCGGGCCAGTCCCGGTTTACCACAAAGCGCAAGGAAGGAGACCAGGTGGAAATCCTCTCGGGAGTCTTCGAAGGCAGAACCACCGGGACACCCATATCCCTGGTTGTCTATAATAAAGACCAGAAATCAAAAGATTATTCCGAAATTGCCAATGTCTACCGTCCGGGTCATGCGGATTACACCTTTGATAGGAAGTATGGCTTCCGGGATTACCGGGGCGGCGGCAGGTCCTCCGGAAGGGAGACCATAGCTCGGACTGCGGCAGGCGCCATTGCGGCCAAGGTATTAAAAGAGATGGGGATTGAGGTCTATGCCTATACCAGGTCTATCGGGCCAGTTACAGTAGACCCGGATCTCTTTGATCCATCCATCCGTGACCAGAATGCTCTCTATATGCCTGATGAAAAAGCAGCCAGAGAGGCGGAAGCCTACCTGGACCAGAAGATAAAGGAGATGGATTCCTCCGGCGGGGTTGTGGAGTGTATCATCAGCGGCATGCCTGTGGGAGTAGGGGAGCCGGTCTTTGACAAGCTGTCCTCCAGTCTGGGCAAGGCCATCCTGTCCATCGGAGCGGTGAAAGGATTCGAGATTGGCGATGGCTTTGCGGCTGCCCAATCTGTGGGATCGGTCAATAATGATGCCTTCGTTATGACATGCGGGTCTTCGGAATCAGTTAACAAAGAAGCTTCTGAGATAACAGAAGAATCTGAGGATTCAGCCAATAAAGAAGCTGATGAAAGAAAAGCCGGACATGTGGTTAAGAAAACCAATCATGCAGGAGGAATCTTAGGAGGCATGAGTGACGGAAGTGATATCATCTTCCGTGCGGCCTTCAAGCCTACCCCATCTATTGCCAGAAAGCAGGAGACTGTGACCAGGGATGGGGAGAATGCAGAGATCGAAATCCACGGACGTCATGACCCCATTATCGTGCCAAGGGCCGTTGTTGTGGTGGAGACCATGGCGGCGGTGACCTTGCTTGACCTGCTCCTTGTCAATATGAGCAGCCGGCTGGACAGGGTGAAGGAATTTTATCATAAGAATGAATAAACTTTCATCAGCATGTCAATGAGACTCCCTCCTCTTCAGGGGGGAGAAAAGTTCGCTATCATCAGAGAAAGTCTCAGTCTTCCTGCTTCTCATATAGACGGGAACCAGCAAGGCAAGCATCAGAAAGAAGCTGACATCATAGCTTAGATAGACGATCCTCATGCTGGGAAAGTGGGGGATCAGGATTCTGCACCAGATGACCCGGAAGAGGCTGTAACAAAGCAGGGTGCATACCATGGGATAGCTGGTGTTCCCCAGCCCTTTGATGGCTCCCAGCCAGATCTGATTGATGGCATATATGACATACACAGGAAATGTATAAACGACTGCTTCGTGTGCATTATGAAGGATGCCTGGATCACTGGTAAAAAGACGAAGAAGCACTGGTGAGGCGGCCATCAGGACCAGGCTTAAGGGCAGGATCGTGGCGATCATGGTAGCCAGGCTAAGACGGACTGACTTCCGGATTCGTTCATACTGGCCGGCTCCCAGATTCTGGCCCACAAAGCCGGTCAGGGCGATGCCGTAGGCAAAGGATGGCAGGTACATGCAGCCCTCAAGCTTTGCGTACACGGTCATCCCGGCCATGGCATCCGGTCCGAAGCTGTTGATGTGAATCTGAATCAGCATGCTGGAGATGCTCATGAATACTGCCTGAAGTCCGGCTGGTATACCGTCCTTGAGGATGAGAAGCAGCTCTCCTGCCGGCAGCCCTTTTCCTTTTAGAGAGAGACTCACCGAAGAATCCAGATTCATCAGATAGCCAAGAATGAGGATGGCAAGAACCCACTGGGAAAAGAGGGTCGCAGCAGCAGCCCCGGCGATTCCGGTTTTAAGACCGATGACCAGCAGGGCATCCAGACCCAGGTTAATTAGCACAGAGGCCAGAAAGAAGATCAGGGGTGTCCGGGTATTGCCCAGAGACCGCAGGATGGCTGTCCCCACATTGTAGATAAGCTGTGCAGTCAGACCAAGGACACAGATATGCAGGTAAAGCAGGGCATAAGGCTTTACCTCTGCAGGGCTGTGCAGAAGACTTAAAACCCATCCGCTTAAAACATAGCCGAACAGGGTCATAAAGAGACCGGCGGAAATAGCCAGACGGAACACGGCCGTCATGGTTTGTTTCAGCCGGTCGTATTTATATGCGCCAAACAGCCGGGAAGTGATCACACTGACTCCGGAAGAAAAACCAATAAAGAAATTGATGAGTACGGAAAGCAGCATGCCGGATATCCCTGATGCGGCCAGGGCATACTCTCCGGCGAAATGTCCCAGCACCATACAGTCAGCGATATTATAGAGCTCCTGGAGCAGCTGGGAAAGCAAGACCGGGATGGCAAAACGGAGCAGAGTCTTTCCGATGGGTCCCTTCTCTACATGATTCACTTTACTGGCTTCAGGGAAAAGCATGACTTGCACCTCCTATTCAAATTTATTATAATATAACCTGTATCATCCTGATATTTCGGGATAATTATGGATATAGTATAATGATTTGTTATGGAGGTCTTTTGGATGAACCTGCAGCAGCTGGAATATTTTCTGATGAGTGCGCAGCTGGGGTCTCTGACCCGGGCGGCAGAGGAACTGTATACCACCCAGCCCCATGTGAGCCAGGTGATCCGGTCACTGGAGAAGGAACTGGGAGTTGCATTATTCAACCGGACAGGCAATGGGATCACTCTGACTCCCCGTGGGGAAGAGGTGCGCTACTATGCGGAACATTCCCTGAAAAATGCATCCCTGATCCGGGAGATTTGTCAGGAAAATACAGAACATTTTCTGAAGGTGGCCGCTAATCCAAGCAGTCGGCTGGCAATTCTGGGAGAGGAGTACTATCTGGAGCATATGAAGGATGATATCAGTCTTCGCTATACAGAGTGCGGGACGGAGGAAATGCTTGATCTGCTGCAGAATCAGAATTATGACCTGGGATTTCTTTTTGTTCCGGACAACAAGAGAACTGCATTTGAACATATGATCCGCCGAAGGCATATCTCCTTTACCCCCTTATTACAGAGTGATCTGGTGGTATATTCAGGAGAGAAGGGGCCTTTCTTCGGCAGAAGTCTGATAGAGCCGGAAGAGCTTAATCAATGCAGCTGCATTCAGCTTGAAGATGATTTTTTCTCCGTAGAAGAGCTCTTGTTATCTCATAAGGCCTTTCACTCGGGAAAATGTCGATTAAGAAAGACGGTAAGGACCAACAGCGATCATCTGATGCTCCGTATGCTGAGCCAGACCGCTCTATGTAATATCGGCAGCTACTGGCAGAAGGAAGGATATGGAAAGGATACATTTTATATCTCTGTCATTGATGGATTCCAGGGAAAGGTGTCTTTCGGTTATCTGGCATCTGCTGACCGGAATTTGAGCAGGGAGGCGGAGGAATTCCTGTCCAGATGTGAGGAGATGATTGACTATTGACATCCGGTTTTTCGCTGCAGTGTATCTTTCATCAGAACGAAGATTGAGACTCTCTCCTCCATAGGTAGGAGCAAGGATTCTATTCTATCAGAGGGAGTCACAATCTCCCTTCTGATGAAGCCTCCGGCGGATCGCAGAGTTGCGCATAGGAAGACGCATAAATGCGTCGCGCAACTCGCGCGCAATCGCCAAGGCGATTACGATTGAATAAGTTTGTTTTAACTTATCATAATAATAGAAGTCTTTATTATTACATTGCATAGGACAGTTACATATGATAAAATCGAATTGGACAAATCCGTATCGTTGATAAGTAATCAGCTATCATATGTTGGTTAGCAGATGATGATATTAAGGTTTCGGGAGCAATTGTTCACAATTTCACGATCACACCAGAGGATAAATTCAATCGGATTCGTCTCGACGAATCCGGGCGAGTTCTCAATTCTCGTTCTGATGAATGATTCAGATAACAGTTTCAGATATCAGAATCAGGTTATAAGGAGGTTCATATGCAATATATTGAATTTGGCAAGAATAAGGACAGGGTATCCAAAATAATCATCGGTCTCATGCGTACTGCCGAGATGGATCCGGCTGAGATTGCAGAGCTGATCAATACCGGACTGGAAGAGGGGATCAACTATCTTGATACCGCTGACTGCTACACCAACGGAAAGGCTGAGGACAAGCTGGGACAGACCTTTGCTGCAAATCCCGGACTCAGAGAAAAGGTATTCCTCCAGTCCAAATGCGGTATCCGCAACGAAGAATTTACCTGGTTTGACTTCTCAAAGGAACACATTCTTGAGGCAGTGGACGCCAGTCTCATGCGTCTTAAGACTGACCACCTGGACTGCCTGCTTTTGCACAGACCGGATGCCCTGATGGAGCCTGAAGAGATCGCGGAAGCTTTTGATATTCTTTATGCTGCCGGCAAGGTTAAAAACTTTGGCGTCAGCAACCAGAATCCCATTATGATGGACATGATCCGCAAATATGTAAAATACCCCATCATGACCAATCAGGTGCAGCTGAGCGCCGCATTTACCCCATCTCTTAATGCAGGATTTAATGTAAATATGGAGAATGACCATGCCATCATGAGAGACGGCGGTCTCTTTGAGTACTGCCGCCTTCACGATATCGTAATCCAGGCCTGGTCACCCTACCAATATGGATACTTCCAGGGCGTATTCCTGGGATCAGATAAATATCCGAAGCTTAATCAGGTTCTGAACCGCATGGCTGAGGAGAAGGGCGTATCTGCCGCGGCCATCGCTCTGGCATGGGTATTAAAATACCCGGGAAGAACCCAGGCTGTCACGGGAACCACCAAACCGGCAAGGATTCGGGACGCCGCAAAAGCGACAGAAGTTACCCTCACAAAGAAGGAGTGGTATGAGATATATCTCTCCGCCGGGAATGAGCTGCCTTAAGCAGCGAAGCAATCCGTGGGTCTTATTCACGTGATTAACTATTTCAATGTCCTCTGGCTGCCAAAACCAGGAGATTTTTCCAAGGTAACAGCCCGTAGGGCTGATGCAAGTTCAATTAAAGCTACCGAAATGGGGAAAAAGAGCAAAGGTAACAGCTCGACGAATCGCTGGGGGCAGATCCTGAGCTGCCGAAATCAAAAGATCGTGCCAAAGTGACAGCCCGAAGGGCTGTGACCAGTTCGATTTGAGCAGCCGAAATGGAGAAAAAGAGCTAGGGTAACAGCTCGATAAATCGTTGGAAGCAAAATCGTGGCAGCCGATATCAGAAGATTACGCCAAAGTGACAGCCCGAAGGGCTGCCCCCTGATTCAATTAAAGCAGCCTAACTGGAGAAAAATATCTGAGGTGACAGCTCAACGAATCGCTGAGAGCAGATCCTGAGCTGCCGAAATCAGAAGATTTCACCAAAGTGA
>JAFUDC010000067.1 GCA_017459345.1 Eubacterium sp.
ATATCGGGGAGACTCTAAAGATTGACGAGGAAATGATTACTAAGTTCAGGGAGAAGATTCTGACAGATTATAAAGACAAGAACTCTGAAATCCCGGATATAGTGTTAAAAGAACAGAGAAATGATGAAGATGGAGCTGACAACTCAGAAGAAAGTAATAGTATATATAAAGCGGGCAGCTCAGAAGAAACAGATAGTTTAAATCAAAAAAAATATATAAAAGAAAATGAGGAAAAAACAGTGAGACAAAAAATCATCCTGGAGAAATTAGAACATCGTTTCAGTGTATGCAAAGTAAAAGATTATTCGGGAATCAATCTGGATCAGGAGTTCTGCTTTACTGGAAGGACGGATGAGGAGAAGTCTCTGGTCTGCCCGGAAGAACTGGTAGCGGATAACATGATCATCCGGGATGATGGCTGGAGAGGCTTTCGCATCTGCGGCCAGCTGGATTTTTCTCTGATTGGGATTCTCGCCGCCATATCACAGGTTCTGGCTGATAATCAGATCGGCATCTTTGCAATTTCCACTTATAATACAGACTATATTCTGACTAAGGAAGAAAACATTGACCGGGCCATCAGGGCATTGGAGGATGCAGGCTATGAAATATCCCCTTCCGGATTCGGAACGAACTTACATCGCGATTGATCTGAAAAGCTTCTATGCTTCGGTGGAGTGCCGGGAGCTTGGCAGGGATCCCCTGACCACCCACCTGGTGGTGGCGGATGCCTCAAGGACAGAGAAGACCATCTGTCTGGCGGTTTCTCCCAGTCTAAAAGCTTATGGAATCCCCGGGCGGGCCAGGCTTTTTGAGGTAGTTCAGGCGGTTAAGAAGGTGAATGGAGAGAGGATTAGCCGGGCTCCGGGGCATCACTTTACGGGAAGCTCTGACTCTGCACCTGAACTTGAGGCAGATTCTTCTCTGGAGCTTAAGTATATTGTGGCGCCGCCCAGGATGAAGCTCTATATGGACTATTCCGCCGGGATTTATGACATCTATCTTAAGTACATTGCCCCGGAAGATATCCATGTCTACTCCATCGATGAGGTGATGATGGATGTCACGGGATATCTGAAGACCTATAAGATGACGGCAAGAGAGCTGGCCATGCAGATGATCCGGGATGTCCTGTCTGAGACAGGAATCACTGCCACGGCCGGCATCGGGCCGAACCTCTACCTGGCTAAGATTGCCATGGATATCGGAGCAAAACATGTGGAGCCGGATAAAGATGGTGTCCGGATTGCCTGGCTGGATGAGATGAGCTACCGAAGACAGCTCTGGGACCATCAGCCTCTGACAGACTTCTGGAGAGTGGGGCGGGGCTATGCAAGAAAGCTTAATGAAAACGGGATCTTTACCATGGGTGACGTGGCCAGATGTTCCCTTGAGAGGGAGGACCTCCTTTATGACCTTTTCGGGGTCAATGCGGAGCTCCTGATTGACCATGCATGGGGCTATGAGCCCTGCACCATGGACCTGGTTAAATCTTACCAGCCGGAGAATTACTCCGTAATCTCCGGTCAGGTACTGCAGAGTCCTTATGATTTCCGCAAAGCCAGAATTGTCGTCCATGAGATGGCAGATGCGGCAGCCCTTGACCTGGTGGAAAAGAGGATGGTCACAGATCAGCTGGTGCTCACGGTGGGCTATGACAGGGAAAGTCTGAATGATCCTGCCATCCGGAAGAAATACAAAAACCGGACTAAGGAAGACCGGTATGGACGGCTGGTTCCCAAACACGCCCACGGGACGGAGAACCTTCCTGGATATACCTCCTCCGGAAACCGCATTTCCCAGGCAGCCCTTAACCTCTATGACCGAATCATAGATCCGGACCTGCTGATTCGCAGGATGTCCCTGTCTTTAAACCATCTCATTCCGGAAGACAGCAGCAAGGCCCGGGAGCCTGTCTATGAGCAGATAGACCTGTTTACAGATTATGAGGCCCTGCAGCAGGAGCGGAAGAAAAATGAGGCGGCCATGGAGAAGGAGAGGAGACTTCAGGAAGCCATGCTTTCCATCAAGGGCAAATATGGCAAGAACGCCATCCTCAAGGGGACGAATTTTGAGGAGGGGGCAACCGGTAGAGAACGAAATAATACAGTAGGCGGCCACAAGGCCTGATAAATCAGAACAGCGCAAGCCGCGGCGATTATAAGAATCCCGAATAGAGTCCCATAGCACAGTGGATGACCACAAAGCATAATGAGGGAGGCTGAAAGCATGAATCAGAAAGACGGCAGCACATACAGAGCACAGGAGCTCTATGGGGATATCATCAATCTCCCACACTATGAGCCGAAAAACCATCCCCGCATGACCTTATACAAACGGGCAGCCCAGTTTGCCCCCTTCTCTGCCCTGACCGGTTATGGGGAGGCGGTAGAAGAGGTGGCCAGGTATACCGAAAATCCGGCTGACCTTTCGGAAGACCAGATGGAGGAGCTTAACTACCGGTTAGATATACTGCAATCCCGGCTGGATACAGGGCCGGACATCAGGGTGACCTATTATAAGCCGGATGAGAGAAAGGCCGGCGGGGCCTATCTGACTGTCACCGGCAAGGTCATGAAAATTGATAAACTAAAGGGATATCTGGCTCTGGCAGACGGCCGGCAGATATCCCTTAAGTATGTTGTTGAACTGGATATGGATATGTAGAAGGGTATCTTTTGAGAGATATCCTTTTTTCTTAATATGATGAGCAGATCCTGCATATATGTTTACTGATTTCCGGATGGAAAGACCTTCTCCAGCTGCTCTAATTCCTTGAACTCCTGCACAGTGTTGATGTTGGTCACTTCGAGCTCATAATTGGATAAGGGTTCCAAATCTGCTGTCACATAATTCAATCCTTTTATGATCTGCATCAGCTTTTTTTGTCCATTGGCAGCGGCTTCCTCCAGGACAGGAAGGATGTTCCGGTGATAGAGGGCTGCCAGAGGATGGTAACCATCCCTTGCGCGGGGAATGATGGCATCGACTGTCTTCTCAAGGGAACGATCTGCCTGATCATTTTCGCCCGAATAAAGCCCCTTATTATTCTTTTCTGAGCGTCTCCTGCCTTCTTCCCACAGGTACGCATAGAGGTTTCGGGAGATAAAGGGCATGTCGCAGGCGCAGACAGCCACATATTCAGTAGTGCTCACACTGATTCCGCTGATCAGTCCGGCCAGGGGGCCTGCATCCTTTATGGTGTCGTATACAAGAGTGCATTCCCCCGGGATATCCTTAACCTGCCCCGGCGTGGAGCAGGACAGAAAGATCTGACCCGATCCGTCTCCGATACCCTTTATGATTCTGTCCAGGAATACTTCATCCCGGTAGGTCAGGCTGCCTTTAAAATGTCCGTGCATTCGGCTGTTCTTTCCTCCTGCCAGAATGATTGCATCGATAATATTTCCCGCTATATTCATATCTGATAACCTCTTCCTTCTCTTTTCAGATTCTCACCAGTCACATAGATAACCCGGCCATTCTTCGGATGAATCTCCTTCTCCCCGAAAATGATCCAGGTGATTGGCAGCAGCTGGTCCGGGATATCACCATCTCCGTCGGTAAAGATGATCCGGTTATCAATTCGCCTGCTGAAGGCAGCTGCCGCCACTGCAAAGTCAGTGCCGCCCCGGCCTGTCACCGGAAACTCTTTCAGGTCTTTTAATGTATGGATCTCGTGAAATCCATAGAATTCCGTGTCAAAGCAGCCAATCCTTACCCGGGAAAAACTGAGAATCCACCGGCACTCTTCCAGAAATGTCCGCAAAAAAGCTTCCTCAATGGATCCGCTGGTATCTAACAGAATCTCTGTATCGAGGATAGTCATCTCCTCCAGTCCGGACCGGATGATGCCATCCTCGATGACCGCATTGCGGTCAGACCAGTCCAGCTCCGGGCAGACGGTATCACGTAATATCCTGCGCCAGTCTATAAGGGGCTTCCTTGGTTTGGCCCTTATGATATCAACCTGCTCTGCCCTGCTGCTGTCACCCACACCGGCCGCAGTATGGGTCAGGGAATCAATCAGATCCCGGATATCATCCTCCACCAGCTCCTGATTTGACTCAAAGGCCTCAGGCTCGCTGTTATAGGAAGTATTCCCGCCGGCTTCCATATATTCCGGCAGTATATCTTTGAGGAGCTCTTTTCCTGAGACAGGCTCCTGCATTGGAAGGTCAGACAGGGCTTCCTGACCGGTATTCTGATCCCAATCCGGGAATCCTTCAAAAGATTCATCTGCCTTATCATCATCGGCTTTAAGCGGGATGGGTATCTGAGCAGCCAGTTTCTCATAATAGGCTTCCGCAGGGTAATTCCTCGCCTCCAAATCACAGACAGCATCTTCCGGAATGGCCAGCCCCTCTTCATGAAGCCAGGCATTCACCACTGCCTCTGTGGCTTCCTGCCACAGCCCGGCATGCTTTCCCCTGCCCCGGTCCTGATGGCGGAAGGCCGCATGGCAGACCTGCCGCATGATATAGTAGAGCCGGAGGTCGGGATGCAGAGTTTCCATGAAGTCAGGGTTGTAGACCACGGTTTTCCCGTCGGTTGATATGTCCTTAACGGCATCTGATCCGGCATAATTCAGTTCGGCCATCACTGTCCCGAAAAAGGGAAAGCGGGAAAGCAGCCGGCCCAGAATTCTCTGTAAATTGAATGGTTCTGTTATTTTCTGATTCATTTTTTAATATACAGCCTTGCTTTCCAGTATCAGCCTGAGCCTTTTCTTGTCGCTGCCCGCCCAGAGTATATCAAAGAGGGCGGCATATTCAGCTCCAAGGAGACCGACAAAATGTCTGACCTCATCAAGGTCTTTCTCTTCTGCCTGCAGCATGGCTATTGCTGCAGCGTATTTTTCACTGACATCCATATCAAGATGATCCGGGTCATAATTATGGTTAAGAACATCATTTAAGGTTAGAACCTTTTTCCTGCAGAAGGCGATAAATTCTTCCGTGATTTCTTCTCCCACCAGGGATCGCAGCATATCCGGCCTGCCAGTATGATAGAGCATTCTGGAGGCCATCTCCCATTTCCTGGGGTCTGCGTTGGGCTTCTCCCCGTTGTAGGGGCTTCGCAGGGCTTCCTCCCCCTTATAGGCAATAAAGGCATAGATTGCAGGATGGATTCCATGGTCGGCAGCCCAGGCCAGCCAGTCCGGTACCGTGGTATGGATGTATACATGGGCAAAGCGGTTAAAGAGAGGTTCTGCCAGAAGATTGGCAGCCAGGGAATCGGATATGTCATTGCCGGCGGCTACGATTCTGGCGTTTTCCGGGAGCCTCCAGATTCCGTTGACTTCCCTGTTTAATACGATGTTGAATGCAATCCCCTGGATGGAGGGAAGGGCATTGGTAATCTCATCAAAAAAGACAATATGGAGCCGGTCCGGCTCGGCACTGCATTTGGCTTCTACCTTTTTAAGCCAGGCAGGGGGCACGTCGAACATTTCCCCTGTGGCCTGGTTGTAGACACTCTTTCCGTTAAGGCTTTCCGGCGTGGCATTCCTCAGGTAGATGATCTCACAGGTGGGATCAATCTGACAGACCCGGGCACTTTTTCCCTCGCTGGGTGCCCCATGGAGGAAGACGGCGATCCCGCTTTCTATGGCTCCCCGGATGATGTCTTCTTCCGTGGCAGGCCGATAATCAAATGTATGAGGATCCCTGCAGGTTTGCTTATTCTTAGCTGATGGAGCCTGGGGAAGCCGGATATTCCGTAAGATTTCAGACTGCATGCTGCCGGTGACGAATCTGCCTATGCCTGTCTGTTCGATATTTCCAAAATACTGCATAGAGCCTTTGCAGCAGCGGATGCCGGCGGTGAGAATCTTCTCTGAGATCATATTCTGCCCGCCCGACAGGGCAATCCACCAGACTGGTTCAACCCGGACCCAGATACGGGAATCTTTACGGTAATGGAGGATAGATTGCAGAAAATCAGGAAGATGGATATGGTTTCCCGGCAGGTCCATGAGGATAAATCGGCCTTCTTTACAGCCATATTCCTCGTAAGATATGTATTCCGTCTCCCGGGATACTGGCTCTCCGGTTTGTATCTTGGCAGTCTCGTTCACTATGAACTGTGTTTTAGCAGACCCGGTTCCCCCGGGCTGTGTTGTTCCTGCTTGTTTTTCTTCCCCAGGAAGAGTCCAGAACCTTCCGGTCCGGGTCAGCCCGGATGAGGCAAGCAGCTGGTCCAGGTGCCGTTGGAGACGGATATCCGGTACTGATTGCGGATATTCCCCCAGTTTCAGCCGCTTTTCCGATGGATGATCATAGTGAGTGTCAGGATCCGACGCAGAGTGAATGCCGCCGTCCTGCTCCATGATCAGCAGGGGACGGATTCCGATGTCTTTTCTGGCCCGGAAAACAGATACGCTGCTGCCGTCAGTAAGGAGACCCATGGGGTTGCCTGATCCATCCGGAGTGGAAGAGTAGCAGATTCCCTTGGGACTGCCTGATTTATTCAGGCTGGCCGTATCGTTTCTTCCCTGGCCCGAACCTGCCGGCCTTCCTCTTTGGCTCGAACCTTCCTGGCCCGAACCTGCCGGGGAGGCTGAAGCAGAGGCATATATAATAGCGCCGGTAAGAAGGGCAAGGTCTGTGAGCCCGCCGTCTTCTTTCGGAGAGATGGTCTGGTTTTGTTCCGGTATTGTTAATCTTAATTCATTCATAATCCAACATTATATGGATAAATGTAAGTCATGTCAAGAATCGGCACTTCTTTTTTTAGGGCTCAGAGCCACTGTTTATGCGGATATCAGACTGATTTTGCAGGGCCTTTGCTACATAATCGGTATCCTGTCTGCAGGCGGGTGGACATTTTCTTAAAATTGTCCACAATATATAGGCGAGTACAATAAGTATGTCCATGATTTTATACATTTTTCATAAAATGAGTGAGTATTGACTAATTTTTATTGTAAATGTTATATATAGTATAATGGTAATTTATTAACAAACATTAACTAATATACAAATCAGAAAAGGAGGAGTTTTATGGGTGAATGGAAAACATCCGTCTGTACCGTCTGTGTGCAGGAATGCGGCATGAAGATGTACGTTGAAGATGGAAAAGTGCTTAAGGTTAAGCATGACGATGACAATCCCAGATCCAGGGGCCATCTCTGCCGTAAAGGACGTAACTTCGTGAATATGCTCTACAGTGAGGACCGGATCAAGTATCCCATGAAGAAGGTGGATGGTGAGTTTGTCCGCATTTCCTGGGATCAGGCTATCAAGGAAATTGCTGAGAAGCTGCAGGCTATCCTGGATAAGTACGGACCCAGAGCCTACTCAGCCTTCGGCGGATCCCATTTCTCCGATGGTTACTCCGGCGTCATGCTCAACATGTTTAATGCCCTGATCGGCTGCCAGAATTATTTCTGCTCCCTTTCTGCAGAGCTGACCGGAATCTTCTGGAGTACCGGCAAGATGCTGGGAAGCCAGTCCTTCTGGCCTCATCCGGATATGCATCATGCGGACGTGCTCTGCTGCTGCGGCTGGAACCCCATGCAGTCCAATCAGATTGAGAACGGCAAGCGGGTGATCTACGAATTTGCCAAGAATCCGGACAAGAAGCTTATTGTCATTGACCCCAAGAAGAGTGAGACGGCCAAGATGGCTGACATCCATCTGCAGATCCGTCCCGGTGCGGATGCTCTTCTTTGGCGTGCCCTGCTGGCCATCGTCATGAAAGAGGGCTGGTATGACAAGGAATATATCGAAGAAAATGTAGCGGACTTTGATAAACTGTGGAAATGGGTGGATGATCTGGATATCAGAAAGGCCATCGAAGTCTGCGACCTGGATTATGATGATGTCTATAAGGTTGCCGATATTATGGCCCATGAGAAATCCACCATACATAAGGAGCTGGGTATCATCTGCGGCAGGCATACTACCCTGACCACCCACCTGATGCATGTCTTCTCTGCCATTACCGGAAGGATCGCCGTACCCGGCGGCATCACCTGGGGTGTGCTGGCAGGATTCCTCCTGGCCCACACGGATAACCCGGAAACAGACTGGAGACTGCCGGAAACCGATTACCGGCTGATCACCGGCATGTTCCCGACAGCAGCCTTTGCAGATGAGGTCTTAAGTGACAAACCAGACCGGATCCGCGCCCAGATTTCAGGAACCGGCAACCCGGTAAGGTCCATCGTTGACACACCCAAGGTTACAGCAGCCTATGAGGCCCTGGAACTTCTGGTTCACTACGATGTCCAGTGGAATGAGACGGCAAGGCTGGCTGATTACGTGCTTCCCTGTACTGTTACACCGGAAATGTACGGATATTCCGCCCTCTTTAACCTTTTCCCGGATGTCTATGTTACCGTCCATCCTCCCATTGTGGAGCCCTATGGGGAAGCCATCGAACCCATGGACTTCTGGGCCCGCCTCATGAAGGAGATGAACCTGGTTCCGCCGATTCCGCAGGAGATCTACGACCTGGCAAAGACCAGCCGCATGGATTGGGTCGATGCTGTCTATAAGTACATTGGAGAAAATCCGGCACTGGCACCTCTTGCCCCCCTGATCGTCACCTTCAGTCTTGGGGAAGCCCTGGAATCCTACTCCCTGGGTATGGCTTATGCCGGCTATATGTTCTGCGATGATATCGTAAAGAATGCCTTTGAGCGGGCCGGCTATCCCAAGGGACCCTATCAGGCAGAGATGATATTCAGAGAAGCCCTCAAACATCCGGAGGGATTCTACGCAGGACAGGTTACATTTGAAGAGCTGCGTGCTTCCATCTGTACACCGGACGGAAAGATCCACTGCCACATCGACGAGCTGGATGACTGGGTAGCAGAGCTGACTCCGGAGAGGGAAGATGCCCTTATGACAGATAAGGACTATCCATTCATCTTAAAGCCCGGCAAGCACTTTGACGGTACCTACAACTTTGCCATGAGAGACCGGAGATGGAACCGGGGTAAGAATGTCTATACAGCAGATATTTCTATGGAAGATGCGGAGATTATGGGTATCAAAGAAGGAGATATGCTGGAAGTATTTAACCGCAAGGGCTCCATCACTGCTCCCGCCCATATCGACCCGGATATGAAGAAGGGAACCGTCTGCGTTCCTCAGGGTACCAGACTGCCGGTAGGCGGACTGAAAGAAGAGGGCAATACCAACCTTCTGACAGACGACCAGTTCCGTGACCGTATTGCCGGGACCCCATTCCATAGCTATGTACCATGTAACATCCGCATTGCAAGGGAGGGATAGAGATGGAAAAAATCATGAATAAGATCAAAGAGATCCGTGAGAATGAGGGATCTATGCTGGATGCCTTCATGGCAGTTCAGGCCGAGCTTGGATATCTGGCACCGGAGGCCATCACCGCCATCGCCGGTATCTATGACACAACCGAAGCCCAGGTCTATGAGACAGCAAGCTTTTATTCCTACCTCTATCTGGAACCGGTAGGAAAGCATGTCATCCGTGTATGCCGTTCTGCCCCCTGCTGTGCCGCAGGAGCCCTTGAGGTGACAGAGATGATCGGCCGCAGGCTGGGGATCGGAATCGGGGAGACCACCGAGGACGGGCTTTTTACCCTGATCGAGGGAGAGTGTGTCGGACAGTGTGCCAAGGCCCCTGTCATTACCGTGGACAGGAAGGTATATGGCCCCCTGACAGAAGAACTGTTGGAAGAGATTATCGGTCAGTATTGTTAGCATGGAGGTGTCTATATGAAAGAAATGAGAGTTGCCCTCCGCAATGCGGGCAAGATTGATCCGCATAGCATTGAGGAATATATAAATGCAGGTGGATATGAGGCACTTAAGAAGGCCAGAGAGATTCCACAGGATGAGCTGATAGAGCAGTTTGAGAAATCCGGACTCCTCCGCGGACGTGGAGGAGCGGGCTTTAACACAGGTTTTAAGTGGCGGTCAGCAAAACAGGTGGACAGTGACATCAAGTATGTTGTCTGTAACGCTGATGAGGGTGAGCCAGGTACCTACAAAGACCGTACCATCCTGGAAAATGACCCCCACACCGTCCTTGAAGGTATGGCCATCTGTGCCTATGCCATCGGAGCAAACAGGGCTATCGTCTACTGCCGTGCAGAGTATCCCTTCGTGATCGACCTGCTCAAAGAGGCTGTAGCCCAGGGCGAAGAGAAGGGCATTTACGGCGACCTTAAGTTCACTATCATGACCGGCGCCGGTGCCTATGTCTGTGGTGAGGAGACCGCATTGCTCAACTCCATCGAGGGTAAGAGAGGCGAAGCCCGCCTGAAACCTCCTTACCCTACGGTCAAGGGCCTTTACGGCAAGCCAACCGTTGTCAATAACGTAGAGACATTTGCCGCTGTAGCCACGATTGTCAATAACGGACCCGTCTGGTACAGCTCCATCGGAGCCATCCGCTATCCGGGTACCAAGGTATTTACCGTGAGCGGTGATATCGCTGAGAAGGGCTGGTGTGAGGTTTATACCGGTTCTAAATTATCGGAGATTCTCGACCATTTCGGAGGCGTCCGCCCCGGCCATCAGCTGAAAGCCGTTCAGATCGGCGGAAACTCCGGAGCTTTTGTGACACCGGACCAGATTGATACCAGGATTGATATCGAGTCTCTTTCTGAGCTGGGTCTGGCTCTGGGCTCCGGTTCCCTCTTCGTGATTGATGAGACCAGGGATATGGCCGAGATCCTGGTGGAAGTGGTTGCCTTTTTCGCAGCAGAATCCTGTGGTAAATGTACTCCCTGCCGTGAGGGTACTGTGAGAATTCTGGACCTTCTTACAGCCATCCGTGACGGGGAGGGTCAGGAGAAGGACCTTGTCACCATCGAAAAGATCTGTAAGAACATGCAGGTTGGAAGCTTCTGTCCTCTGGGTCAGTCGGTAGCTGTACCGGTGATGAGCGCCCTCACGAATTACCGTCAGGACTTCTTAAATCGTATTCAGTAAGAGAGGAGGAATAACATGCCAAAAATTAATCTTGTGATTGACTCTCAGCAAGTAAGTGCGGAGGCTGGTTCCTCCATCCTTGAAGCAGCCAGAGGAGCCGGAATCCACATCCCTACTCTGTGCTATATCAAAGAACAGGATCCCAAAGCCAACTGCCGGATCTGCCTGGTAGAGGTGGAAGGACGCCGGGGGCTTCTGCCTTCCTGCGCCACACAGGTTTCTCCCGGTATGGTTGTAAAAACCAATACACCGGCTGTACGCGATGCCAGAAAGATGAATCTGGAGCTTCTGATCTCCAATCATCCCATGGATTGCCAGCATTGTGCCAGAAATGGTGCCTGTGATGTCAACGAGCTGTCCGATGAAATGTGCAAATACTGTATTATCTGTGACTGTACCAAAGATGGCGCCTGTGAGCTCCAGACCCTGGCCAGAGAGTATAATGCAGCCACGGGCGACTTTGACTGGAAGGAACGCACAGAGCCTTTGGATGACTCCACCCATGTCATCGTAAAGGATCCCAACAAATGTATCTTATGTACCCGCTGTGTGGCAGCCTGCAACGACCAGCAGGGCATCCATGTATGGAGCCGGACCGGCAGAGGTGCCGGCAGCAAGATCCTGCCGGCCATGAACCGGCCTCTGGCTGAAAGCGCCTGTGTCCGCTGCGGCCTCTGTGTAAAGGAATGTCCCACCGCTGCCCTCACCATGGCTCAGGATCACAGGGATATCTTCCATTATCTGGATAACAAGAAGTTATACAAGATTGCCAGGATCGAACCGTCCTTTATTGCTGAACTTTCCACCCTCTCCGGATTTGATGATCTGGATCTGACCCCGGCCCTCATGGTTTCCGCCCTTAATAAGCTGGGCGTAAACGAGATTGAACCGGCAGTCACAGCAGAGAAGCAGGCGGCAGAAGAGATTAAGGCAGAGCTTGCAGCTGCAGATGGCAAGCCACTCATTATCCGCGACAGCCAGCCTGTTGTCCGCATGATGAAAGCCCGCTATCCGGAGCTTGCTGATTACTTCAGCAAAGCAGGATCCGGCCAGGAAACCTTCTTTAAGACCAGCACGGCCCGGGATATGGAAAAAGAAGTGTACCCCATTACATTTACTTCTTCCATCGGAAGAAAGGATGAGGCCAGGGAAGGAGGCTTCGGGCCTGAGAAAGCCAAGGTACTTACTCCCTTGGAAATCAAGCACCTCTTTAAGCGCAGCGCCATCGAGCTTCAGGTAAGAAGACCGGATGAAAACTATGGTCCCGACCTTAGCACCGATGACCTGCTCCCGGCAGCTGCCGGCATAATCGAAGACCAGATCACCGTTGACGGGAAGACCGTCAAGGTTCTGATTGCCCAGGGACTTCGTGACGTAGATACTGTCCTCCGCAAGCTGAAGGAGGGAAGCTGCGATTATGATCTCCTGCAGCTTGAGGCAGTGCCCGGTGAGGCAGTGGATATCCGCAGGATGCTGGTATAAGAGGGTGACAAAGGAAATAAAGCGGATTAGCTGACTGACACAAATCTATAAGGGGGAACAGCCTGACTGTTCCCCCGGATTATGTGAGATGATATAGCAGGACAAGATCGTCTTTTTTTCTATTTTATGAGGAACCAATGGATAGGAGCCTGTACCATTTGTCCGCAATCTGATACCGTGCCAGTTACTTGACACAGGACAGTTAGGTTTATATAATTAGAATATATATTTAAGCTTACGATTCATTGTAGTATTACTTTTATTACCCAGGTGA
The DNA here is from genome assembly GCA_017459345.1 of Eubacterium sp. Taxonomy (GTDB): domain Bacteria; phylum Bacillota; class Clostridia; order Lachnospirales; family Lachnospiraceae; genus Anaerobutyricum. Next base: position 12,687 of record JAFUDC010000067.1, read on the forward strand.
TGAGATGAAGGCAAAAAGCAACACAATTCGCGATAAAATCGCAGATACAGCCATGCATCTGTTTAAAAGCAAGGGATATGGTATCAGTATCTCTGAAATCTGCGAGAAGGCAGGGGTAACCCGGTCCTCCTTCTATAATCAATTCTCCTCTAAGGATGATATCCTGTCTTATCTGATGGAAAGCGCCAATGATCTTTCCAGAAATTCCTTTGATGATTTTGTTTATGCAGATAATGATTTTGAGAGATTGTGGATGCTGGTGGATAACCGTCTAAAGATCATCGAGGACTATAAACCTGAACTGGGCAAGGCTATCTTTAAACTGGAGCTTGAGAGAGATCTGGGAATCATATCCCTTACTGAGCCCTTGAGGATTCGGATAAAGAAGCTGTACAAAAACTGTATCCTGCAGGGAATAGCGGAATGCTCCTATGACCCTGACCTTGTGATTGACTACGGGGAGAGGATGACCAACGGTATAATCTTCGAATGGGTCAGATCCGGAGGAGCTTTTGATTTAAGAGCAGAATCAAGACGGGTAAACGAAATGATGCTGGGCCTTAAGAAGGAGTACCGGAAGATGTTGAGAGCCTGATCTTAGTATCCTGTGATATCTGGAAATAATAATTAACATGAAAATACCCCCGTTACCATTATCTCCTGGTGACGGGGGTATTGTCGTTGACGGGAGTATTGATCTGTCAGTTACGATCTTACAGCCAGCAGCTTCTGCTTGAGATCCTGCTCCAGCTCGCTTAAGCGGCCTTCGGCTTCCTTTCGTTTCTGGCGGCCTTCCCGCTGAATCTGCATGACTTCGTCGATAGTGTTGATCAGGGCTTCGTTGGTGGTTACCAGGGTGTCCATATCCACAATGCCCCTCTCGCTTTCTTTTGCGGTTTCCACTGTGGCCATCTGCAGTTTTTCTGCATTCTTCTTCAGCAGTTCATTGGTCACGTCGGATACCTGCCTCTGGGCGATGGCAGCCTTTCTGGAGTGTTCAAGGCCCAGGGCAATGACCATCTGGCTCTTCCAGAGGGGGATGGTGTTGGTCAGTGTTGTCTGAATCTTTTCCGACATGGTGATGTCACTGGACTGGATCATGCGGATCTGGGGGGCCATCTGCAGGGAGACCATGCGGGTAAGCTCCAGATCGTGGATTTTCTTTTCGAAACGGGTCAGCATGCCTTCCATATCGTTGACAGCCTGGGCATCCTCCGGAAGCCCGGTTTCGGCCGCCTTGGCTCTGAGGGCCGGCAGCTCCTCGGTCTCAACAAGCTTCAGCTTTTTCTTGCCGGCCAGAATGTACATATTGAGCTCATGGAAGTAGTTCTTGTTCAGCTCATAGAGCTGGTCTAAGACTGCGCTGTCCTTCATCAGCTGAATCTGGTGTCCTTCCAGTGTCTTGGTCACCTTCTCGATGTTGGCCTCGGCCTTATCATAGCGCAGCTTCAGGGACTCTGCCTTGGCAGCTTTTTTCTTGAAGAAGCCGGAGATTCCCTTGGAATCCTCCTCGTCAAACTTCTTAAGCTCTGTAACTACACCTCCTAAGAGGTCACCGATCTCCCCAAGATCCTTGGTGCGGACCTTCTCCAGGGTGCCCTCTGAGAAATCAGCCATCTTCTGCTGAACTCCTGCTCCGTACTGCATGATGGAGGTGGAGTCCTGGATGCGGATCTGGTTAACGAATGCGTCAACCTGTCTCTTCTCTTCCTCGGTCAGATACTGTTCTTCTTCATAGACCGGAGCAGGGGCAGCCTCCTCGGGCGAAACAGCCATCTCCGCCTTCTCCTGAGCGAAAGGGTCTAAGGTGAGGCTTGGACTTTCTTTTAATAATTCATCAATGTTCATCTGTGTCTCCTTAAAATATATACTTTAATAAATATCTTGTACAAATATAATCTAATAAATTGTATGAGCTGCCATGTTACTGCAAGATGGCATCATCTTTCATGTTCGAAAACCCTGCATCCGTCCACCCGTCCTGGGCCAGCATGGTTTTCAGAACCTGTATATCCGCAGATACATCCACCGCATCTGCCTCAAAAAGCTCGTCAAACATCCGCTCTAAGGCCTCGTTCATGGTATCCATGGAGGCCTCAATCTCACTCATGGTCTTCTGGATATTCTCCCCCTGTATGGGCTGTTCTTCCATATCTTCATAGACGGAAAGCAGACGGAGAATGGACGGAATATAATAATCCATCAGACGTCTGGTCAGCCTCAGCTTTTCCGGATGCTCCTTCACGCAGACAAAGATCCGGGTGAGCACCAGCTCCAGCCGGCCAAGCTTGTCCCTGACCTCCCGGGATTCTATGGATACCTGGTAGGCCTGGACATTCCTGAGGGAGTCCTCTGCATCCTCCAGGAAGGCAAACATTTCCCGCTCCTCCTCGGAGGCATTGGCCCACTTTGCGTCCTTCTGCTTCTGGAGCTCCTCCTCCTGCCGACGTCTCTCGGCCTCCTCCGCCTCCCGGATCCGCTGGGATTCCCTGGCGGCTTCATACTGGGATATGGCCTCATCGGTGAGCATGAGGACGGTTTCCTGCTGGTCTACCTGGGCTCCCGGAAGAAGCTTCCTGTCTGTCAGAAAATGTATATCTTCCTTAATCTGCTTTATGGACTTCCCGCTTTTTTCCGCAAGGTCGGAGAGCATGATATATGACTTGCCCTTCCAGTATCCGATGTATTCTTTTAATCGATTGGCCCGGTTTCTGGATATGATGCCCTTGCCTAGCAGGACGCCGCTCACACCCGTCATCAGAAGGGTAAAAACTCCGGCGGCGGCGATCCCGCCAGCGGCAGCGCCGCCGATGGCTCCAAGAGCCGCCAGGCCCAGTCCCAGGCTGATTCCGCCGAAGACGGCAAGCCCTGTTCCGCCGGCGGCCATCTGTATGGGACCGCTGTACAGTCCGGGAAGGCTTCTGGGCTGACCGCTCTCGCCAGGTTCGGTCTTCCCCGAAGTCTGTCCGGGGCGGCTGCCGGCCTGCCAGCGGCCGCCCGCCGCCTTACCATAACCATTGCCATGTCCAAGTCCACCGTAACCGCTGCCTGCTCCGGCACCCTTATATCCCGACCTCTTGCCATGACCTGACCCGGTCTCTCCCGGTTCAACGTAGACACCGTCCCCGGTCCGGATTCTTCCCTTGCGGAAAGGGTTGCCGTAAAAGTCCCTGTCATAAGAAGAACCGCCATAATAGCCGTTCTGCAGATTGTTAATCTGCCGGCTTATCTCATCCCTGGTATCCTCCACCGTCTCCCGGATCCGCTCATTCAGTCCGGAAAAATCCATATTGTCTATGGAATCCTGGATGATATCAAATATCTGTTCTCCCAGACTTTTCTGGGAATAATGTTTCTTTTTATTGTTCTCTGCCATCAGATGTTCCCTTAAATAATGTTCAAATTATTGTGGTTATCAGATTATACTGTTAAGAGCCATACGGTTCCCTTTATAGTGTTAGTAATATCGTGTTTATCAGATATTAACTGCTTTTAGCCGTATGATTTCCTTAAAACGGTGTTAGTATTGTCGCGCTTACCAGATTATAGATATTCAGAGCCATACAGTTTGCTCTGGATTGGGTGTAGCGCAGCTATATTCAATATAATATATCATATATTTCTTAAATCTTCTACATTTTCTGTTTCATAATTCTTGCCTGGAGATTTTTGTGGTCACAATACTCTAACATGTGACTAACCTCCTTTGATAATTTGATTCAGTCATAATATTTTTCTGGGTTTCTCGGATTTTCATCTTCCTGGTGGCCTTATTTTGTGACTAACCTCCTTTGATAGTTTGATTCAGTCATAATATTTTCCTAAGTTTCTCGGTTTTTATCTTTCTAGTGGTCTTTTTTTTATGACTAACCTCCTTTTATAGTTTGATTCAGTCATAATATTTTTCTGGGTTTCTCGGATTTTCATCTTCCTGGTGGCCTTATTTTGTGACTAACCTCCTTTAATAGTATTATTCAGTCATAATAATCTATCAGGAGTATGTGAATAACTGTAGAGAAAGCTCAATATGGTTGTCTTTTTTTTCATTTTCTTTTATACTTATATTAATATCAAGTGATATCTGTTTTTTCGACCTACAAGCAAGTTATCGAATGGTGTTTTTATCTCTGACAAAGATTTTTACTGACTTCAGTCGTGAGAAGAAGGCCTGAGCCTTCTTACAATCAGGAGCAAAACATGAGAAAACATATTTTATTTGATCTGGACGGAACCCTTACTGACCCTATGGTGGGAATCACCTCCTCGGTTCAGTATGCCCTGTCCAGGTTCGGCATAGAAGTTAAATATCTGAAGGAACTGATTCCTTTTATCGGGCCGCCCCTTACCGAGTCTTTTGAGAAATATTATGGCTTGAGCCACGACCAGGCGCTCAGGGCGGTGGATTATTACCGGGAGTATTTTTCTCCCACGGGAATCTATGAGAATGAGATATATCCGGGTGTCCGGGAGATGCTTGAGAGGCTGTCTGATGCGGGCTATCAGCTCTACCTTGCCTCCTCCAAGCCGACGGTTTATGTTGAGAGGATTCTCAAATACTTTGATATAGAAGGATTTTTTGATTATGTCGGCGGCAGTGAGCTGGATGGAACCCGGGTCCAGAAGCAGGATGTGGTTGCCCATGTACTCTGGAAGTGCGGTATTCCGGCTGCCGATGCCATCATGGTGGGGGACCGCCGCCATGATGTCGAGGGGGCCAGGGCCTGCGGGGTTTTGTCCGTGGGAGTTCTCTTTGGCTATGGGTCTGAGGATGAGCTTAAGAAGGCCGGGGCCAGCCATATCGTGGCTTCCGTGAAGGAGCTTGAGACATTTCTGCTGGAGCAGGATGAGGTGAAGGAGGACCAGAGCGTGATTAGATTCGGAATCATTGGAACAGACAGATGTGGGGAGGATTTCTTCCGGGCCAACCGCTTCAGCCATGGCTTTGAACTGACAGCAGTCTATGATCCGGACATGGAGCAGGCCAAGGCTTTCGGATTTCGAAAAGGACCTCTGGAATTCTTTGATCAGTTGGATGAGTTCGCCAATTACGAGCAGCTGGATGCAGTTTTTGTCTCCGGTCCGCCGGAGAACCGCTATGAACAGATCCGGACCATGCTCCAGGCGGGCAGGCATGTCCTGGCTGAGATGCCCCTGGCCTTAAAGGAGCAGGATGCAAAAGAATTATTTGCTCTGGCTGAGGAGAAGGAAGTGATTCTCATGGAGGCGGTTTTCCCTGTCTACGCCCCTTCCTTTGAGAAGATGATTCAGTACCTGGGGTCTCTTGGGGAGGTCAGGCAGGCTGTATTCCAGTTGTGCAGGCATTTGCCGGAGCATGACAGAAAGCGGGCGGCCCTCTTTTCCACAGCCATCCTTCCTGTCTCCTGCATGATCCGTCTTTTTGGGGAGCCTGACCGGGTGACCGGGGCAGGAGTCCTGCTTGAGGATGAGATAGATGGAGCCGGAACCATTCTGATGGAGTACAAGGACTTGACCGGTACGGTCATCTACTCCCAGATGGCTGATGCAGCGGTGCCCAGCCAGATCCAGGGGGAGGATGCCTCCATGCTGATCCGGGAGATTGACAGCATAAAGGATCTGAGGATCTTCCGCAGGACCGTGGACCAGACGGTACATTTTGAACAGTCGGATAATATCATGCAGTATGGTACCAGAGAGTTTATGAAGATTGTCCGGACCGGACTTGGCTGGGAGGAGGCCAGGGACAGGACACTGGCTGCCCTTCGGGTGCTGGAGCAAGCTGGCCGGCAGATTATGTGAAAAAAATCGACAGATAAATCAGGAGGGACATGAGATGACGGGACAAAACGATTTTCTGGAAGCGGTCAGGGAGTTGGAAAGACTGGCCAGGGCCAGCAAAAACCACTTATCCATGAAAGAGATAGAGAACTATTTTTCTGAGATGCAGCTGGCTGAAGCCCAGCTTGAGTATATCTGCAGATATCTGGAATCCCATGATATCATGATAGAGGGTCATGTGAGAAGGGGAGACGTGGACGAATTACCAGAGGAGCCTCAGGAGATGAAGGAGGATCCTCTGGATGAGGAGATGGTTCAGATTTACCGGGAGGAGACATCCCGGGCGGCCGGGCTTAGCAGGGACCAGGAAGAACAGCTGGTTTACAAACTGATCAGCGGGGATGAGAATGCCAGAAACCTTCTGATTGAGGCTAATCTGGGCCTGGCTATGGAACTGGCCAGAGAGTATAAGGGGCAGGGGCTTCATTACAGTGACCTGATTCAGGAAAGCAACATAGGACTGATGCTGGCCATCAACAGCTATGATCCGGGGATTGACGGTCCCTTTGATCTCTATAAGGAGCAGATGATCCGCAAACAGATCACGGAGGCCCTTGATGAGTACAGTCACTCTACCCGGTCGGCCCGGAAGATGGCCAGCAGGGTTAATGAGCTCAACCGGATTGCCACTGCATTTGCCAGGGAGTATGAGAGGGAGGCAAAGCCTGCTGAGCTTGCAAGGCGGATGGGAATCACCGAGGAGGAGGTCCGGGAGCTCATGAAGATTTCCCTGGATGCCATTGCCGTCCTGGACCAGGGCAAGATCGGCCGGTGAGCGAATAATTTCGAGTTTACGACATATAATGATAGCAGATAACCAAGGCGTCTGTTCATGATTATGCAGGCATATCATGAAAACTGACCTTTTGATGAGCTCTCATCATATAACAGATGAAAAGAGGGTCTTATGAGATACGAAGATGAACTGATCGAGGAGGTCAGGGAGAGAAACGATATCGTGGATGTGATTTCCGCCTATGTAAGCCTGAAAAAGAAGGGCTCTTCCTATTTCGGACTCTGCCCATTCCATAATGAGAAGTCTCCTTCCTTTTCCGTGAGCCGGGACAAGCAGATGTACTATTGCTTCGGCTGTGGTCAGGGAGGAAATGTATATACATTTCTTATGGAGTATAACCGCCTGTCCTTCGTGGAGGCTTTAAAGGAGCTTGCCGACCGGGCCGGCGTGACCCTGCCTGAGAGGGAACAGACCCCGGAGGAGAAGCAGGAGGCGGATGCCAGGACCACATTGAAGGAAATGAATAAGTCTGCCGCGGTCTACTTCCATTACCTCTTAAAGAGTAAGCGGGGAGAGAAAGCCATGCGCTATCTGACCGGGAGGGGGCTTACCCCGGAGATGATCAATCATTTCGGCCTGGGCTATGCGGATATCTACAGGGATGATCTATATCTCTACTTAAAGAGCAAGGGCTTCACCGATTATCAGATGAAGGAATCATCCCTGGTCACTATTGACAGTGTCCGGGGCAGCTACGATAAATTTATGAACAGGGTTATGTTTCCCATCATGGATGCCAGCCAGAGGGTTATCGGCTTTGGCGGCCGGGTGATGGGGGACGGGGAACCCAAATATCTGAATTCCAGGGAGACTATCCTCTTTGATAAAGGGAGAAATCTCTACGGAATCAATTATGCCAGGAGGTCCCGCAGGAAGGAAATCATCCTCTGCGAGGGCTATATGGATGTGATTTCCCTCCACCAGGCAGGCTACACCAATGCGGTTGCCCCGCTGGGGACTGCATTTACTCCGGGACAGGCCCTGCTCTTAAAGAGGTATACGGACGAGGTGATCCTGTCCTTTGACAGTGATGGGGCCGGCGTGAAGGCGGCCCTCAGGGCTCTGCCCATTCTGAGGGATAACGGCCTCAAGGGAAGAGTCCTGTCCATGAAACCCTACAAGGACCCGGACGAGTTCATCAAGGCTGAGGGAGCAGAGGGCTATGAGAAGAGGCTTGCGGCGGCGGAGCCCGGCAGGATGTTTGAACTTACAGTGCTGGAGGGTCAGTATGACCAGAGAGATCCGGACCGGAGGACGGATTTTATTCATGCTGTGGCAAAGAACCTGGCCAGGATTGAGGAGCCTGTGGAAAGGGAAGCCTACATAGCGGCAGCATCCAACCGGTTCATGATTGGAAATAAGGACCTTGCTTCCCTGGTCAACCGGTACGGCGTCGGTTATGAATATGAGAAGAGCAATGCCAGGTATAAGCAGGAAAACCAGTCCTACGAGAAAAAGCAGGAAAAGAAGGAGGAGGCAAAGAACCAGCCTCAGAGAGTGATGCTGACCTGGCTGGCGGAGGAGCCGGATATTTACCCCCTGATCCGCCCCTACCTGGGACCGGATGATTTTCTCACCCCCCTTTATCATGGGGTGGCTCTCATGCTGTTTGAACAGCTGGAACAGGGCAAGATCAGTCCTGCAGCCATCACCAGCCGCTTTACGGAGCTGGATGACCAGAAGCAGGTAGCCGCCATATTCAATACACATCTGAAATATGCACCTGCCAGGGAGGACCGGAGCAAGGCCCTCACGGATGTGGTGAAGAAGATAAAACTGGCCAGTATCGAGGATGAGATGATTCATACCTCGGATATCGTGCGCTGGCAGGAGCTGCTGGCCCAGAAAAACAGAATACAGAAGCTGAATATAAATATATGAGTAACTTAAGCTTTCCATACCAATGTCAATTCATATGGGAAATTTAAGCAACTAATCTGTGTCAGTATCATTCCACTCAGCAGGAGGCATTAATTTGGACAGGGAAAGAGGCCTATTCAGTGATCAGATCAGTCGTCTTATTCAGATAGCCGAAAAGAATCATAATGTGCTGGAGCTTTCGGATATCGAGAGCGTCTTTCAGGATATCCTCCTGTCCCCTGCACAGATGGAGCGGGTGATTTCCATCCTGGAGAAGGAGAAGATTGACATCCTCATGATCACGGAAGATCAGAATGAGGAGGACCAGACTGATTTTGACGAGGCTGAGACTGACCGCCTTATGGAGGCGGAGCCTGTATCCACGGAGGATCCGGTCCGCATGTACTTAAGAGAGATCGGCAGGATTCCCCTTCTGACTGCTGAGGAGGAAGTTGCCCTGGCCAGGCGTATCCGGCAGGGGGATAAGAGTGCTTACCGGCAGCTGGCTGAGGCCAATCTTCGTCTAACTGTAAGCATTGCCAAAAAATATGTGGGGAGGGGGATGTCCTTTCTGGATCTGATCCAGGAGGGGAATCTTGGACTGATCCGGGCAGTGGAGAAGTTTGACTACAGGAAGGGATACAAGTTCTCCACCTACGCCACCTGGTGGATCCGCCAGGCCATCACCCGGGCCATCGCAGACCAGGCAAGAACCATACGGATTCCCGTCCATATGGTGGAAACCATCAACCGGGTGAAGCGGGCCAAACGCCTGCTGACGCAGAAGTATGGAAGAGAGCCAACCCTTGCTGAGCTTGCTGCCGATCTGGAACTGCCGGAGGAAAGGATTGCGGAGATCAGCAGGCTTTCCCTGGAACCGGTTTCCCTGGAGACCCCTGTGGGGGATGAGGAGGATACCCATCTGTCCGATTTTATCAGTGATGATAAACAGCCGGTTCCCGTGGATGAGGCGGCCAACCGGATCTTAAGGGACCAGCTTGAGGAGGTCATGGATACTCTTTCCCAGAGGGAGCAGAAGGTTTTGTCCCTCCGCTTCGGTCTGGAGGATGGCAAACCCCGGACCCTGGAGGAGGTTGGGCGGGAGTTTCATGTGACCAGGGAGCGGATCCGGCAGATTGAGGCCAAGGCCCTGAGGAAGCTGAGGCATCCCACCAGGAGTAAGAAGCTTAGGGATTTTCTATAGGTATACGAATAAAATGGAATTATCGAAAAGATTAAAAACAGTGGCGGGGGCGGTGACCCCGGGACATAGATTGGCGGATGTCGGCACAGATCACGGATATGTGCCGATTTTTCTGGTGGGCAGGCAGATCTGCCCCCGGGCAGTGGCCATGGATGTCAATAAGGGGCCTCTGATGAGGGCCTTAGAGCATGTGCGTAAAGAGGAGCTTTCGGACAGGATTGACCTGCGCCTTTCCGACGGACTTAAAAAGCTAAAGCCGGATGAGGTGGACACGGTTGTGATTGCCGGCATGGGCGGGGATTTGATCTGCCGGATTCTTCTGGCTGCTCCGGAATTCCTGGCCGCAGGTGTGGAGCTTGTTCTGCAGCCCCAGTCTGAATGGTTTAAGGTGAGACATTTTCTCCATGATCATGGTTATGAGATTGTCCGGGAATGGTTCCTGTCGGAGGATGGCAAGTATTATGTGGTTATTAAGGCTCTGCCGGGAAGAAATGAGCCTTCCGCGGATCATTATCCGGATGAAATATATTATACATATGGATTTCTGCTGCTTAAGGAGGGGAATCAGGTACTTCTTGAGTATCTGCTGAAAGAGAAAGAGAAAAAAGAAAGCATCGTCCTGAATCTGAAAAAACAGAGACTGGATGAGAAGAGACGCTGCCAGGATTTAATGAATGAAATTGGAAGTATTGACAATATTATACATATACATTATAATCATAATCAGGCGGCTATTACAACAATTCAGAGCCGGACGATAAGCCGGGTTATGTCGTGAATGATCATCTGTCTGAGTCTGCCGTCGCCGGCAGACTTTAGCGACCTACCTGAAAACAATCCGGGCCGGATTATCGTTTTGCGTTTGGTCTTGCTTCGGGTGAGGTTTACATGGCATCCCCTGTTACCAGGGGATCGGTGGGCTCTTACCCCGCCTTTCCACCCTTACCTGAGGGACGGATCAGTCCTCTCCGGCGGTATATTTCTGTTGCACTGTCTCTGGAGTCGCCTCCGCCGGACGTTATCCGGCACCCTGCCCTGTGAAGCCCGGACTTTCCTCTCCCTGTAAAGGGAGCGATCATTTATCCGACTCTGAATCAACGGACATTCTAGCATCACGGACAAAAATTGTCAACTGTAACAAGTTCTTAAGGATTTTTCAGTGTAAGTTCTGTTATAATAGTAACAAATAAATTACACTTACGAGGAATATGATTATGGAAAATAACGCAACCATTTTAGTGGTGGATGACGATAAAGAAATTGCTGATCTGGTAGAGATCTATCTGGTGAATGATGGCTATAAGGTGCTGAAGGCATCTGATGGAGAGCAGTGTCTCTCTATCCTGGCCGAACATCCGGAAATCCGCATGCTGATTCTTGATATCATGATGCCGGGAATTGACGGCCTGGAGGTTACAAGGACCATCCGTGAGACCAGCAACATTCCCATTCTGCTTCTTTCCGCCAAGGCGGAGGATATGGACAAGATTGTGGGTTTCGGCACGGGAGCGGATGATTATCTGACCAAGCCTTTCCATCCCCTGGAGCTTCTTGCCAGGGTGAAGTCCCAGATGAAGCGCTATACGGTGATTGAGCCGGCAATGGAGGATAGCAGGGGGAAGGACGAGATCGAGGTACAGAACCTTACCATCAATAAGGCGGCTCATGTGGTGAAAAAGAACGGAAAGGAAATTGCCCTCACCCCCATTGAGTTTGACATCCTCTATCTCCTGGCTTCCAACAAGGACCGGGTTTTCAGTACCGATGAGATCTTTGAGCGGGTATGGAATGAAAAGGTGTACGAGGTGAACAACACCGTCATGGTACATATCCGGAGACTCCGGGAGAAGATTGAGGATAATTCCAGAAGTCCCAAGATTCTTAAGACTGTATGGGGGGTAGGATACAAGGTTGAAGGTTAGACATTTTCGAAGCTTTCGTTTCAAGATGGTCAGGTATATCCTTCTGAGCCTTCTGGCCACCCTGATCACGGAAGGAATCATATTTTTGGGTATTTATCTGTATGAGATTGAGAATATCGCCGGAGAATATCGTAAAGTTTGGGGAGCATCCGGGCAGGGCAGTATGTCCCTTCGGATGCTTTCTTTGTCCTCTTCCTCGGTTCTGGATATCATCATCATACTGATCTTTACCTTGTTGTTGTTTATCATGTATTTTATTCTCATTTCCCACAGCTTTGTGATGTATGTCCGTGAGATCATCTCCGGCATTGAGCGGATGAAGAATGGGGAGACCATGGAGGAGATTCCTGTGCGGGGAGATGATGAGTTCTCCGAGATTGCCGCTTCCATCAACGAGATGAGGAAAGACCTCTATGATACCATGGAAAGCCAGCGTATCGCAGAGAGAACCAAGGATGAGCTGATTACCAATGTTGCCCACGATCTGCGCACGCCTCTGACCTCGATTCTCGGCTACCTGGACCTGCTGACCCAGGGGGATTTTCTGACAGAGGAACAGAGACAGAAGTATCTGGGTATTGTCTCTGCCAAGGCCAGACAGTTGGAGACACTGATAAAAGATCTCTTTGACTACACCCGCTATGGGAAGGATAAGGTGAAGATCAAGAAGGAGATTCTGGATCTCAATCTTTTCATGCCCCAGATTGTGGATGAATTTTATCCCAGTTTGATTGATAATCAGCTGGAGTGCCGCACCGATTTCTATGAGGGTGCACTGAACATAGAAGGCAACGGGGAACTGTTAGCCAGAGCCATCGGCAACCTGATGAGCAACGCCATCAAGTACGGGGCCGAGGGCAAGATTATCGAAGTCAGGACAGGCAGGATGGAAAGGGAGGCCTATGTGGCCGTGATTAATTACGGCAAGGTGATCCCTCCGGAAGAGCTCGATAAGATATTTGATAAATTCTACCGCGTTGAGACCTCCCGGTCCTTAAAGACCGGAGGTACCGGACTGGGACTTGCTATCGCCAAGAATATCGTTGATTTGCACGACGGCCATATCTGGGCTTCCAGTGACGAATCCGGAACCCGCTTCCAGATTGAACTGCCGGAGGTTGGCTCCCGCAAATGAGGTACAAAGGATGCTGAATGATCTGTTTCGTACTTATAAAAAGATTATCATTGCAGTGGTTCTGCTGCTGTCTGCAATTATATTCTGGTTTTTTGGCTGCCATCGCCTGAGAACGGATCAGGATGAGGGGATCAGCTGGGAGCAGATTGAAGAGGGAGTATCGAGCTTCCGATTTGAGACCAGGCAGATCAGGGGAACCATCACATTTGGCACAGATGGACACCTGTCTGCAGACAGGGTTCAGCCGGTTGTTTTGAACCTGACAAGTATTGCGAAGGACTTTGCGGGTACCATTAAGATTACCCTCCCCGGGGAGGAGGGCAAGGGGGTGGCTTACCAGTCTGCCATAAGCTGCAGCAGGGGAATCAGCAGTGAGCTGATCCTGGAAATTCCTCTACTGGGTAATGTATCATTTTTCGGCGTGGAGATTTTTGACCAGTATGGGACGGAAGAGCTTGCCGAGATGATACTTGGCACCTCTGCCATCATTCCTGATGTGGATACCGATGATCTTACCGAGAATAAATCTATCTATATCGGGGTTCTCTCCGATAATTACGATAGTTTAAAGTGGATGAACGGGCTGAAACTGGAGTCCGGCTCCAGCCAGCAGGTAGTGAATCTGCTGAATATCGACAAGAAAAATCTGTGGAGTAATGTAAAGAAGCTTTCCTCCTTATCCGGAATACTGATCGATGATTTTGATACATCTACCCTCTCCGTCAGACAGAAGAACTGTCTGAAAGAGTGGGTTCAGAAGGAGGGGGGAAGCCTGCTCATCGGAACCGGAGTCAGAGCCGGGGAGGTTCTCTCCGGAATCCGGGACCTGACCGGCATAGAAGCAGGAGGGAAATATGAGGATTCTCTCCAGTTTTACGGAGATGAGGAATCCGCCGGCTATATCCCCATGTCTCTTAACCGGCTGAAGTGGAATGAGACGGATGCCTGGGAAACGGATTCCCTGTCCCACCCTGTCTCTTCCTACCGGATGCAGTCCGGCAGAGGGAGAATCATGGTTCTGGCCTGGAGCCTGACGGATGATGCCCTAAAGCAGTGGACCGGCAGGGAGAAGATGGTCCGCAGCCTTTTCGGCTCATGTTTTCCTACGGAGGGGCAGCCCTATACGGTTGATGAGGATGCTTCCTGGTATCTGAAGAAGTCACTGTATTCATTTCTCAATTCCCAGACTCCCAGTACATTCTATTATGCTTTGTTTTTTATGGCCTACCTTTCTGCCCTGGTCTTCTTTGCCTACTATCTGCTGAGGAGGACCCGGCGGAGGGAGAATATATGGATTGTTGTTCCTGTAATCGCCTTCTTTTTTACCCTGTGTCTGATGATCCGTACCAGAGGTTTCGGTGGAGATATGCACAGCACATACTCAGCTCTGAAGCTGGTGGATACGGACCAGGAGGAAAGCAGTGTCTTTTTCCTTTTCCAGAATAATGAGGGTGAGAGCAGCAATATTAATCTGATTCCGGAGGTTACCAGGGTAAGTCCCCTGGATTACAGCTACCGGACCGGGAGTGAGGATGTAGCCTCCCTCAAACGTCTGGTACAGGATTATACCATCAATAATACCAGAAATGGTTATGATATCGCCTTCAGTGAGGCTGTACCGGGAACGGCTCAGATGCTCCAGTTTATCATGAAGGATGAGGATCTGGAGAAGGAAAAAGATTGTTTCCTGCTTGATCTGGATGCCGGTCTTACTTCCTTTGCGGGAACCCTCGTCAATAATTCGGAGTACTCTTTTGACAAGGTGATCCTGATCCGGGGCCGGGAGTACTGTATTCTGAATGATGTGGAGCCCGGCCAGGAGATTCTGATCAGGGATTCGGCGGTAACCTGCTGGTCAGGCTATGACCAGGAGGTGATCGGAGAAGACCTGGAGGACAATCGGAGCGCGGCTGGCAGCCTGGTGGAATATATCCGTAATCTCTATATGAATGACCGGGAGGATTATAATCAGGTCATCGCAGCGGGAATCACGGAGGATAAGAAGATCCGCTTCTTTGCGGATGATCACATCCTGCAGAATGATCTGATGATTGTTGTGAACCGAACTGGTCTACCGGCGGAGAAGAAGACCTATTATATCGCAGATATCAATGCAAGCTGTCTGACGGAGGAGTTCAGATCCGCAAGTCTGGTTCAGGATGTGCTGGAGGAGAACCGGACAGAAGCGGTCTACCAGTTTGACAGTGACAAGGTTGTATGGAATCTGGCCCGCAACAGAGACAGCTTTGAGGGAACAATTTATGCCCATAATTATGATACCGGAAGGGATGATAAGATCCTGTCGAAGCCGGATCAGGTAATGAGCTGCGAGGAGCTGGAGCCTTATATATCCGAGATGAATAATCTGACTTTGACCTTCCGATTAAAAAAGAATGCAGAGTACGGCGGTGCCCCCGTCCTGTCTCTGGTTTTAAAGGATGTGAACAGATAAATGCTGGAATTTCAGAATATTACGGCAAGAGACCAGGACAGACTGATCCTTGATGATTTCTCACTGTCGGTTCCGGATGGAGTGATCATGGGACTGGTGGGAAGCGATTCCGAAGCCAGATCCTGTCTGCTGTCCATCGCCGGAGGGGTGAGACAGCCGGATCTGGGCCAGGTCATTTTAGATGGGAATGTCATGGACCGGGAAGATATTCACCGGCCGGTCAGTGACCTGGTGGGCTATATGCCGGGCCAGTACGGCTTCTATAAATTGCTGCGTCTTGAAGAGTATTTTGAGTTTTTTTTCACCCTGCATAAGGTGAATTCAAGATACTGGGAAAAGAAGACCCGGGAGGTTCTGGAGCTGATTTCCATGGAGGAGTATGAGGATTTCTATATTAATGAGATCCCCCCGGACAAGTATCCCTTTCTCTGCCTGGGCAAGACCCTGCTCCATGATCCGTCCTGGCTGATTCTGGATGATCCCTTCGCCAATCTGGATGTTTCCGGGAGAAATCAGATGCTTCAGATCCTGCTGGAGCTTCATGAGCAGGGAAAATCAATCCTGATCCACTCTCAGATGTTTCCTGAGCTGCTGGAATTCTATACGGATATAGCAGTTATTGAGAATGGCAGGCTGGTAAGCAGCGGTCTGATTCAGGATGTGTATGAGGTAGCCCTGTCTCAGAGCCCGGTGCGGATGCATGTGCTTTCCGGACTTGACGAGGCTCTGGCTGTCCTTAAGATGAATCATCTGGTAGAGAGGGTTACCGTTAACGGAATGGATGTGATCTTCCGCTTTAATGGAGATGCCATGGAAGAAGCCGAACTCTTATCAGACCTGGTAAAGGGAGGCGCCCTGATCCAGAATTATATGAGAAACCGGGTTAATATTGAGCAGATATTCCAGGGGGTAATCGGATGAGAAATCCTTTTTTAAAAGTCCAGCTTCTGATCGAAGGGAGAAATATGCGGCTGCCTTTGACGGTCATATTCTATAATGCGATCCTGGCCTTCATGATGATCCTCTTTATGGTGCTTAACTCTGAAACCTTCCAGGATGGCTACTACTATGATACCCTTTCCTATATCCATCAGTTTCTGATTTTAAGCTCCATACAGCTGGGATCGGTGTTTGTCCTGATGCCCTTTTATGTGAGCAGTCTTTTCCTCGGGGACAGGGAGAACCATATGATGGAGCAGTTTGCCATGATCCCCGGGGTGAACAGGCAGTTTATCCAGGCTAAGATCGGTCTGGTCCTGATGAACAACAGCCTGCTTTTTATCTCGGGAATTCCCATCGTGGGCCTGTCCTGCGTCTATACCGGGTTAAGCTTTGCCAAGATGATCCGTCTGGGACTGATGGTGCTGCTCTTTTCCTTCTGGAGCGGGGCGGTGGCTATTTTCTTTTACAGCGTCAGCGGAAAGCAAATGTGGTCCTTTGCGGGGACTCTGACCGCCCACCTGGTCTTTTTCATCGGCACGATCGTGGTGATCGAGCTCCTGAGAAACGGGTCATTGCTGGCCACCAGGGGCATATCAATCCCTGAGGAGGTGTCCTGGATCTGCCTGCTTTTGCTGACACTGAATCCCCTGGCCTCCTATATGGGCTACTATGGAAATATCACCGGAGATAATGAGCTGATCTCCGTTTACTGCAGCCATTTCGGTATTGATGCCAGCGGCAGGATGTTTTCTCTCCTGTTCTTTAAGGGGGCCTGTCTGGCCTGTATAGTGACAGCGGTAATCTTCCTCATTCTGGCAGTCAGGAACTTTAAATCGGAATCATCTCTATGATTCCGCCCAGAGGGGAGGAGCCAGGAAGAATTGCGTGAAATTTCTCAACTCTTTCTTGTCTGGGATGAAGGGGTATGATATAATGGTTGCGCTTTAACAGGAGGAAAAGAGAATGGATTTGATTTATAAAAGCACACGTAATAATGAAGAAACAGCAACTGCATCGCAGGCCATCCTTAAGGGTCTGGCCGGCCAGGGAGGTCTCTTTGTGCCGGAGAGGATTCCGAAACTTGATAAGAGCCTTAAGGACCTGTCCGGGATGACCTATCAGGAACTTGCCTATGAGGTGATGAAGCTCTATCTTACCGATTTTACGGAGGAAGAGTTAAAGTACTGCATCAACAGTGCCTATGACAGCAAGTTCGACACGAAAGAGATCGCAGAGCTTAAGAAAGAGGATGATGCCTGGTATCTGGAGCTCTTCCATGGTGCAACCATTGCATTTAAGGATATGGCTCTCTCGATTCTTCCTTATCTGCTGACTACCAGTGCAAAAAAGAACCAGATAAAGAATGAGATTGTGATCCTTACCGCCACCTCCGGGGATACGGGTAAGGCTGCCCTTGCGGGCTTTGCCGATGTTCCCGGCACCAGGATCATCGTGTTCTATCCGAAGAATGGCGTCAGTCCCATCCAGGAGAAGCAGATGGTGACTCAGCGGGGGGATAATACCTATGTGATCGGGATTCATGGTAATTTCGATGATGCCCAGACCGGTGTCAAGAGGATGTTCTCCGATCCGGGCCTGGCCGGGGAGATGGCAGCGGCAGGCTATCAGTTTTCCTCTGCCAATTCCATCAACATCGGAAGACTTGTTCCGCAGATTGTTTACTATGTATACAGCTATGCCAGACTTCTGGCCAGGGGAGAGATCTCCGAGGGAGAAATCATCAATATTGTGGTTCCTACCGGCAATTTCGGCAACATACTGGCAGCCTACTATGCCAAATGTATGGGACTGCCTGTCGGTAAGCTGATCTGTGCCTCCAACGAGAATAAGGTTCTGTTTGATTTCTTTGCCACAGGATCCTATGACCGGAACCGGGAGTTTATCCTGACCTCCTCCCCCTCCATGGATATTCTGATTTCCAGCAATCTGGAGAGACTGATCTATCAGACGGCCGGCAGGGATGCGGAGAAAAACCTGGCATTTATGAATAATCTGACTGAAACGGGTACCTATACAGTTACCCGGGAGATGAAGGAACAGATGGCCGATTTCTACGGCAATTATGCCGATGAGAAGGAGACAGCTGAGGCCATCCGGGCCATGTATGAAAAGACCGGTTATATCATGGATACCCACACAGCCGTTGCCAGTGCGGTCTACAAAAAATACATCGCCGAAACAAAGGATGAGACGAAGACTGTCATCGCTTCCACGGCAAGCCCCTATAAGTTTACCAGAAGTGTCATGAACGCCATCGATCCGGCCTATGACAGCCAGGGGGATTTTGAACTGGTCGATGAGCTCTGCCGCCTGTCCGGAGTTCCTGTGCCGGCGGCTATCGAGGACATCCGGTCAGCTCCTGTTCTCCACGATACCGTGTGCGGGAAGGAAGAAATGTGCGCAGAGGTGAAAAAGATACTGGGAATCTGACAATCGGTTTTCGCTTTTTAGACAATACTGTGAAAATGTATTATGGATTTACCTGTCGATTTTCTGAGATAATTATTGACAGGTGACGAATCTGCGAGTATAATGTATTAGATATATTGTCTGTTATGACAGATGATGTAACTTTATAGCTATAGTGAGATAAAGGAAGGGTAAGTGCATAGGATACATACCCTTCCTTGTGTGCCTAATGGATATGCGATAGAAGAATCAGCAATCCTAAGCAGATATAGGTGCACACGACTCGACTGATATTGATGACAAAGGATAATTTGGAATCGGGAGAACATAGGATGGAAGATGAAAGATTAAGATTTTCTAATTTGATGGAAACACTGCTTAAGCAGGCACATCAGAATAAGAATGTACTGGAGTACAAGGATATCAACGATGTCTTTAAAGACGTTGAGCTTACTCCGGAAAAGTTTGAATGGATTCTGGATTATTTTGAGAAGCAGGGAGTCGATGTACTTAACACTTCTGAAGCAGATGACGAGGATGACTTCATCGATGACGATGTGGAGGAAGTGGAGATCATTGATGACACGGATATTCTTGAGGGCGTGAGCCTTGAGGATCCGGTCCGTATGTACTTAAAGGAGATTGGCAATATACCCCTTCTTACGGCAGAGGAAGAAGTCTTCCTGGCCCAGAGGATCGAGAAGGGGGACGAG
Organism: Eubacterium sp.; assembly: GCA_017459345.1. Classification (GTDB taxonomy): domain Bacteria; phylum Bacillota; class Clostridia; order Lachnospirales; family Lachnospiraceae; genus Anaerobutyricum. The sequence goes on from JAFUDC010000067.1 coordinate 31,958, forward strand.
CAGGCCAGGAAGCAGCTGATTGAAGCCAACTTAAGGCTGGTCGTCAGCATAGCCAAGAAGTATGTAGGCCGGGGAATGTCTTTCCTTGATCTGATCCAGGAAGGCAATATGGGTCTGATGAAGGCTGTTGAGAAGTTTGATTATAAGAAGGGGAACAAGTTTTCCACTTATTCCACCTGGTGGATCCGTCAGGCAATCACCCGGGGAATCGCGGACACGGCAAAGACCATCCGGGTTCCGGTACATATGGTGGAGACCATCAACAAGACTCTTCGTACTTCCAGGATGCTTCTTCAGGAGCTGGGCAGAGAGCCCACCAACGATGAGATTGCCAAAAAGATGAATATGCCGGTGTCCAAGATTGACGAGATCTTAAAGACCTCCAAGGATCCGGTATCCCTGGATACTCCCATCGGGGAGGAGGAAGACAGCCAGCTGGGCGACTTTATCGAGGACGAGTCCCTTCTTTCTCCGGTTGATTCCGCCTCCTTCTCCATGCTGAAGGAGGAGCTCAACGAAGCCATGGAATCTCTGACAGAAAGAGAGCGCAATGTCATCAAGCTCCGCTTCGGGCTGGATGATGGCAAAACCAGAACCCTGGAGGAAGTCGGAAAGGAGTTCAACGTAACCAGAGAGCGTATTCGTCAGATTGAAGCGAAGGCACTTAGAAAGCTCCGCCATCCCAGCCGCAGCCGCAAGCTGAAGGATTTCCTGGAGTAACAGCAGCATGATTATATAAAGACACCGATACCCCATGCACCGGATCAGTTTCCCGCATGGGGTTTCGCTCATTCTTTGGCCTTGTTCAGAGCATTTTTTATTGCCTGGGTCAGCATCAGACTGGTATACTTATGTTCAGAATCCGGGGCCAGATCATCGATAGAGTTTATCTGGGCCAGCTGGCTGTTAATCTCATCCAGGGAGGGCTCAAGCAGGGGGTACATGGCACTTACGCTTTCCGTGAGATTATTGAGGCTAACGGAAGTGATGTGGTTCTTATCTACAGACACTGCCACATCCACTGTATTTTCTCCCAGAGTGATGGTGGATGTATAGACACCGGGAGTATAAATCCCTGCACTGGTGGTCACATTCTTCCCTTCCGGGGCAAACATGAAGAAAAGCAGGACAATCAGGACGATAGCCAGGCAGATAAACAGGCTGGTATAGATCAGTTCTTTCGCCTTAACGACGACGATTCTGGTTTTTGTACTCAAAGAAAACAGTCCTTCCGAAAACTAATGATACTTTATTCTATTCTGAAGTATACTGATATATGAATTATATTTGGGAGAAATAACTCCTGAATAGGTTACGTGTAATAATTAGATAACTAATATATACAGAATACTTTTAGTCATATAACAAGGCAGAAACAAAGGGCAGGGTCAGAGTATTGACAAGCGCCTTTGCACTGCAGGAAAGATGTAAGGCCGCCGGCCGGTATCTTTCCGAAGCGGAACGAAGCTTGGAGATACTCTGACCCTGCCCTTTGTTTCGTCTGTTTTACAAACTGACAGGAGGAAACCATATGCTTGATGGACAGACATTCCCGGAGGTCTTTCCGGATTTTCGAATCCCGGATGACCTGCGCTATACCTTATCGAATATGATCGTGACCAAGGTTGTCATGCGTCAGCAGGATCGTCAGCTGATCGTGCATCTTAAGGGTGAGCATGTGATAGGGAAAAAGCTGATCAATAAGATTGCCTATGATCTGAAGACCCAGCTTTTCGGAAAGACCCAGGTCTTCCTCACGATTGATGATACCTATGAGTTATCCCCCCTCTATACCTTAGAGCAGCTGACCAGGGATTACTGGAACTCTATCCTCTATGAGGTCAGAAGAATGGGGCAGGTGGAATACAGCCTGCTGAAAAAGAGTGAGTGGGGGGTGGAAGGAGATATCCTCACCCTGCTTCTGGAGGATTCCTTCCTGGCCAGGAAGAAGGCCAGGGAACTGAAGGAGTATCTGGAGTCCATGTATGCTCACCGCTTCGGGAAAGAAATCCAGGTGGGATTCAACTTCACCGAGGATGCCAAGAATGCCTTCTACAGGGCAAGGGACCATAAGCTGAACCTGGAGGTGGGCCTGGTGATGGATCAGGTCAGGAAGGCCGAGGCGGAAAAAGGCGGCAGCCTGGGAGAAGGCACCGGGGAGGATGTCGGTGCGGCCAATGGTTTGGACAATCCGGATGGAAACCTGTCAGGAAGCGGTCAGGCCAAAGACGTCAAACCCAGAAGACAGTATTCCGGCAATTTCTTTGAGGAGAGGGCCAGAAGGCAGGAGTTTTCCTCCCGCCGCAGATCAAAGGATCCGGAGGTTATCTACGGCAGAGACTGTGACGGGGAGATCGTCCCCATCAGTGAGATCGTGGATGAGATCGGACAGGTGGTGATCCGGGGAAAGATTATGAATATCGAACTTCGGGAGATCCGGAGGGAGAGGACCATTGTAAGCTTTGCCATCACAGACTTTACCGATTCCATCCTGGGCAAGATATTTCTGAAAAATGACCAGCTGCCCGACTTTTTAGGACAGTTTGAGAAGGGAAGATTTTACAAGATTAAGGGACTTCCCAAAAACGATACCTTTGAGCATGACATTACCCTGACCTCCATTGAGGGGATCAAGCCCATTCCGGATTTTACCGTAAAGAGGATGGATAAAAGTCTGGAAAAGAGGGTGGAGCTGCATCTGCATACGGTTATGAGTGACCTGGACAGTGTGGTGGATATCGGGCAGGCCATAAAAACTGCCAAAGAGTGGGGGCACAAGGCCGTCGCGATCACGGACCATGGTGTTCTGCAGGCCTTTCCCATCGCCAACCACTGCATCAGCATGGAGGAACCCTTTAAGATTCTTTACGGTGTGGAGGGATATTTTGTTGATGATTTAAAGACTCTGGTTGTCAATGCCAAAGAGCAGACCCTGATGGATGATTATGTGGTTTTCGACCTGGAGACCACGGGCTTTTCCCCTGTTCAGGATGAGATTATCGAGATTGGGGCGGTCAAGGTCCGGGCGGGCAAGGTCACCGACCACTACAGTGTCTTTGTCAATCCCGGAAGGCCCATCCCTCCAAGAATCACGGAGCTTACCAGCATCGATGATTCCATGGTGGCGGATGCCCCGGGGATCGAGGTCATTTTGCCGGAATTCCTGGCCTTTTGCCGGGGCTGCAGCCTGGTGGCCCACAATGCGGATTTTGATGTGAGCTTTATCGAGGAGAAGGCAGTAAAGCTTGGACTTTCCACGGACTTTACCGTCCTGGACACAGTCCAGATGGCCAGGCTCCTGCTCACCGACCTCAACCGCTTCAAGCTTAATACCGTCTGCAAATATCTGGGGATCAAGCAGGAACACCACCACAGGGCGGTGGATGATGCCAGGGTTACGGCGGAAGTATTTATCCGCTTTATCGAGATGCTTGATGAGAGGAATGTCCACACGGTGGCTGACCTTAACGAGATGGGCCGTGTTTCCCCCGACCTGATCAAGAAGTCCATGACCTATCACGGGATCATTCTGGTGAAGAACGAGACAGGGAGAGTCAACCTCAACCGTCTGGTATCCGCTTCCCACCTGGATTACTTCAACCGCCGGCCCAGGATGCCCAAGAGCCTGATCGAGAAGTACCGGGAGGGCTTAATTCTGGGCTCAGCCTGCGAGGCGGGAGAGCTCTTCCAGGCCATTATCAAAGGAAAAAGTGAGGAGGAGATCGCCCGGATCGTCCGTTTTTATGACTATCTGGAGATTCAGCCTCTAAGCAATAACCGGTTCATGATCGAAAGTGACCGCTATGATGCCAGGTCGGACGAGGATCTTAAAGATTACAACCGCAGGATCGTGGAACTGGGTGAACGATATAACAAGCCGGTGGTGGCAACCTGTGATGTACATTTCCTGAATCCGGAGGATGAACTCTACCGCAGGATTCTCCAGGCCGGCAAGGGCTTTGCCGATGCAGACCGGCAGGCTGAGCTTTATTTCAGGACCACGGAGGAGATGCTGGAGGAATTCTCCTATCTGGGTGAGGATAAGGCCATGGAGGTGGTGGTTACCAACACCAACAAGATTGCGGACATGATTGAGAAGATTTCCCCGGTTCACCCGAAGAAATGTCCTCCGGTCATCCCGGATTCAGACAGAACCCTGACGGAGATCTGTTACAAGAAGGCTCACGAGATCTATGGCCCCGACCTGCCGGAGATTGTGGAGGAGAGACTTTCCAGAGAGCTCAACTCGATCATCTCCAACGGCTTTGCGGTCATGTATATTATTGCCCAGAAGCTGGTCTGGGACTCCAACGACCATGGATACCTGGTAGGGTCAAGAGGATCGGTAGGGTCCTCCTTCGTCGCCACCATGTCCGGAATCACTGAGGTTAATCCCCTGTCTGCCCATTACATTTGCCCCAAATGCCATTTTGTCGATTTTGACTCCGAGTATGTTAAGCCCTATACCATGAAGGGCATGTCCGGCTGTGATATGCCTGACCGGGACTGCCCGGTATGCGGGACCCGGCTCATCAAGGAGGGCCACGATATCCCCTTTGAGACCTTCCTGGGATTTAAGGGCAACAAGGAGCCGGATATCGACCTGAACTTCTCCGGAGAATACCAGGGCAAGGCCCATAAATATGTGGAGGTAATCTTCGGGGAAGGGTCCGCATTTCGTGCGGGAACTATCGGAACCATCGCCGACAAGACCGCCTACGGCTACGTGATGAAATACTTTGAAGAGCGGGGAATCCACAAGAGGCGCTGCGAGATCGAGCGGATTGCCCAGGGCTGCACCGGGGTCAAGAGGACCACCGGTCAGCACCCGGGGGGAATCATCGTGGTGCCCCATGAGCATGAGATCTATGAGTTTACTGCCATCCAGCATCCGGCCAATGATGTGAATACAGACATTGTGACGACACATTTTGAGTACCATTCCATTGACCATAACCTTTTAAAGCTGGATATCCTGGGTCACGATGATCCCACTATGATTCGAAGGCTGGAGGATCTTACCGGCATCGATGCCAAGACCATCCCCCTGGATGACCCGGATGTCATGTCCCTCTTCCACGGCACTCAGGTGATGGGGATTCGTCCTGAAGATATCGGAGGAGTGGAGCTGGGATCCATGGGTGTTCCGGAGTTTGGCACCGAATTCGTCATGCAGATGCTTAAGGATACCAATCCCCAGTGCTTTTCTGACCTGGTGCGCATTTCCGGCCTGTCCCACGGCACGGACGTATGGCTGGGCAACGCCCAGACCCTGATCGAGAACGGGCAGGCGGAGATTTCCACAGCCATCTGCTGCCGTGACGATATTATGACCTATCTGATCAATATGGGGCTGGACAAGGAACAGTCCTTCACCATCATGGAGGCGGTAAGAAAGGGCAAGGGATTAAAGCCGGATTGGGAGGAGGAGATGCTTTCCCACGGGGTTCCGGACTGGTATATCTGGTCCTGCAAGAAGATCAAGTACATGTTCCCAAAGGCTCATGCTGCAGCCTATGTCATGATGGGATGGCGGGTGGCCTGGTATAAGGTTCACCATCCGGTGGCCTACTATGCAGCATTTTTTGCCATCCGTGCTTCCGCCTTCTCCTACGAAATCATGTGCCGGGGACCGGAGCGGCTTGCAGCTGCCCTTGAGGAACTGCAAAAAACACCTAAGGATCAGCAGACCAAGAAAGATCAGGATACCATCCGGGATGGGAGAATTGTCCAGGAAATGTATGCAAGAGGCATATCTTTTGTCCCCATTGATATCTATAAGGCAAAGGCCAGGGAGTGCCTGATTATCGACGAGACCCACATCATGCCCCCCATATCCAGTGTGGAGGGGCTGGGCGATAAGGCCTGCGAGCAGGTGGAGGAAGCAGCCAGACGGGGTTCCTTTACCTCTCTGGATAATTTCCGTGAGCAGGCCAAGGTCAGCAAGACCAATGTGGAAAAGATGGTGGAGCTGGGCATCCTCAAGGGATTGCCGGAGAGTGACCAGCTGACCTTTGATTTCTTCCTGGCAGGACAGGAATGACAGATGATGCAGATAAAACAGCTGTAGGGAATGATTATGAACCCGGCCTTTTATCTGCAGCTGTTTTTTTTCGTGACAATATGACAAATTAATGCTATGATAGAACAAGCGAGCTTATGTTGATCGAGGGAGGTTTTTATGCCATATATCAAGAATGCAAAGCTTCTGGGCAATGCCTGGGCAGCCAGGGGAGCAGTTATCGTGGGTAACGTCACTATTGGCGATGAGAGCTCGGTCTGGTATAATGCAGTGATCCGGGGAGACCAGTCGGAAATCGTAATCGGGTCAGGAACCAATATCCAGGATGGAGTGGTGGTTCACTGCAGCGTAGGATATCCGATTCGAATAGGCAACTCTGTGACCATCGGTCATAATGCGGTGATACATGGCTGTACGATTGGTAATAATACCTTGATCGGTATGGGAGCCATCATCATGAACGGAGCTGTGATCGGAGAAGACTGCATTATTGGTGCCGGAAGCCTGGTAACAGGAGGAACCGTGATTCCGGATGGGATGCTGGCTCTGGGTTCACCGGCCAGGGTAGTCCGCCCCCTTACCGAGGAGGAGAAGCAGTCCAACCAGACCAATGCGATTGCATATATGCTGATGAAAACCGCCCAGTAATGATGCGTAAAGCCGGCATCCGAACGATTATGTCACAAAAATACTATTGTTTATCTAGGAGGCAATGCAATGTCCGACCAGGAATTGATACAGGAGCCTAATACAGAAGCCGGGACAGATCCGGCCAATACAGGTTCTGTCAGGAAGAAAAAAAGGTATCAGGGTTACGATGTAGATAAGATTAAGAACAGGAAGCACAGCGGCAGGCGGCCATGGTTCTGGAAGGTTTTAGGTATCAGTCTTCTGCTTTCCATGGTGATTGTTGCCGGAGCCTGTATGTATTTTGTAGCCGGTGACCAGAAAAAGACAGATTACCTGTCCGGAATCAATGAGGCTAATACCATGGATGCCCTCCTGGAAGGCCACAAGAATATCACCATCACCCAGAGCTATTCGCATCTGGCTGATGAGATAGATTACACCTCTGTCCGCTATGTTACCAAAACCAAGAGCGGGGACTACTACTCCTATCTGAAGATTGAACAGACAGAGGAGGAGAATAAGGAAGTTATCAAGGATAAGTGCCTCTACCGCTACGATGGCAGCTTTTCCAGGTTCTATGGTCTGATCGGGGATGATTATGAGAAGGTCTGCGTGGCAGAAATTGAAGGCAGCGTATACCAGAACAACGGTAAAGAAACTATTGAGGATGAGAGTGATAAGGGAACTTTAATCAATATCAAGGCTTCCTACACCGTCCAGGACGGGGACAGCTATTCCACAACCTTTGGTTTTGAGCCCGGAAGCAGGATTGAAAAGACCATCATCCTGGACAAGGAGACCCGCATCATCACATCCGCCACGGAAGAGTGCAATGATGAGGAATTCTACAGTTATCTTGTAGAGTATGATGGCGAGGATAAGATGCCCAGATTCTATCAGGCCATTCAGAAGAAGAAGAAATCCAGAAAGTGCATGGTTTACAAAGATTACGGTACGGAGAATTCCAGCTTCTATACCTTCGATGTTCCTTATGATGTCTATTTTGCGGTGCTGGATCAGGAAGGATATAAGTGCTATGTGGATGCCGAGTGTACCAGAGAATTTTCTGAATACCAGCTTCAGGTTGAGAATCCGGAAGGGACGGTCAAGCTGTATCTGAAGAAGGAAAAAGAATAATTAATGAAAATGCCGCATAGATTTGCGGCTTTTTTCTTATACTCAAGAAGAGGATGGCCCCTCTTCTGCAGGATTTTAATTGATTAAGAATAAAGAGGAAGATTCATGGATATTGCGGGAGGCAGCAGAAGATTATATTATGACAATGCCTATGAGAGACAGTTTGATGGAGTGGTAACCGGAAGCGGCCGGGATGAGAGAGGGGCTTACATTCTTTTAGACCAGACTCTGTTTTTCCCGGAGGGAGGCGGACAGCCTTCTGACAGAGGAACCATCAATGGTATAAGGGTTAAGGATGTACAGCTGGCCGGCGGCCAGATCCGCCACTATATTGATGGTTTTGCTGCGGGAGATGAGGTGCATGGAGAGATCGACTGGGATTTCCGCTTTGATCTCATGCAGCAGCATTCCGGCGAGCACATTGTAAGCGGGATGATTCATGAGAAGTTCGGTTATGATAATGTGGGCTTCCACATGGGAGAGGAGTTTATTACCATAGACCTGAACGGGGAGATCAGCAAAGACCAGCTTAGCGAGCTTGAAGCCGAAGCCAATGCCTATATCTGGACCAACAGAAAAACCAGGGCATTCTTTGCCACAGAGGAGGAGAAGGTATCCCTTCCCTACAGGAGCAAGCTGGAGCTTACCGGCGAGGTGAGGATCGTGGAATTCCCCGGAGCAGACCTTTGTGCCTGCTGCGGTCTGCATGTAAATTATACAGGAGAAATCGGTCTGATCAAGCTTGTAAGTGTCCATCATTTTCGCAGCGGGGTCCGCATTGAGATGCTTTCCGGCAAGAGGGCATTTGCTTTTCTGAATACCCACTGCGGCCAGAACAGCCGGATTGCGGCACTTCTCTCTGTCAAGCCGGACGGGACCTGTCAGGCTCTTCAGAAGATTCAAAAAGATGCCTATGAACTTCAGGGCAGGCTGCTGGCTTTGGAAAAGGAAAAGTATCAGATGATTGCAGACCGGTGCTCAGGTCTTGATAAGGTACTGGTCCTGGTCCGCGGACTGAGTCCTGCCGATGTGAGAAAATGTGCCGATGCAGTGCTTGATGTCTCAGGCGGTATCTGCGTCCTCATGTCCGGGGATGACCGGACAGGTTACCGTTACGCTGCAGGTGTCAGGGATGGGGATATCCGGGACCTGGTGAAGGCGATTAATAAAGAATTATCCGGCAGAGGCGGCGGGAAGCCCGTATTTGCCCAGGGGTCGGTGCAGGGGAAACTGGAGGATATCAACCGGTTTTTTGAGACAAGAGGGTATACTATAGTTAAATGAACCGGACTTGAAGATTAAGACCGTAGAAAGAAGGGGATTATATGAAGCGTTATTATCTGAGAAAAACAGCAGTTATTTTGCTTTTCGGTATGCTGGCCATGTCACTTACGGCCTGCCGCAGCTCTAAAAACACAAAGTCTGAGGAGGAGACCACGGCTTCCACTCAGGTGAAACAGAATAACCCGGATTATGTGAAGAAGGATGTGGTTCTTCCTGAAGACTTCGGCAATATGATCTATCCCATGGAAGCCCTGATGGTGGAGGAGTATTCCAAAGGCCTTCCCTACTATACCCCGGATGCATCCATGGAAGTGTCGGATTCCTTCTGGTATTCCATGGCTGTTCTGACCTCTCAGATGAACCATTATGTGCGGGATGTGGCGGTGAAAACCGATGATAAGTATATCTATATTGATGAGAACACCACCAATATGTACGTGGCCGCCATGTATGATACCTTCGGCAGGGGCGAGATGGAGTTCCCGGAAAGGGGAGAAGACGATACCTATGCAACCTTTGATGAGGAGCAGGGAATCTACGGATTCCGCCAGGGATCCATCGGCAGCCTTGAACCCTACGTGACTGACTGCAGGAAGGCAGGGAAGGGTTATGCATTCTCCGTCCACCTCAAGCAGAAGGACTCTGTAGAGATTCTGGCCAGCTATGAGATTACCATTGTCCCCACCTCTTTTGAGAGCGAGGAGAACGCATTTGCCTACTCCGTATCTTCCTTTGAGGTCACCGAGGCGGCAGACCAGACATCAGAAACAGCGGAGGAGGAAACCACTGAAGTAACGGAAGATACCGAGGAAGAGACCAGCGAAGAGGAGATGACCTCAGAGACATCCGAGGAGGAGACCGAAGAGCAGCAGGAAGAGACTGGCAATAACGCAGGACAAAGCAGTATCTCTGTAGATGATGCCATGAATCTTGCAAAGGATTATTTCGGGGACGAGGCCTCCTACAGCTACAAGGAGACCGTTGTAATCGGGGATTATGAATACTATGACTTTTCCGTATCCGGGGAGGATATCGGGTCCACAGACGTGCTGGTATCCGTTGACGGGGAGAATGTCATGGGCGACAACAGGAATGATGACGGATCCTGGACATTTGACCAGTAGAACAGGAATAAGAACCTTTATGGGCGCAGACAAACAAAAGTCTGCGTCCTTTTTTTCTGTGCATACTCAGGTATCTATGCGGCCTCTGCACAAGGCATGCTTCGTGATCGCCATATAGATTTTTGTTCAACTGTTATGATACATTTTATCATATAAGCCAATAGATATTATTAATGAAAAATATTTTCAATCATAAGATTAATGTTTTTCTTATGTGAAAAGCATATTTATGTTAAAGTGATTAGTGATAACTAATTATTATTATATGCAGCGTATTATACTTAGATGAAACTATGTGTAGTTAGTTGTTTCTTTCCACAAGAAAGCTGATTATAGTCATTTCGGGATAATAGCTGTGCATAGCCGAAAGGAGAGGAACCATGAGAAAAAGACAAACATTTTTTTTGTTTTTGCTTCTTGCTCTGCTGCTTAGTGCCTTTTCAGTGACAGTATTTGCAGCGGGTGAGACAAAAACGGATGGATATGTTCTGATGAACATACCCTATGACAAATTCTATGAAGGTGAAGGCGTAAGCGGAGTGGATGCAGTCAGCACAGCTACCGTAAAGACATTTAATCAGAGCATGGCAGCAGGTACCTATCATGATGGATATGCTGCCCCGGATCCAATCTCCGATGCGAAGATCCTTGGTGTGACCTATCCGGTTTATATCTCCGATACTACTGTTTTAAAAGGTTGCAAACAGGTTAAAGATGACGATACCGCAACGATCACAGTTGCAAACGGCAAGAGCGCCACTATGGAAAAGGAAGTAAGTGGATCTGACCTGCTCTTTGCCAGCGGAGATTATGCCTACTATGTTCTTGCTGATGTGCCGTCCAGCTATAAGACTCTTTCAGTGGAAGACGGAAGCTTCTCCTTCTCAAAAGTCTCTGCTGAAGCACAGAAAGCCAGCTTTACATCAGCAGATGTGACTTATAACGGACATTATACAGATATTTGCTATTCTGTTGCCGATGAGACCAATATCGAAGAAGTTGTCGTCAATGGGATTATCATCACTGCAGATGGAGAAAAATACGCTCTCCGTCATGTAGAAGATATCTGGAGACTGACATCCCTTGGATGGAACTGGACCAGTCTGGACGGCAAGGGCTTAGCAGGTAAGACAATTACCAATGTGACATACTATGTGAATAATAAAGGAAACTATGGTGTATTCAGTTACGATGTGAATACCTATATTAAGCCTAAGGCAGAAGATGTCACAGCCGAATTTGCCTATACTACTTCTCTTCTCGTTAAAGGTCTGCCATCAGACATCAAGAATCCGAAGGCTACCATTACGACAGTAGTCGGACGTGGAGAAACCGCGACAGTAATCGCAGATGCAGTTGATGTGACAGAAGGAAAAGTAACAACTACTGCTCCCGCAGAGAACGGCTTAAACTATTCATTAAACATCACCAGTGATAACTATGCAGATATACTGATTTCCCCGATTGAGGCTCAGGGGCTGACAGCAGCACCGGCACCAGCAGCAGAGCCACAGCCGGCAGCACAGCCGCAGCCTACACCGGCTGCATCTCAGCCTGCACCAACAGCATCCCGGCCGGCAGTATCTTATCCTGCGAAGGGTGCCATAATAACGGTTGGTAATTACAAATATCAGGTGACCAATGCCAATACCAGCGGCAATGGTACAGTTTCTGTAACCGGCCTTGTGAAGAAGAAAGCTTCCATCAGCATTCCGAACACAATCACATATAATAACGGTAGTGCAAAGGTTACCTACAAGGTAACTGCCATTGCCAAGAATGCATTTGCAGGAAATACCAAAGCAACCAAGGCAGCAATCGGAGCCAATGTGGAATCCATCGGAGCCAAGGCGTTCAAGAACTGCTCTAAGCTTAAGACCCTCACGATCAAGAGTAAAAAGCTTACCGCAAAGAAGGTAGCAGCTTCTGCGTTTAAGGGCGCTGGGGCTTCCAAGGGCAAGAAGCTTACAGTGAAGGTTCCTAAGGCTAAGAAGAAAGCGTATAAGAAGTTCCTTACAAAGAAGGGAATCTCAAAGAAAGCAAAAATAAAGTAACTATTTAACGTAACAACGAGCCAGGCAGGCTGGACGATGGAACAGAAGATACAGCCGTGCATGCACGAGCTGGGACGTATGCTCCATCGTCCAAAGCTATCGGGCGACTGCCCGATAGCGAGCAGCCTCTGGCTGCGAGCCTGCCGGGGGAGTTGCGATAACCTTATCTTGCTCAGTTAACTTTTTCAATATCTTCTAGCAGCTAAAAACAGGATATTTAGCCAAAGTGACGCAAATTCAATTAAAGCAGCCGAAATGGAGAAAAAGAGCTGAGGTAACAGTGCGGGAAGCGTATGAAGCTGATAGAAAGGGAATTCCAGCGGTTCTATCTGCTTCAATCGCTTCCCGTTAACTCTTCATGGCAGACAGAATTGAAGGATTCTCGTTTTCTATCAGCTTCTTTAAGCTTTTCATGGCAGATAGAACTGATCGATTACTATTTTCTATCAGCTTCAATTGCTATCTTCAACTTTTTCGTAGCAGATAGAATTGACAGATTCTCGTTTCCTATCAGCTTCTTCAAGCTTTTCATGGCAGATAGAACTGATCGATTACTATTTTCTATCAGCTTCTTCAAGACTTTCATAGCAGATAGAACTGAAGGATTCCCAT
>JAFUDC010000068.1 GCA_017459345.1 Eubacterium sp.
CTTATGAAGTACATGGAAAAGATTGAAAAGAGGAGATCCATCCGGGAGTTTAAGAAGAAAGATCTGGAACCGGAGAAGCTTGAGCGGATTTCCGAAGGCTTTAAGACGCTGCACCGGCTGATTCCGGATATCCAGGTGGAGCTCGTGGTTCGTACGGGAGATGTCAAGCTCCGCTTAGAGGGGGTTACCGGCTACAGGGGCAAGAGCTTCATGGCTCCTGCCTACCTGATTCTCCTGTCCGAGGAGAAGGACTATTATCTGGAGAATGCGGGCTATATCACGGAAGACCTCTGCCTGATGCTGACGGAGATGGGAATCAGCCACTGCTGGCTGACTGCCGATGACAGCGAGGCGGTTAAGCGGGCGGCTCTGATTGATTCGGATAAGAAGGCCCTGGCCGTGATTGCCTGCGGCTACGGCAGGCAGGAAAAAACCAAGCAGCGCCTGGATATCCTGAATCCTTCCAATGTGCTCTTTAAGAAGAGGGAGGGACACATTGCCCCCAAGATTGCCCAGGAGGAACTGGTATACCAGGATAGCTGGGGAAAACCGGTGGATTGGCAGGCAGGTGGTATCGACCCCCTTCTGGACCAGTCCTTCTATGCGGCCAGCCTGGCGCCCAGCTTTCTTAACCGGCAGCCCTACCGCTATGTTCTAAAGGGCCGTCAGGTCATCTTATGTGCCAAGAAGGAGCAGATGACTTCGGTCATTGACACGGGACTGGATATCGGTGCCACCATGATGAACTTCGATGCCATCGCCTCCCAGCAGGACTGGATCGACTGGGTCATGGGAGCTCCCGAAGGGATAGAGACCATCGGCATTCCTGAGGAATATGTGGTGGTCGGCTATTATGACTGGGCTTAAATATGAGCATTCCTTCATGGTGAATGATAATCGGGTGAAATGTAAAGAAAGACTTTACAAATCCTAAAAAAAGGTATAATTTTAGTACAGAATTCACAGCCGCCTGCAGGATAGTCCTGTGTGCGGCTGTGCAACAATCAGGAGGTGGTGAAAGGCTTGAAAGAGCAAAATAAGAAAAAGGTCATGATTGTACTGCTTCTGGTGCTGGTGGTTCTGTTGGTGGGTATTCTGATGACCAGACAGTACTCCGTACATCATGAGACCGTAAAGGAAGCCATGAGGGATGCTGTGCTTCATGACCAGAACAAGATTGCATTACCGGGAGGCCTGCTGGTAGATCCGTCCCTGGTATCCGGCTTTGTGGTAACCGGGGGATTGCTTGTCTTTGCAGCCCTGATCCGGATTTTTGCCATACCAAGGTTTACCTATGTTCCCGGCAGATTTCAGATGCTGATCGAAGAGTGGGTGGGCTTGTTTGACGGCCTGGCCAGGAGCAACAGTCCCCATAAGAACAAAGCCCTGGGTGCCTATATCTTCGCAGCGGGAAGCTACATTTTTACAGGCACCATGTTTGAGCTGTTCGGCGTGCAGGCTATCACCAGCGAGGGGCATTCGATCTCGCTGCCGGCTCCCCTGGCCAATATCAACGGGGCTATCGCCATCGGCTGCTTTTCCTATCTGTTTATTGTATTCGGAGGAATTGTTGCCAATAAAGTGAAGGGGATCGGAAAGGCTTTAAAGGAGTTCTCTCTGCCCGTTTCCATGACCTTCCGACTCTTTGGTGCGCTGCTTTCCGGTATGCTGACAACAGAGCTGGTTTATTACTATATCACTTTAAGCTTTGTGCTTCCGGTATTGGTCGGTGTCCTTTTTACGGTGCTTCATGCCCTGATCCAGGCTTACGTCCTTACCATGCTGACCTCTGTCTATTATGGTGAGGTGACGGAGAAGGCAGAAGCAGGAACTATAGAGAAATCAGCCTGAAAATGCTGTGAAAGGGACTGCAGCGGAAGAATATGAGATATATTTTGATATTTGGATCATAAAAAGAAGGAGAATAATATTATGAAACTGATTAAACCGATAGTAATTACCCTGGCCCTGGTTATCATGCTTATGTTTGCAGGCATATTTGCAGGCACGGTACGTATCCGGGCAGCCGGACCCCAGACAAGCCAGACAGCGGAAGCTGCAGAATCCGATGAGCAGACAGTGGAAGAGACCGGAGATTCCGGCGTTGCCGGAAAAGCGATTGCTGCCGGGCTTGCCATCGGACTTGCTGCCTTGGGCGGTGCTCTTGGTATGGGCAATGCTATCGCCAAGTCCAACGACGGTATTGCCCGTCAGCCGGAAGCCAGCGACAAGATCCGCACCCTTCTCATGCTGGGTCTGGTATTTATTGAGACCGTAGTTATCTATGCATTGATCGTTACAATCCTGATCATATTTGTAATGTAGCGACAGGAGGCGAGGAAGATTATGCCGCTTGGAATAGATTTTACACAGATTTTGCTGCACTTATTTAATGTGATCATACTTTTTGGCGGGCTATACTATTTTCTTTTTGGTCCGGTAAAGAAGTTTATGCAGCAGCGGGAAGATTATTATAAGAAGATGGACCAGGAAAAGACTGCTGCCCTTGAGAATGCGAAGAAGCTTCAGGAGGAATATGACAGCCGCCTTCAGGGTGCGGCCGATGAGATTGCCGAGAAGCGGCAGCAGGCCGCAAAAGAGATTTCTGCCATGCAGGAGAGCCGGCTTAAGGAAGCGCAGGAGGAGGCCAGGAAAATCGTTCTCAAGGCCGAGGAAGAAGCGGCCAGGAAGCGGACGGAGATCGTGGATGAGGCCAGGGAGGATATCACCAGCCTGATCGATGAGGCAGCGGACAAGCTCCTCCTGGATGGAAGCACGGAAAGCTTCTATGATGCATTTTTAGAGGATGCCGAAAGGAGCGTGGACCATGCCTAAGAATGGGGCTGATATAAGACCGGAGGCATTCCTCTATTCGAATGCCCAGCCGGATACGGTGCACAAGCAGCGTTTTGAAGCATTTCTGGAGAAGAAATATCACAAAGACTACCAGCTGGTCTGGGTATATGATGAGGCGATTGTCTCAGGCTTTAAGCTCAAAGTGGGCACGGAAATATACGACTGGACCAGGGAAGGCCGTGTGACCCAGCTCAAGGAGGCCATTCATGATAAGATTCGTACGGATGCTAAGACCGATGAGCAGGATCTGATCACTCTTTACAGGACTTCCCTGGATTCCTGGAGGATGGAAGCCCTGCCGGAGGAAGAGGGAACCGTCATGACGGTAGGAGATGGAATCGTCTTTGCCGACGGCCTTGAGAGTGTGGTTTACGGAGAGATTGTTGTCTTTGAGTCCGGCCTTAAGGGGATGGTGCAGGATCTGCGCCCTGACAGTGTGGGTATCATCCTCTTTGGTGATGAGGAGTCCATCATGGAGGGCTCCCGGGTCCTCAGGACCAAGAAGACGGCCGGCATCCCGGTGGGGGAAGGCTTTCTGGGCAGAGTGGTTGACGCCCTGGGCAATCCCGTGGATAACCGGGGACCCATCAAGGCGGCGGATTACTTCCCGATTGAGGCTTCCGCCCCGGAAATCATCGACCGGCAGGCGGTGGATACGCCCATGAATACGGGAATCCTAAGCATTGACTCCATGTTCCCCATAGGAAGGGGACAGAGGGAGTTGATCATCGGCGACCGCCAGACCGGCAAGACAGCCATCGCTATTGATACCATTCTGAATCAGAAGAATAACGATGTGATCTGCATCTACGTGGCCATCGGACAGAAGGCCTCCAGTGTGGCCCAGCTGGTGGAATCCCTGCGTAAGAAGGGGGCTATGGACTATACCATTATTGTCAATGCCTCTGCAAGTGAGTCCGCGCCCCTTCAGTATATAGCACCTTATTCCGGAACCGCTCTGGGCGAGTACTTTATGCACAAGGGCCGGGATGTCCTGATGGTCTATGACGACCTGTCCAAGCATGCCATCGCCTACCGGGCCATGTCCCTGCTCTTAGAGCGGTCACCGGGCCGTGAGGCTTACCCGGGGGATGTATTCTACCTGCATTCCAGGCTGCTGGAACGGTCTGCAAGACTGTCTGATGCCATTGGCGGCGGCAGCATAACAGCCCTGCCAATCGTTGAGACCCAGGCAGGGGATGTCTCTGCCTATATCCCGACCAATATCATCTCCATCACAGATGGACAGATTTTCCTGGAGTCAGACCTCTTCTTCTCCGGCCAGCGTCCGGCGGTCAATGTGGGTCTGTCCGTATCCCGTGTGGGCGGGGCAGCCCAGACCAAGGCCATGAAGAAGGCCACCGGAAGCATCCGTCTGGACCTGGCTCAGTACCGGGAGATGGAGGTATTTACCCAGTTTTCCAATGACCTGGATGAGTCCACCAAGAAGAGGCTGGTTTACGGCCAGGGGCTGATGCATCTGCTGCGTCAGGACCAGGGAAAGCCTTACGCTCTTCATGAGCAGGTGATTCTCCTGGTTTCCGGAACCGCCCATGTGATGCAGGATGTGCCCATTGCAAATATGACGGCTTTCCGGCAGGGGCTGCTGGCATATTTCCATGATGTGGCCCTGGATCTGTGCCAGAAGATTGATAAGACCGGGATCATGGAGGATGCGGAAAAGACCCGAATTGTGGAGATTGCCAACCGTTATCTGGAATTATCTAAGAGTAAGAAGTGATAGATCCCGATATGACTATAGGATGACTAGTTATCTCAAAAAGAAGTGATTCATTATGTCTAATATAGCTGAGATCAAAAACAGAATAAACAGCGTAAAGAATACCAGAAAGATCACCAACGCCATGTACCTGATCTCCTCCACCAAGCTGCAGAAGGCCAAGCAGAACCTGAAAAGGACCCGGCCTTTCTTCGAGATGCAGGAGAGGGAGATCAAGCGGATCTTCCAGACCGAGGCGGATGTAAACTCCAGATATTTCTATCCCCCAACCGGGCGGAAGCCGGCGGAGACCTATGCCTATCTTGTCATCACTGCCGATAAGGGCCTGGCCGGCTCCTACAATTATAATGTGATTAAGCAGGCGGCCCAGGAGATGAAGAAGCACAAGAAGGTCAAGCTCTATGTGGTGGGAGAGTATGGCAGGAGATATTATCACAAGCATAACATCCCTATCGAGCAGTCCTTCCTCTATACTGCCCAGAATCCCACCATGCACCGGGCCAGGGAGATCAGCCAGATCCTTCTGACGGAGTACAATGAGGGACGGGTGGACGAGATCCGCGTCCTTTACAGTGACATGGAGAATGAACTCACATCCACGGTGAAGAGGATGAAGCTGCTGCCCTTTGAGCGGAAGCCCTTCCTCACGCCGGAAGAGGAGAAGGATTATAAGGATATCCATTATAAGTTCTACCCGTCGGTGACGGAGGTGATCGACCAGTTTATGCCGGGTTATATCGCAGGCTTCATCTACGGGGCTCTTGTGGACAGTTTCTCTGCCGAACAGAATGCCAGGATGAATGCCATGAACTCGGCCAATAAGAATGCATCGGAGATCCTGGCGAATCTCCAGCTTGAATATAACAGTGTCCGCCAGGCTGTCATCACCCAGGAAATCACGGAGGTGTCCGCCGGGGCGAAGGCACAGAAGAAGGCACGCAAGGGAGGCACAAAGTAAATGTATACAGGTAAGATCATACAGGTCTCCGGGCCTGTTATTGATGTAGAGTTTCAGCACGGAGAGCTTCCCCGCATCCGGGAGGCACTCACCGTCACCGTGGAGGGAAAGACCCGGACCATGGAGGTATCCCAGCATCTGGGAGGCTCCCAGGCCAGGTGTATCATCCTGTCTGCCAGTGACGGCCTGTCCAGGGGTATGACAGTCCAGGCGACGGGTGCAGATATCAAGGTGCCGGTGGGGGAAGCCACCATCGGCCGGATGTTTAACGTATTGGGGAAGCCTATTGACGGGGGCGACCCGATCCCGGAGGATACGGAGAGGTGGAATATTCACCGGCCGGCGCCCTCCTTTGCCGACCAGAGTGTGGAGGTAGAGATTCTGGAGACGGGGATCAAGGTGATCGACCTCTTAGAGCCCTATGCCAGAGGCGGCAAGATCGGCCTTTTCGGCGGCGCAGGCGTAGGAAAGACCGTTCTGATCCAGGAGCTCATCCACAATGTTGCCATGGAGCACAGCGGCTACTCCATCTTTACCGGAGTCGGAGAGCGAAGCCGTGAGGGTAATGATCTCTGGAATGAGATGATCGAGAGCGGCACCATTGATAAGACCGCCATGGTCTTCGGCCAGATGAACGAGTCCCCAGGTGTGCGTATGCGGGTGGCCCTGACCGGGCTGACCATGGCTGAGTATTTCAGAGATGTGGAGAACAGGGATGTGCTCCTCTTTATCGATAACATCTTCCGTTTTGTACAGGCAGGCTCCGAGGTATCCACCCTGCTGGGACATATGCCCTCTGCGGTAGGATATCAGCCTACTCTGGCCCAGGAGATGGGGGCTCTTCAGGAGAGGATCACCTCCACCAAAGAGGGGTCCGTCACCTCGGTCCAGGCAGTATATGTGCCGGCGGATGACCTGACAGACCCGGCGCCTGCTACCACATTTACCCATTTGGATGCCACTACGGTATTATCCAGGAGTATCGCGGAGCAGGGCATCTATCCGGCGGTAGACCCCTTAAATTCTACCTCCAGAATCCTGGAGGCAGATATCGTGGGAGAGGAACACTACCGCACGGCCAGAGATGTGCAGGCCTGTCTGCAGAAGTATAATGAGCTGCAGGATATTATCGCCATCCTGGGTATCGAGGAATTGTCCGACGAAGATCAGAGCGTGGTTTCCAGAGCCCGTAAGATCATCCGCTTCCTGGCCCAGCCCATGTTTGTGGCAGAGAAGTTTACAGGCCTGTCCGGCAAATATGTTCCGGTTAAGGAGACCATCCGGGGATTTCGGGGTATCCTGGACGGAGCATACGATGACCTGCCGGAGGAAGCCTTTTATAATGTGGGAACCATCGACGAGGCGGTGGAAAAGGCGAAGACATTGATATAATATGTAATGAACTGTTGATTGCGAAGCGTTTGTCCCATCCGGCTGTGATAAAGCTTTGCGGTATAAAGGAGGTCAGCCGATTTGAATACATTTTCATTAAGAATATACGAAGCTGACGACACATTTCTTACAGGCCAGGCAGAGATGGTGGTGATTCCTACGGTGGACGGAGACTATGGCGTGATGGCCGGTCATGAGAACATGGTTGTCTCCGTGGTACCGGGGAAGCTTGCATACCGGCTGGCAGGACAGGAAACCAGATATGCCTTCGTGGCTTCTGGTATGATGCGGATTGAGGATAATGAGGTACTGATCCTCACCGAGGCTGCGGAGCATCCGGAGGAGATTGACATGGTCCTGGCTAAGCGCAAGGAGGCTGCGGCCAGAGAGGCTATCCTGCAGAAGCGCAGTATTCAGGAGTATACCCTGGCCCAGGCCACCCTCATCCGGGCTATCAACCGTATGAGGGTGAAAAACGACACCGGGTCGGGAATGAATTGACATAACTTGAAAACAGAACCGGAGAGGAGTTAGAAGCATGTTGACGAGTCATGAGAAAAGACAGATCCTCGTGGCTGACGATGAGATGATCAACCGGGAAATACTTGGCCAGATGCTGAAGGAGGACTATGAGGTTCTCTTTGCATCTGACGGGGCAGAGACCATGGAAGTGATCAGGAAATATCAGGATACCCTCTCGCTGGTTCTACTGGATATCCTGATGCCGGTGATGACCGGTCTTGATGTCCTTAAGCAGGTGAAGGCAGATGAAAATCTGTCACGTATCCCCATCATCGTCACCACGGCGGAAAGAAAAACCGAGGTGGAAAGTCTGCAGCAGGGGGCTATTGATTTCATACCCAAGCCCTACCCGGATAAGGATGTCATCCAGGCCAGAGTGCGGCGGACCATTGAGCTCTATGAGGACAGGGATCTGATCCAGTCCACGGAGCGGGATGCCCTTACCGGACTATATAATAAGGAATATTTCTACCGCTATGCCAAGCAGTTTGACCAGTATCACAAGGATCTGCCCATGGATGCCATCATCGTGGATGTGAACCATTTCCACATGATCAATGAACGCAACGGTAAGGCCTACGGAGATGAGGTCTTAAAAAGGATCGGAGACCAGGTTCAGGATATGGTGGAGGATTCAGGCGGGATCGTCTGCCGGCGGGAGGCGGATACATTTATGATCTACTGTCCCAGCCGCAGGGATTACCAGGAGATCATGGATCAGGCTTCCATCTATCTTCAGGCGGAGGATTCTGCGGAGAACCGGGTGCGTCTCCGGATGGGAATCTACTCTGATGTGGACAAAGAGATCGATATGGAGCGTCGTTTTGACCGGGCCAAGATGGCTGCGGATACCGTCAAGGGTATCTTTACCAAGACGATCGCATTTTACGATAACAGCCTTCATCAGAAGCAGCTTTATGCCGAGCAGCTGATCGAGGACTTTCCTGCGGCAATTGCGGGAAGTCAGTTTCAGGTATTCTACCAGCCCAAGTTTGATGTGCGTCCGGACGTGCCGGTGCTGGCAAGTGCCGAGGCCCTGGTTCGCTGGATCCATCCCAAGCTGGGGATGATCAGCCCGGGTGTGTTTATCCCGCTTTTTGAGGAGAATGGCCTGATTCAGAAGCTGGACCACTATGTGTGGCGGGAGACGGCCGCCCAGATC
>JAFUDC010000069.1 GCA_017459345.1 Eubacterium sp.
GGCAATGATCTTACCCATATTCTATCTCCTCTATAATATGATTCATTATCTATCTAATGGTGGTGCTCATTACTTGTACTTGGCCTGAAAAAACAGAAATACAATCCGGCTCCTTCCCTTCCATTAAACTATATATGATTATATCATGTTTTCATCAGAAATACATTCTAATGTTTCACGTGAAACATTAGAAATTTTTGTTTTTATGTAACAACTTACAAATTCTATTTTAATTATATATCATGTTTTCAAAAACCATATTTACTATTTTAATTATTTTCATATATAAAAAAGAGAAATGTTTCACGTGAAACATTTCTCTTTTGTGATTTTCATTTTTAACTTTGTTTTAACTACATCTGCTCAGGACACTCGATTCCCAATAGATCAAGTGCATCCTTAATCACTCTCATAGTAATCTGAACAACTTTAAGTCTTGCGTATTTTACATTTTCTTCAGGAACATTGATCTGACAATCATGATAGAACTTATTGAAGTGCTGAGCAACTGAAACAGCAAATCTTGCAATCATAAATGGTTCAAATCTTGCGGCAGCATCTTTGACTATACCGGGGAATCTCTGCATATCCTTAAGGAGGTTCATTGTTGTTTCGTCAGTTAACACACTGTAATCTATGTCCTCCGGAATATTAACTTCGCCTACCTTTCGGAAGACACTGGCACATCTTGCATAGGTGTACTGGACATAAGGACCAGTCTCTCCATCAAAATTAAGAATCTTATCCCAGTTGAAAACCACATCCTTTATTCTTTGATTATAAAGGTCATTAAAGAGAATAGCGCCTATGCCAACCTGACGTGATACAGTATCTTTATCCGGAAGATCCGGATTCTTTTCTTCAATGATCTCGCGGATTTTATTAATTGATTCATGAAGAATTTCTTCAGCATAGATGACGTTACCACTTCTGGTTGATAACTTTCCACCCTCCATACTTACGAGTCCATATGGTATATGAACCATCTGGTCATACCAATCATATCCCATCAGCTCAATAACCTTGAATACCTGAGCAAAATGCAATTTCTGCTCAAGTCCTGTAACATAGAGACATTTATCAAAATGATAGGTATTCTTTCTGTAGAATAAAGCGGCAAGATCTCTTGTAGCATATATGCTGCTTCCGTCTTTCTTCATAATCAGGCAAGGTGCCATATCATACTCATCAAGTGGAACAATCTTTGCTCCATCACTTTCCACCAGGAGATTCTTCTTGTTTAATTTATCAATCACATCCTGAGTCTTGTCTCTGTAAAAACTCTCCCCGGTAAAGTGGTCAAAATCCATACCCAGCAGATTGTAGATTCTCTTATACTCCACAAGACTGATATCCTTAAACCATTGCCAGATTGATAGGGCCTCCTCATCGCCCTGCTCCATTTTTACGAACCACTCTCTGGCCTGGTCATTTAAGCTATCATCCTTCTCGGCTTCTTCATGGAACTTCACATAGATTTTCATCAATTCGGAGATACCATTCTTTTCAACTTCTACCTTGCTGCCCCACTTTTTGTAAGCCACAATAAGCTTTCCAAACTGAGTACCCCAGTCGCCAAGATGATTGATACGCTCCACATGATAACCAAGCTTGCTGTATATTTTATAAAGGGAATTACCGATTATTGTAGTTCTCAGATGTCCGACATGGAAGTTCTTTGCCACATTAGGAGAAGAATAATCGATACAAACCGTCTTACCTTGACCTTCATCAGATGCTTCATAATTCTCTTTTCCAATCACATCAATAATCTGTCGGGCAAACTGTTCCTTTGCAAAGAAGAAATTAATGTATCCTCCTACATTCTCTACTTTGCTGAATATATCATATTCCTTCTCATTAATGGTCTTCGCCAGGTCCTCTGCAATCAGATTGGGAGCCTTGCGGAATACTTTTGCAAGTCTGAAGCAAGGGAATGCATAATCTCCCATATCTGACTTTTTGGGGATTTCAATAGCTGCCTCGATATCTTCCCTGCTTAAATCCGTAATATTCTCTGATAATATGTCAATCAACTTGTTTTTCATCCGATTAGTCCTGTTCCTTCCTTATATATAATATTTTAGTCTGTCTCATAACTGTTCGTTTTGATAAAGATATTTTAAATATAAAAACGTAACTACTAAGAACAAAATCTCAGCTGTTATTTATATAAACTAATGATGTGTCCGGTCGATTCCGTAATTAACATTCATGGCCTCAATCTCTTCCTGATCACATACATAGTTTAAGGATAAGCGTACCTTTTTTGCTGTAACCTCTCCTGTAATCAGTATGGTGGATACATCATACTCTTCCATCACAGTCCGGACATTATAATCCACCTGTCTCAGAAGATTTCTATTCTCCTCAATATCTGTCTCAATATTATTGTCGTTAAATTCTATGAGAACCTCAATCTGGTTATATTCATTCTTTATATAGTCAGCATAATCATATAGATTGCGAACCATTTGTGGATAAATCGATGAATTTATATGGAAGAAATCCACATTTTCTGAAGAATTATCCCCATTTTGTTGATAAATAGTATCTTCTCCATCATCTATCTCTTCCATATCATCAATAATGAGGGAATGATCCTTGTTTATCGAAGCAGACATCCCCTCAAGAACTGTACCAGCTGTCTCCTCAGCTGAAGGATCCAGAAGCTCATCTATATCACGAAGGAATTCTTTTATTTCATGCATACTTGTGTTAAGCTGGTTGATCTCATCCTCCAGCCGTTCTATATTAATCAGCATCTGCCGATCTTTTTCATCTTTTTGGTCTTCCTCGATTTCCTGAATATTCAGAGGAGAGAAATACTTTCTGACATCCTTCTGCTCAATGTTGGGAAACAGAGTTTTATTCTTCTGACTGTGTTCCACCTTAAGCTGGACCAGCTGACTCTCCAGTTCATCCTTCTGCTCAACAATATAGAGATATTCATTGGATAGATGTCTTTTCAACTTATCCTGGAACACATAGAGCCTGTCTCTTTTATTGAGATTTTGTATAAATACGTTATTTTTATCTATTTTTCCCATAATTTTGTTTCCTATATTATATTAGGGACTTCATATATTTACAATGGATTCTTTGATGGAATCCCCGCCTTCCTGGGATATTGCTTTGGGGTACCTTTACATTTTTTAATCTTTATCAAAACCCGGTCCCCTTGCTGATTGTCTAATTCAAATTTATCAATATGAATAATTTTGCTCCCAAGAGCCTTCATACAGGAGTCAGCCGTCTCGACTTCCTCTAGTCCCTTTCCTGCCTTGTAGGATACAAAGAAACCATTCACCTTGATAAATGGAATACAATATTCACTCAATGTACTTAAGTTGGCCACAGCCCTGGACACACACAGATCAAAGCTTCCACGCAGTTCTTTATCCCTGGCCAGGTCCTCTGCCCTTCCATGGATTACCCTGATATGGTCAAGCTTCAGCACATCTATAACCTCTTCCAGGAATTTGATTCTCTTATTCAGGGAATCAATCAGGACAAATTCGATCTCAGGATACATGATTTTCAGCGGAATCCCGGGAAAACCTGCCCCGGTTCCCACGTCAATGATATTGGTAACCTGCTTCATATCCATCACCCGGGCGCAGGTGAGGCTGTCCATAAAGTGTTTATCTATAACCTCATCTTCCTCAGTAATTGCAGTCAGATTCATCACCTTATTCTTCTCAATGAGCATATGGTAGAAGTCCTCAAACTGCTGAAGCTTTCTTTTATCCAGTTCGATATGAGAGGCCTGGGCCTTCCTGAATAGTTTATCCTGAAAATTCATGTATTTAAACCTTTTGAAAAACAGGGAAGTTTCTTTGAATTCTTAAAACTTATCCTTAAAGTAGACAAAAACTGTCTCTGTTCCATTTATCTATATTGTTCAATATAAATTAACAGCACCGATATGTCAGATGGAGATACACCGGAGATCCTGGATGCCTGCCCTATGGAGTATGGTCTTATGGCATTCAGCTTCTGGATGGCTTCACTTCTAAGATTATGAATATCTTCATAAACGATATCATCCGGAATCCGCTTATTCTCCATCTTCTTAAACTGTTCTACCTGCCTGGTCTGTCTTGTGATATAACCTTCATACTTGAGATTGATATTTACCTGCTCTGTTACCAGGTCGTCAAGGGGCTTTCTGTCAGGATCAAGCTCGGCAAGACATTGATAGTTCAGCTCCGGACGCTTGATCAGCTCGGCAAGAGTAGCGGAGGATTTCAGCGGAGTACTGCCATTCTTCATCAGCACTTCCTGAGTTTTGGCGTTGGCACCGATATTAATGCTCTTAACCCTCTCCACTTCCTTCTCAATCTGGGACTTTTTCTCCAGGAAAGATTCATATCTAACTTTATCAATAAGTCCAATTCTATATCCTATCTCGGTAAGACGCATGTCTGCATTATCCTGGCGGAGTAAAAGCCGATACTCTGCTCTTGAGGTCATCATGCGGTAGGGTTCGTGGTTCTCCTTGGTCACCAGATCATCAATAAGGACCCCGATATAGGCATCGGACCGGTCTAAAATCAGCGCTTCTCTTCCCTGACAGAACATGGCTGCATTGATACCGGCAACCAGTCCCTGACCGGCAGCTTCCTCATAGCCTGAGCTTCCGTTAAACTGACCTCCGCTGAACAGGCCCCTTATCTTCTTAAACTCCAGGGACAGCTTCAGCTGGTTGGGAAGAATACAGTCATACTCTATGGCATAGGCATTCCGGACAATCTTGACATGCTCCAGTCCTTTGACGGTCCGGTACATGGCGTACTGAACATCCTCCGGCAGAGAACTGCTCATGCCGCCTATATACATTTCGTTGGTAAACTCCCCTTCCGGTTCGATAAAGAGCTGATGGCGGTTTTTATCGGCAAAACGCACCACCTTATCCTCGATGGAAGGACAATATCTGGGACCTGTCCCCTCAATCATTCCTGAGTAGAGGGGGGACCTGTCCAGGTTATCCCGGATAATCTGATGGGTCTCCTCATTGGTGTAGGTTAGCCAGCAGGATATCTGGTCTCTCCTGATATCCTCCTCCCGGTTGGTAAAGCTGAAGGGGACAATTCTTTCATCCCCAAACTGCTCCTCCATGACAGAAAAATCCACAGACCTCTTATCAATGCGGGCAGGAGTCCCCGTCTTAAATCGCTGCAGCTTGATACCGTTATCCTTGAGCGACTGACTAAGATAGTTAGCCGCCTGAAGACCATTTGGTCCGGTATAGTTTACCACATCACCATAGAGACAGCGGGCCTTCAAGTAGGTGCCGGTGCATAAAACCACAGCTTTGGCATGGTAGACCGCTCCGGAATATGTCTTCACCCCACGGATAACGCCATCCTCCACCATCAGTTCTGTCACCTCGGCCTGGCGCAGGGTCAGATGATCCGTATTCTGCAGGGTATAGCGCATGGTAAGGGAATACCGGTCCTTATCGGCCTGGGCACGAAGGGAATGAACCGCCGGCCCCTTGGACTTGTTAAGCATCTTGGACTGGATATAGGTCTTATCAATATTCTTACCCATCTCCCCGCCAAGGGCATCAATCTCCCGGACCAGATGACCCTTGGAGCTGCCGCCGATGTTGGGATTGCAGGGCATAAGAGCCACGCTGTTCATGCTGACAGTAAAGAGAATCGTCTCACAGCCAAGTCTGGCCGCCGCCAGGGCGGCTTCACAGCCCGCATGACCCGCTCCAACTACTACTATATCATAATATTCTTCTAATATATTATTTTCTTTACTCATAAGGCTATATTATTCGTCTAATAATCCTATTTTCCCGTACAGAAGCGGGAGAATATCTCATTAACCAGGTCCTCTTCCACTGACTCCCCGATGATCAGGCCCAGTTTCTCATAGGCATTCATCATATCAATGGTAAAGAAATCCTCCGGCATGCCGTCTGCTATGCTTATCTTAAGGCATGACAGACTATAAGCGGCACTTTCAAGCGCTGCCTTATGTCTGGCATTGGTGATGAATACTTCGTTATTTATCTCTATTCTACCATGAAACATCCGATTTTTTAACTCTTTCATAAAATCTTCGATTCCGGTGCCATATCTGGCGGACACGGCGATCACCGCATCCTCTTCTTCCAGATAATCTGAGATGTCTTCTTTATGAAGCACCGGATCTATATCTGATTTATTAAGAAGGATGATTTTATTCTTTCCCTTAATCTGCCGGAATATGGCCTGGTCTTCCTCAGTCAGTTTCCTGGAAGTATCCAGGATAAAAAGGATAAGGTCAGCCAGGTCGATCTCCCTCCTGGCCTTCTCCACGCCGATCTTCTCCACCTGGTCTTCCGTATCCCTGATTCCGGCTGTATCTATGATATTAAGTGTGATACCGTCAAATGTAATGCATTCCTCCAGGGTATCTCTGGTGGTTCCCGCCACCTCGGTGACGATGGCCCTGTCCTCTCCCAACAAGGCATTTAAAAATGAGGATTTGCCGGCGTTGGGCTTGCCCACAATGCAGGTCCGGATCCCCTCCTGGATCATCCTGCCGTTGTCATAGGAGTTAATCAGGGATGTTACCTGCTTATGCCAGCGGGAAGCCATGGGTGCAAGCTCTTCGGGATAGCCATCCAGACTGATATGCTCCGGGTCATCCAGAGCTGATTCGATATAGGCAATCTGGTAAATGATCTCCCCCCGAAGATTCCTGATTTCCTCCGATAATCTTCCTTTAAGCTGGGAGACAGAATTCCTCCTGGCTGTCTCATTCCTTGATTCTATAAGGTCCATGACAGCCTCGGCCTGGGACAGGTCAATCCGGCCGGATAGAAAGGCCCTCTTGGTAAACTCACCCGGCTCAGCCGGCCGGGCTCCGTGCCTGGTCACCAGATTAATAATCTTATACACCACGGAAATACCGCCATGGCACTGGATTTCCACCACATCTTCCCTGGTATAGCTCTTCGGCCCCTTCATGATGAGGACGATACACTCATCGATAACTTCGCCCCCATCCACGATATTACCATAATATACACGATGGCTCTCCAGGCGGGAAGCATCCTTTTCCTTATTATAAGGAACAAATATTTCACTTATCAGGGTCAGTGCCTCCGGGCCGCTGATCCGGATAATCCCTATTCCCGCATTGGAAACTGCCGTGGCAATCGCCGCTATTGTGTCGAATTCCTGAATCATAACAATCACCCCATCGCATATATTTAAGAAGGGTGTTCAAAAATCCCGCCGGAATCTTCAAACACCCTGCCATAGCTCATGTCAGAAGGACCGGATTACTTATCTTTATCCTTATCCTTCTTTAACATTATAACAACTTTTCTGTAAGGCTCCTCACCCTCGCTCTTGGTGCAGACATATCTGTCATTCTGAAGGGCGGAATGAATCACTCTGCGCTCGTAAGGATTCATGGGCTCAAGGGATACAGGCTTTCTTGATCTCTTTACGGTGTAGGCTATCTTCTTAGCCAGCTTCTCAAGTGTAACCTTTCTCCTCTCCCGATAATTCTCGGTGTCGAGCTTCACACGAATGTAGGAATCGCCTTCCTTGTTGACAAAGAGGCTGATCAGATACTGGAGTGCATCCAGGGTCTGTCCTCTCTTTCCGATGAGGATTCCCATATCCGGGCCGGAGAGGTCGATGTTCATCACATTCTCCTCTTCCTTGAAGTCGATGTCCACTTTGGTTTCCACGTGCATGGCCGCAAAGAGCTCATCACAGAATTCCTGGGTTCTCTCAACCAGATCTGTCCCCAGGGTAACCTTAATAATTGCAGGTTTTACATTAAATATACCTAAAAATCCTGAGCTTCCCTCATCCACTACATCATAGGATAATTTATCACTGGTAATTCCAAGCTCAAC
Organism: Eubacterium sp.; assembly: GCA_017459345.1. Lineage (GTDB taxonomy): Bacteria > Bacillota > Clostridia > Lachnospirales > Lachnospiraceae > Anaerobutyricum. The sequence continues at coordinate 7,877 of JAFUDC010000069.1, forward strand.
AGTCGCCGCCGTGATGGCGTCGTCCACTGTCTTGCCCTTAAATTCCAAAACTTCCACTACTTTTTCCCTCCTCTGGCATTATGCTCCTTCTCATACTTAGCAACCAGATAAGCATTCTTACTAATCTCTCCAAGTGAATCTATATCTTTGGCACTGATAGCCTCCGGGTCCAGTTCATGAAATCCGGATGGACCTGACATTTTCTTCAGATTCATGTTGGCAATCTCCTTGATGCCGGTAGATGAATAGCGGGACGGGTCGCTGTCGGCTCCTGCCTGTCCGCTGTCCGCGCCCGGGTTCATCAGACGGTCCATCAGAGACTTTCTTCCCTTGGCCTTCTTCTTTGCTGCCTTCTCCCGGTTTTTCTCGATGATGGCATCCATGTCAGCGCCCTCAAGATACTTGTTGATGGCAATCTGCTGGATACACTGGAATACAGCACTGACTACCCAGTAAAGTCCGAGACCTGCCGGCATGATCAGGCAGAAATATACGGACATGAGGGGCATGGTCAGAGACATGCTCTTTGTCATGCCTGCTGCGGAGTTATCTCCCAGGTCAGGCTGCTGCATGGTCTTGAATGACAGATACTGGAACAAACCGGCTAAAATCGGAATAATCCAGTAGATGGACGGATGCCATCCCGGTGTCTGGGTGATATTGATGCCCAGGGCGAAGTCATTCATCTTGACGATGTGGGCGGATGCAGTGTTGATGGTATCGGAAACCGAAGGAAATGCATCTGCCAGCTTACTCCAGCAATCGGAATTAAAGTATGTCAGTACATCGATCACCTTGTTGGATGTGGCGTCATTGGCCAGGGTCGATACGTAAGATGATTTCAATGTCTCGGCAATCTCGTTGATCTTGCCGATATAACCGCTCTGACCGGTCAGAGCATTGACCACTGTCATATAAGCCGCTTTTACCTGAGGGATATATGCCGGTGGCTTTCTGATAACCTGATATAATGCAAGCAGTACCGGAAACTGAACCAGGAGCTGGGCACAGCCGCCCGTCATGTTGGTTCCATACTTATCGTAAACAGCCTGAATCTCTTCATTCTGCTTCATCATGGAAGCCTGGTCCTTCTTACCGCGATATTTTTTCTGAATCTTCTGAATCTCCGGCTGCATTGCCGAGTTGATCTTGGTAAACTTCTGCTGGCGAATCATCAGCGGCAGCATAAGAATACGTATAATGATCGTGAAAATGATGATACACAAGCCGATATTCTGAATGCCAACAGAGTCCAGCCCCTGGTAAATGTACTTCATGATGAAGCCCATCAGGGTGGCAATCCATCCGATAATCGGTATAGTTGACTGTGTCAGTAACATAAGTCATCCTCCTCAATAAATCCGTCTTCACGGAACAGGATCATACCCTCCCTTAGAGAAAGGATTGCAGCGCAGGAATCTCCATGCTGCCATCAATCCCCCCTTAAATGCCCCGTATTTATCAATGGCCTCAATGGCATACTGGGAACAGGTCGGAGTATACTTACAGGTCGGCCCTCCCTTGAGGGCGGACAAGTACTTCTGATAGAATCTAATCATAGCGATAAATATCTTTTTCATACAGATTCTTCACTCAATAGATGATGTAATCTCAACAGATGCAAAACGGCACTCTCCATCTGACTGTAGCCGGACTCTCTGGCTAACCCGCGTGCCACTACCACAATATCGTATCCGCCCCTTATCCCGTCCCAGTTCAGACGGAATACCTCCCGCAGCAGGCGGGTGATCCGGTGGCGGACCACACTGTTTCCAACTTTTTTACTCACTGATATTCCAATTCTGTTTGAAGGTGACTCATTCTTCTTCACGAGCATGACCAGGAGCCGGTTGGCCCTGGAGGAACCTCCACGATATACAGACTGAAAATCCTGATTCTTTTTAAGAGCCTGAAATTTACTCATGAGAAAAGAAAAGGCCACAACTTGTGCGACCTATGCTGACAGTTTATTTCTTCCTTTTGCTCTTCTTCTAGCTAATACCTTTCTGCCATTAGCTGTGCTCATTCTTTTTCTAAAGCCGTGTTCCTTAGATCTCTGTCTCTTCTTCGGCTGATATGTCATCTTCATAGCGAAAGCCACCTCCTTCGAATTAATCTTTCTGTTGTGAAAACATCAGTCCTATTATATTGAAAAAATATCCCCACGTCAAGTTTAAATTCTCTTATTTCGCTGAAAATTACGGGATTTTGGCGCCTTATGAACTTTTCCCACTGAAAATCCAAAGGTTATGCACGAGTTATCCACAAATTGTGCATAACATGTGAATAAGTCATCTTTTATTCACATTTTTTCCCTTAAATCTTACGAAAAAGCTAATAAAATAAGGACATGCTTTCGTGAACAACCCTTGATAAAGTTATCCACAATCCACAATGACAGATTTTTTTGTCTTTATGAACTCACATTTTCTATTAATCCACAAAAAGTTATCCACAATAAAAAAATTTCCTGTATTGAAAAAAACGCCGCTTTGTTATACACTATTAGGTACATAACATCTGATGACAGGGAGCCGGCCGCATATCATGACGACCGGTTTCTATGTCACATATCATACATCAATAATCGGATAATATACAAGTTAATGAACACAGATAAGGCGGCAGGGCCGTCTTCATTAAAGCACCAATCAATCAGGAACCGAAATGGAGTCAAAGTATGAAAGAACTAATTGAATCAAAGTGGCAGGAGATTCTTGATATCATTATCAAGGAACATGATGTGACCTCTGTCGCTGCCAACACCTGGATCGACCCTCTGGTCATCCAGTCAGTATCTGAGGATACCATTACATTTTATATGGTGCATGGGGCAAGGGGCATCGAATTCCTGAAGCATAAGTATTATGATTTTTACCTGACCATGGCCATTCAGCAGGTCACCGGACGCAAGTTTGAGATTGCATTTACCGATTCCATGGACCAGCCTGAGATACCGGAACCGGTCAGAAAGACAACAGTGATCAGCGATGACAGTCTCAGCAATCTGAACCCCAGATATACTTTCGACACCTTTGTAGTCGGTTCTACCAACAAGATGGCTCATGCCGTTTCCGTGGCAGTGGCGGAATCACCGGGAAGCTCCTACAATCCCCTGTTCCTCTACGGGGGCGCCGGGCTGGGTAAAACCCACCTGATGCATTCCATCGCACACCATATCATTAATAATAGGAAGGATCTCCGCGTTTTGTACGTTACTTCGGAGAAGTTTACCAACGAGCTGATCGATTCCCTGAAGCATGATAAGAACAAGGAATTCCGGGACAAGTACAGGAATATCGACGTCCTCCTGATCGATGATATCCAGTTTATCATCGGTAAGGAGAGTACACAGGAGGAGTTTTTCCATACATTTAACGAGCTCCATGAAGCCAAGAAGCAGATCGTGATTTCCTCGGACAAGCATCCCAGAGAGATTTCCACCTTAGAAGAGAGGCTGCGGTCCCGCTTTGAGTGGGGGATTACCGCAGATATCCAGCCTCCGGATTACGAGACCAAGATGGCCATTCTCAACAAGAGGGCGGAGCTGGAGCACCTGGAGATAGCTCCGGAAGTCATGCAGTATGTGGCCAACAACATCAACTCCAACATCCGTGAGCTGGAGGGGGCCCTCAACAAGATCTGTGTCTTTGCCAACCTGGAGAAGAGGCCCATCAACCTGGCCCTGGCTGAGCAGGCCTTAAAGGACATGATTGAGACCCAGCAGGAGATCACACCTCAGATGATCATGGACCTGGTGGCTGAGCACTTCAACATCACGGTGGCAGACATTTCATCCAAGAAGAAGAACAAGGAGATTGCTGTTCCCAGACAGATCTGCATGTATCTGTGCAAGACCTATACCGATTATTCCTTCCAGGCTATCGGCAAGCTCATGGGCAACCGGGACCACTCCACGGTTCTTCACGGACATAACAAGATCCATGAGGTCATGACAAGCAGCAAGGATGACAACTTAAAAACCACGGTAGAGATAATCATACGCAAACTGAATCCCCCTGCTTAAAGGGGGTTTCTTTTGTGGAGGGGAAGAGGATTCACAAAGCTTAAGCTGAAGTGGATTTGTCTGTGGATATTTCGTGAATCAGGTCAGGATAAAATGTGGAAAAGATAAAGCTTAAGATTGTCTTCCACATTATCCTTAATTCATCCACAAGCTTATACCCGACTTTATCCAGATGGTTACAGCCTTTTAATATAAGCTCTGAACCACTTATTCACGAAATCAACAGCCCCTACTACGACTACGACGAAAAACCAATTATATATTTATAACGAAAGCTCATCGAAAGGAGATATCCACATTTATGAAGATCATTTGCACCAAATCTCAGTTATTAAGTGGAGTGAATACTGTATCTAAAGCCGTATCAGCCAAGACAACCATGGATATCCTTCAGTGCATCCTGGTTGAAGCCCAGGCCGATCGTATCAAACTCACCGCCAATGATACCGAGCTTGGAATTGAGACATATATTGAAGGTGACGTTGTTCAATCAGGTCAGATTGCCCTGGAGGCTAAGATCTTTTCTGAGATCATCAAGAAGCTTCCGGACAGTGAAGTCATCATCAAGACAGAAGAGAACGGCAGCACCAGCATTGACTGCGAGCAGATGCATTGCAGTATTATGGGTAAAAAGGGAGATGATTTCACTCATTTGCCCGAAATTGAGAGGGATAACAGGATCGTTTTATCCCAGTTTGACTTCAAGGAAATCATCCGCCAGACCATTTTCTCCATATCAACGAATGAAAACAATAAGCTGATGACCGGCGAGCTACTTCAGATTAATGAAAACAGGCTGACCATCACCTCCCTTGACGGTCACCGGATCTCCGTGAGGAATATCGAATTATCAGATTCCTATCCGGCCTGTGAGGTCATCATCCCGGGTAAAACCCTTTCCGAAATCAGCAAGATCCTTCCGGGAGAGGCAGAGGATACTGTCAACCTTTATATCACAGATAAACATGTTCTTTTTGAATTCGACCAGACCAGGGTTGTTTCCCGGCTTCTTGAAGGAAAGTTCTATAACATCAACCAGATGCTCTCCACGGATTATGAGACGAAAATCGTGGTCAACAAGATGGATATGCTGCGCTGTCTGGACCGGTCCACCTTATTTGTCAGGGAATCGGACAAGAAGCCCATCATCATGCGGATCGGCCAGGACAGCATGGACCTGATGATATCCTCCCAGATCGGTTCCATGAAGGATACCCTGAACCTGAAAAAAGAGGGTAAGGACCTGGTCATCGGCTTTAATCCACGCTTCCTTGTGGATGCCCTGCGGGTTGTGGACGAGGAGGAAGTATCTATCTACATGATCAATTCCATCGCCCCCTGTATCATCCGGGATGAGAAACATTCTTATCTGTATCTGATCCTGCCCATCAATGTGAATAACAGCGGGTATTGAGAAGAGGGGGATATCATGATCGAACTAAAATTAAGAGACGAGTACATTAAGCTGGGTCAGGCCTTGAAGGCCGCCGGCCTGGTTTCCTCCGGAATCGATGCCAAGATTGTGATTCAGGACGGCATGGTGAAGGTGGATGGCCAGGTTGAGACCCGCCGCGGAAAGAAGCTCTACGATGGTGCTGTGGTGGAGTTTGAGGGGGAAGAGATTAAAATTATCGGTTGAGAATGTAAAAGAGACAGGGGATTGCCCCTGTCCCTTAAGTCGGGAGATGAATCATGTATGTTGAATCCATAGAATTAAGCCATTACAGAAATTATGATTCGGCTGAGATCACATTTTCTCCCGGCGTGAATATATTCTACGGGGATAATGCCCAGGGGAAGACCAACCTCTTAGAAGCGGTCTATGTGAGCGCCACCACCAGGTCACATCGTAAAAGTAAGGACAGGGAAATGATCCGCTTTGACCAGGAGGAGGCTCACATCCGGCTGCATTTTAAGAAGAATGACCTGACTCACCGGCTGGATATGCACTTGAAGAAGAGGAAGAGCAAGGGGATTGCCATCGATGGGATGCCGATCCGCAGGACCAGCGAGCTTCTTGGCATGCTGCCTGTGGTATTCTTTTCTCCGGAGGACCTAGGGATTATCAAGAACGGGCCGGCTGAGAGGCGGAGATTCCTTGATATGGAGATGAGCCAGCTAGACCAGTCCTATCTGAGATACCTGTCTGCCTATCAGCATCTGCTGTCTGAGAGGAATAATCTCCTGAAACAGATTGCCCTGTTCCCGCAGCTTCGGGAGACCCTTGATGGCTGGGATGAGCAGCTGATCGTGAATGGCAGTCAGATTATCCGGAAGAGGAGAGAGTTTACCGGCCTGATCCGGGAGATGATGGAGGATATTCATGGCAGACTCACTGGCGGCAGGGAGAAAATTCAGGTTGATTACGATCCCAATGTGTCGGAAGAGGAATTTCGGGATAAGCTCTATGCCTGCCGGGACAGGGATATCAGGAACGGAACCACCGGAACCGGTCCCCACAGGGATGATATCGCCTTTGCCATTAACGGGGTGGACATCCGGAAGTTTGGCTCCCAGGGGCAGCAGAGGACGGCGGCCCTGGCGTTGAAGCTGTCGGAAATCCGTCTGATCGAGCAGGTTTCGGGCGATAAGCCGGTTCTGCTGCTGGATGATGTCCTGTCAGAGCTTGACGGGAACCGGCAGAAGTTCCTCCTGTTAAGCATCTCGGATATCCAGACCATGATCACCTGCACGGGGCTGGATGATTTTGTGGAGTCCCGGATTCAGCTGGATAAAGTTTTTCATGTCGAACAGGGGAAGATAGAGGAACAGTAGTGTGCTGAATATAATGGATTTGTAAAAATAATAACGATAAACATCAATAAATCACCCTGACAGCATTGAACTCAATGCTGTTTTTGTGTTATAATAGATAAATATGTAAAGGATATTTTGTTAATTTATACTCATTTACTTAATCGTTTTCGTAAGGGCAGGAGGTTTTTATATATGAGTGAAGAACAGGTTCAGGCAACCCAGGAATACGGTGCAGATCAGATTCAGATATTGGAAGGCCTGGAAGCTGTCAGAAGAAGACCCGGCATGTATATTGGAAGTACTTCCTCTAAGGGCCTCCACCATCTGGTTTACGAGATCGTAGATAATTCTATCGACGAGGCGCTGGCCGGGTTCTGCGACACCGTCGATGTCTATATTAATCCTGATAATTCCATAACAGTGAAGGATAACGGAAGAGGCATACCGGTAGGGATCAACAAGAAGAAGGGGATTCCTGCCGTTGAGGTCGTATTTACTATCCTGCATGCCGGCGGCAAGTTCGGCGGCGGGGGATATAAGGTTTCCGGCGGCCTCCATGGTGTGGGTGCTTCCGTGGTTAATGCACTTTCAACCTGGCTGGAGGTGGAGATCAGCAGAGAGGGCAAGGTCTATAATCAGAGATATGAGAGGGGCAAGGTTATGTACCCCTTAAAGGTTGTTGGCTACAGCGAGGACCGGGGGACCAAGGTACATTTTCTGCCGGATCCGGAGATTTTCGAGGAAGTGATCTTTGATTATGATATCCTGAAGCAGAGACTGCGGGAGATGGCCTTCCTCACCAAGGGACTGAAGATTACCCTTACTGATCTGAGAGAGGGTCAGGAGAGGTCCAATATATTCCACTATGAGGGCGGGATCAAGGAGTATGTCCAGTACTTAAACCGCACCAAGGATTCTTTGTATCCGGAGATCATCTACTGTGAGGGTATGAAGGGAAATGTCATGGTGGAGGTGGCCATGCAGCATAATGACTCCTACAATGAGGGAGTCTACAGCTTTGTGAATAATATCACCACGCCGGAGGGGGGCACCCATCTGGCAGGTTTCAGAAGTGCTTTGACCAAGACATTCAATGATTATGCAAGAAGCACGAAGATGCTCAAGGATAATGAGCAGAACTTAAGCGGAGAGGATATCCGGGAGGGGCTGGTGGCCATCATCAGCGTGAAGATTCCGGAGCCTCAGTTTGAGGGGCAGACCAAGCAGAAGCTTGGCAACAGTGAGGCCAGGGGGGCTGTGGACAGCGTGGTCTGCGAGCAGCTGACCTATTTCCTGGAGCAGAATCCCAGCGTGGGCAAGCAGATCTGTGATAAGGCTATCCTGGCCCAGAGGGCCAGGGAGGCAGCCAGGAAGGCCAGAGACCTGACCAGGAGGAAGTCGGCTCTTGATGGTATGAGCCTGCCGGGCAAGCTGGCAGACTGCTCCGACAAGGATCCCGCCAACTGCGAGATCTATATCGTTGAGGGTGATTCCGCCGGCGGGTCTGCCAAGACCGCCAGAAGCCGGGCAACCCAGGCTATTCTTCCCCTTAGGGGCAAGATTCTTAATGTGGAGAAGGCCAGACTGGATAAGATTCTGGTCAACAATGAGATCAAGGCCATGATCACCGCCTTCGGAACCGGGATTCATGAGGACTTTGACATCACCAAGCTCCGCTATCATAAGATCATCATCATGACCGATGCCGACGTGGACGGAGCCCATATTGCAACCCTGCTGCTGACATTCCTGTATCGCTTTATGCCGGAGCTGATCCGGCAGGGATATGTATATCTGGCCCAGCCGCCCCTCTACAAGATAGAGAAGAACCGGAAGGTATGGTATGCCTACAGCGACGAGGAGCTGAACAGGATCCTCACGGACATCGGCCGGGACGGCAACAACAAGATTCAGCGCTACAAGGGTCTTGGAGAGATGGATGCAGAGCAGCTCTGGGAGACCACCATGGATCCGGAGAGACGTATTCTGCTCAGGGTGAATATGGATAATGATGCTGCATCCGAGCTGGATATTACATTTGATACTTTGATGGGAGACCGGGTGGAGCCGCGAAGAGAGTTTATCGAGGCCAATGCCAAGTATGTGCAAAACCTGGATGTATAAGTCCGAGATGCTTTAAGCAGCGGAGTCATCCGTGGGACTTATACGTGAATATATAGAAACAACGTCCAATATCTGATGAATAACTGCAGGAGGACATAATGGACGAGAGTAATATTTTTGACAAAATCCATGAGGTCGATTTGAAGAATACCATGGAGAAGTCTTATATAGATTATGCCATGAGTGTCATCGTCTCCAGGGCCCTGCCGGATGTGAGGGATGGTCTGAAGCCGGTTCAGCGCAGGATTCTCTATTCCATGATTGAGCTGAACAACGGGCCGGACAAGCCCCACAGAAAGTGCGCCCGTATCGTCGGTGATACCATGGGTAAATATCACCCCCACGGTGACAGTTCCATCTATGGAGCTCTGGTTAACCTGGCCCAGGAGTGGTCTACCAGGTATCCCCTGGTGGATGGCCATGGGAATTTCGGTTCCGTGGATGGTGACGGGGCTGCGGCCATGCGTTATACGGAGGCCAGACTTTCCCGTATCTCCATGGAGATGACGGCGGATATCTATAAGGATACCGTCGATTTCGTTCCCAACTTTGATGAGACGGAGAAGGAGCCCAGCATCCTGCCATCCCGCTTCCCCAACCTGATGGTGAACGGGGCCCAGGGTATCGCCGTCGGTATGGCTACCAATATTCCGCCCCATAATCTGACGGAGACCATCAATGGAGTTTTAAAGATTATTGATAACCAGATCGAGGAGGACCGGGAGACCACCATCGAGGAACTGATGGAGATCGTCAAGGGTCCGGATTTCCCCACGGGGGCCTCCATCCTGGGTAAGAAAGAGATAGAGAAGGCCTACCGCACCGGCCGGGGTAAGATCAAGGTGCGGGCGGTGACCAACATAGAACCCATGAACAACGGAAAGCAGAGGATCATCGTATCCGAGCTTCCCTACATGGTGAATAAGGCCCGGCTGATCGAGAAAATCGCTGACCTGGTTAAGGAGAAGAGGATCGACGGCATCACCGAGCTTCGGGATGAGTCCGACCGGTCCGGCATGCGGATCTGCATCGAGACCAGGAAGGATGTCAATGCCAACGTTCTTCTTAATCAGCTCTTTAAGCACACGCAGCTGCAGGATACATTTGGCGTGATCATGCTGGCTCTGGTGGATAATCAGCCCAAAATCCTCAACCTTAAGGAAATGCTTGGCTATTACCTGGATCATCAGAAGGATGTGGTGACCAGAAGGACCCGGTATGAGCTTAACAAGGCCAAGGAGAGGGCACATATCCTGGAAGGTCTGCTTAAAGCCCTGGATGTGATTGATGAAGTAATATCCATCATCCGTTCCTCAAAAAATGTCAGCGAGGCCAAGGCAAACCTCATCGAGCGATTTGCATTTTCCGATGCTCAGGCTCAGGCTATCGTTGATATGCGTCTGCGTGCCCTCACCGGTCTGGAGAGGGAGAAGCTGCAGGCTGAGTATGATGAGCTCATGAAGAAAATCTCCGAATATGAGGCCATTTTAGCTGATGAGAAGATTCTGCTTGGGGTAATCCGGGATGAGATTACCATCATCCGGGATAAATATGGTGACGAGCGCAGAACATCTATCGAGATGGACGCTGAGGACCTCACCGATGAGGCCCTGATACCACGTCAGGATACCTTGATTACATTTTCCGGCTTAGGTTATATCAAGAGGATGACTCTGGATAATTTCCAGAGCCAGAACCGGGGCGGCAAGGGAATCCGGGGCATGAATGTCCTGGAGGATGACCATATTGAAAATATGTTCATCACCAACACCCACAACTTTATCCTCTTCTTTACCAACCAGGGAAGGGTCTACCGGCTTAAGGGCTACGAGATTCCGGAAGCCAGCCGGACCGCCCGGGGAGTAAATATCATCAATCTTCTCCAGCTGCAGCCGGAGGAGAGCATATCCGCCGTGATTCCGGTGGAATCCGAGGAGGAAGGAACCTATCTCATGATGGCTACTGCCCGGGGCATCATCAAGAAGACCGCTTTCTCGGAATTTAAAAATATCCGAAAGGTGGGGCTCATTGCCATCAATTTGCGGGACGGCGACGATCTCATCGAAGTCAAGCAGATCACTGACGAGGACCATATCTTCCTGGTGACAAGGGAAGGCCAGTGCATCCGCTTCGCCTCAAAGAATGTCCGGGAAATCGGCCGGGCGGCCATGGGTGTGATCGGCATCAACTTAGGAGACTCCGACCAGGTTGTCAGCATGCAGGTAAGCTCTGAGGGAGAGGACCTGCTGACCGTATCCGAGAAGGGTATGGGCAAGAGAACCGAGCTTGGTGAATTCACCCTGCAGAACCGGGGCGGCAAGGGACTGCGCTGCTATAAGATCACGGAGAAGACCGGTTATCTGGTGGGAGCCAGGATCGTGGACCCCGGCGAGGAAATCATGATGATCACCTCAGAGGGAATTGTGATCCGGATGAAGACAGATACCATTTCCCAGATCGGCCGCAACACCTCCGGGGTTAAGCTGATGAACATCGACCCGGAAAGCGATGTGAAGGTGGCCAGCGTGACCAAGGTGAAGATAACGGAGGAAGAGGAAGCAGAAGATATCATAGATAGTGAAGAGAATTAGTAAATTGATCTGTCAGATGATAGACCTCAAATACTGATAATATTATAAAGTGAGTAAATCTTATTACCTGTTAACGGGCGGCTCCGCTGAAAACACGCTTTACAGACTGAGTTTGATAGATTTGCTCACTTTAGCATTATAGTTGTTTTTTTGCCCTTATAATGGTGTAAATTGAAAAGACATGCCTTATGGGTTCCACAATCAAAAGAATCAAAGAATACAGAGATTAGTTAATGGAGAAAGCAATGAGAACAGTAAACATTAATGATATCATAGATAATATTAAGGATATGTGTATGGAAGCGAACTACACTTTGTCCGGTGATATGAAGGATGCTCTTGCCAGGGCTGCCAATCTTGAAGAGAGTCCCCTGGGTCAGCAGGTATTAAATCAGCTGCAGGAGAATCTGATCATTGCCAAGGAGAATAAGATTCCTATCTGTCAGGATACCGGGATGGCGGTGGTTTTCGTCAAGCTGGGACAGGATGTCCGGATTGAAGGAGGTTCTCTGACCGATGCCATCAATGAAGGTGTCCGCAGGGGTTATACGGAAGGATATCTGCGAAAATCAGTGGTGAAGGATCCTTTTTTCCGGGAGAATACCAAAGATAATACCCCGGCTGTGATCCACTATGATATTGTGCCCGGGGATAAGATCAGCCTGACCCTGGCTCCCAAGGGCTTCGGCAGTGAGAATATGAGCCGGGTATTTATGCTTAAGCCGGCAGACGGTATCGAGGGGGCTAAGGAAGCCATTCTTACTGCGGTTAAGGATGCCGGCCCCAATGCCTGCCCTCCCCTGGTGGTGGGGGTCGGAATCGGAGGAACCTTTGAAAAAGCGGCTCTCATGGCCAAACAGGCTCTGACCAGGCCGGCGGGGCAGCATTCTGAGATACCTTATGTGAAGGACTTGGAGGAGGAAATGCTTTCTAAGATTAATAAGCTGGGAATCGGTCCTGCAGGTCTCGGAGGAAGGATGACTGCTCTCGCTGTCAATATCAACACCTATGCGACCCATATAGCAGGGCTGCCTCTGGCGGTCAATATGTGCTGCCATGTGAACCGGCATGTGACCAGGGAGGTATAGAGAATATGTCAGATAATCAGAAAAGAATAATCCAGGTTCCCTTAAAAGAGGAGGATATCCAATCCCTGCATTCGGGAGATTATGTCTACCTCACCGGAACCATATATACAGCCAGGGATGCCGCCCATAAGAGAATATATGAATCCATGAAGAAAGGGGAGGACCTTCCCATACATTTAGAAGGAAATGTACTATATTATCTGGGGCCCAGCCCTGCCAGAGAAGGTCAGGTGATCGGATCTGCCGGACCTACCACCTCAAGCCGCATGGATAAATATACTCCCGACATGCTGGATGCCGGCCTGAAGGGCATGGTTGGTAAAGGCAAGAGGTCCCCGGAAGTGATTGAGGCCATGAAAAGAAATAAGGCAGTGTACTTTGCCGCAGTGGGAGGGGCCGGCGCCCTTCTTTCCAAATGTATCAAGGAGGCTCAGGTTGTGGCTTATGAGGACCTTGGCACCGAGGCCATCAGGAAACTGCGCATAGAGGATCTCACGGTTATTGTGGTCATCGATAAGGATGGCAATAATCTTTATGAGACAGCAGCGGATAAGTGGAAGATAGAAGATTGAATTCTTTCATCTTACATTCCACTCCAGCAGAGTAGCCAGGAACTTCTTTAGTACCGGTGATTGGGGAGAAGCGAACAAATGATCACTGTGTCCGTACTCCATAATCTTTCCATCATGTAAAAACATGGTTTTCTCACATGCCTTTCTGGCAAAGCCCATCTCATGGGTGACGATGATGAAGTTTCGACCTTCTTCCTTCAGCTCCTGGATCATATTGAGAACTTCTATGGTGTATTCCGGATCCAGAGCGCTGGTGGGTTCATCCAGAAGCAGGAGAGATGGGTTGGGCGCGATGGCTCTGGCTATGGAGATACGCTGGCTCTGTCCCCCGGAAAGGGCAAAGGGGTATTTATCCGCTTCATTTTCAAGGCCGAAACGGGAAAGAAGCTGGTCGGCTCTTTTTCCTGCCTCTTCTTTGGAGTAACCATGTACCTTGATCAGGGGCATGGTGATATTCTCCAGGGCGGTCAGATGCTTCAGCAAACCATTTTGCTGAAATACATATCCCAGCTGTCTCCTGTAGAGGAGATGGTCTGCGCGATTTCCATTGGAAGCCCGGCCATCCAGCATAGCCTGTCCTGATGTAGGTTCCAAAAGCCCTCCCAGTATGCGCAGCAGGGTTGACTTGCCTCCCCCCGAGGAACCGATGATGGCCAGTGTGGTAAAATCATCCTCAAAATCAATATGATTAAGAACCATATGATTGCCAAACTGTTTTGTCAGCTGGTTCAGTTTAATTCTCATAGATGAATCCCTTTCCCTGGTTCAGTTTAATTCTCATAGATGAATCCCTTTCCCTGGTTCAGTTTAATTCTCATAGATGAATCCCTTTCCCTGGTTCAGTTTAATATCCATAGCTTAATCTTATTTTCTGGTTCAGTTTAATTCTCATAACTGAATCTCCTCTCCAGCCATTCGCTGATGTAGGTAACAGGAAGTGTCAATAAGAGGTAGAGGGCTGCCAGAAGAAAATAGCATTCGAACATCTTAAAATTCAGGGAGCTGATTTCCCTCATGGTCTGGGCAAGCTCCGTCACTGCTATCACCGAAAGAAGGGAAGAATCCTTGATAATAGAGGCAAATTGCCCTGTCAGCGCCGGTATAGTCCGGGCCAGCATCTGGGGAAGGATGATTTCTCTGATAATCCCGGCCCGGTCAAGTCCTATGGCCATGCCCACTTCAATCTGCTGCTGTTCCATCGATAAATAACTTCCACGGATGATTTCAGAAATATAAGCTCCCTCAAAAAATGACAGAATCAATATGCCGGAAATCACACGGTTTTCGATCCCCCAGGCTGTTCCGATGATATAAAAGAACAGGTATATCTGCGCCAGAAGGGGAGTTCCGCGGATCAGCTTCACATAACCCATAAAGAAATAGCGAACCATCAGAATATTGCTATTCTGGGCTACCGCACTGATCAGACCAATCAGAAGGCTGAAAATCAGACTGCCGATACTCAGTATCAGAGTCATCTTAAAGCCCTGCTTCAGGCGATATGCCACACCGGGAAGAAATGCGTAGTCCAGAGTCACATCGATTCGCCTTAAAGAGACAATCACCATCAGGATAACTATCCCGATGATGATTGCCATATTAAGCAGAAGCTTCCAGACAGGCGTTTGTTCAGTTTTATTCTGTGAGAAAATGTCAGTAATTTTCATGCATTAAAACCTGTTAATATCAATTGCTGCGCTCATGGAAAACATTTGCTGCATCATAAAGAATTGGATCCTCTTTTACTTGTAATGGTCAGCCAGGTCAAAGAACCACTGGAATCCGTTCTCGGCAAACTCTTCTTTCTTGCCGGGCATATATTTTTCTCCAAGCTCATCAAGCTTGCCGCTCTCATAATAATCCCTGATAAAGGCATTCAGCTCGTCCACAAGCTCCTTATTCCCTTCCTGTACAGCGATCCCCCATCCGCCGGTCTCAGCCTGGGATAATGAGATACATTTTGTCTTATCCGGGTTATCATCATGATAATTGGTACAGGTCAGCTCATCATAGATAAATCCATCAGCCTTACCCTGAAGAACCTCATTGATGCAGGCGCTCTCGTCATTCAATACGGTAAGATTAGCCTCCGGGAAATAATCCTGAGCATAGATGTGTCCTACAGTACCACTCTTCACGGCGATGGTGATATCCGGGGAGTTGAAATCTTCATCTGTCTCAGCCTTTGACCCTGAAGAAGCAAGGATAGCAATCTTGGCCAGGGCGTAAGCATCGGAGAAGTCAACCAGCTCATCCCTTTCCTCCGTGATGGACATGGCGGAGATAACCGCATCTGTCTTGCCGGTCTGTAATGCAGGAATCAGGCCATCCCAGGAAGTATCGCTGATTTCCACGTCATATCCGTAGGCAGCACCGAAATCTTTGATCAGGTCCACATCCACTCCGGTGGGTTCTCCTGCCTCATCCTTGAAATCGAATGGCGGATAGGCGAGCTCGATGGCAACACGAAGCGTTCCCTTACTCTCCGCAGCTGCCTGAGTTGAAGCCTCCTCGGCAGCCTGGGTGGCGGCCTCTGATCCGCCGGAATCAGAAGTATCTGCTTCAGAGCTTCCATTACCTCCGCCTGAGCTGCAGGCTGCCAATGAGATGATCAGCACCAGCGCCAGTAAACATGCAATGATATGTTTTTTCCAGTTACGATACATAATCTTTGCCTCCTTTGCAAAACCCGCCAATTACACTCCCTGTACCTCTTTATATAAAAAGATGAGTCTATATGTACACTTTTTGATAAAATCTGTGTATTGATAACAGTGGGGTTCGTTACACGAGTTTTCTATGGTTAATTAATTTGGACACTTCTATTCTACCAACAAACCTCTTAAAAAACCATATATTTAACAATTATTTATAAAAAATATCATAATTGTTGCTTTAGCATCTGCAAACCCATATAATAAGTAAAAAACGTCTCTGGCACCGGCGTGAAGCCGCTGGAGCAGTCAAGGAGAAAATAATATGAAATCAATCAAAGAAATATATGAAGATTTTGATCGTATCGGTTGTCTCACATTTGCTACGGTGACTAAAGATGGGTATCCGGAGACACGAATTGCTCATCTGTTTGCCTGGGATGAGGAGGGTCTTTATTTTTTAACCATGAATCACAAGCCCTTTGCCAGGCAGCTGCGGGAAGGAGGAAAGCTGTCCATTTGCGGGATGAGCAGCAATACCCAATCCACTGTCGATGAAAAAATGCTTCCTTCCTTTGAAGCCGGTTATACCATGAAGGCGACAGGTGATGTCAAAGAAGTTTCTTTAGAAGAGATAAGGAAAAAATCTGAAATCAACCCGCTGTTTTTGACCGGTGTCAACGATTATGACCGCTACCGTGATGAAATCTTCTTCTGTCTCTACAGGTTCTGGGGTGAGAAATATGATTTCGATTTTGAGCTGGAGCACAGAAATCACAAGCTGATCAGGAATTATTTTACATATGGAGGCTATCAGAAAGAGTTCTCCGGCATGAAAATTGATCAGAAAATGTGTATCCGATGCGGTGCCTGTTTTTCCAGATGTGCAGAGTACAATTTTCATGCAGTACAGAAGACAGAGGAAGGATATGCAATCGATACCAGACGATGTGATGTGTGCGGAAACTGTACTCTGGTCTGTCCGGTGGGGGCGATCAGCGGATACTAATGATGAGAAATGAGATAAGTTATAGAGTGTGACGCTCCTGCACTTTCAGTAAATAAGTTTAATTCAGTGAACAAGTTAAATAAAAAGTAATAAAATGTTCGCTTTTTGACAATAATCTATCGTCATATTCTCGGTGTATTGAATTTAGTTACAGGTTAATCAGGAAATAATTCTTGACAAGAGATTCTACTTTTGATAATATTATAAGGCACTGTGCGGCTGACGTGCAGTGAACTGAATATATATCTTATATTTAGGCATATGGAGAAGTACTCAAGTGGCTGAAGAGGTGCCCCTGCTAAGGGTATAGACCGTTTGCGCGGTGCGAGGGTTCAAATCCCTCCTTCTCCGTATTCTTTTTTACTCTTTTTTTGAGGAAAAGAGAATTAACATCTTTCATCAATATCATATATTTAAAAGTTTTTAAAAATAATTCTTGACAAGCAGTTAGATATATGATAGATTGTATGAGTTGCTGATAAAACAGCAGCGGTTGAAGCTTGATAACTGAATA
>JAFUDC010000006.1 GCA_017459345.1 Eubacterium sp.
AAAGACTGATACGCAGTGGCTATTTCGATTTAGACACAGCATACCAGTCAGTGCATGTCAACTATTGAAAGCGCCGTATACGAGAACCGTACGTACGGTGCTGTGAGAGGACGGGGGCTAGTCACCTCCTCCTACTCGATTGGATAATCATGGCAGAAAAGTATAAAGTGAATCTGGTAAATGTAACAGCTTCCGATGCGCATGCAGTCACAGCCATTAAGACTGCATCTGCCCAGTCGGTAAAGGCGGTTCTCACCAGGATGGAAATTGAATACGCCCAGGGCTTTCCTGTGGAGGTCTATGCCATGGCTCTCTATGATGAGATCTGTGAGAATCCCCAGCTTATCCTCGAGATGCTGCCGGGGGAGGTATTACATTTTCTGATAGAAATCTGGGAGAAGGACCAGCTGCAGGTGGATGCCCAGCATTGGGATTATCTCCAGTATCTCGCCATGTTTGGGTTCGCCTTTTCCATGAGGAAGGATGACGGTTCCCCGGGGTCGGATACCATCTGTTATATCCGGGACATGAAGGATCAGTTCTACTTTTTCTTAAAGAGCCGCAGCAGCCGCCGGGCAATGGACCGTTACACCGAGTGGGAGATGATCATCAGGGGCCTCCTTTACTGCTATGGTCTTGCTGAGATGAAAACCTTATATCGGAATTCGCTCATTGTATCCAGGGTTGAGACTGCTTCCTATGAGGAGTTCGATCATTTTATGAAGTGCCGGGCCTCCATGTGGGGTATCGGGATGTTCCTTCGGACTACGGATGGGAAGACTGAGTATATGCAGCATATGTATGTGGAGAATCCGGAAAGGACCCTCCGGGAGCAGAAGGAGCATGATGAGCTGGATTACTGTCTGCCAGACAAAGACCAGCTGATCTTCCTGGCCCAGGGAGGCGGTCTGGACAGAAACTGGAAGGGGCTTTCGGACCTCTTTAAGCTTCTCTCTGAAGATCTGAAGATGGACTACTATAAGGCCAGTATCAGCATTCGCACCATGGTCACGGCCATTCAGAACGGCTGGAGCGGGGAGGCCCTCTATAACCGGATTCAGTCGGTTACATTTGCTGATGACAGGCAGAGAGAGCGGGGCCTGCTGGCTCTTGAACAGTTATGTGACATCGTCCCCCTCTTTTCCTTAAAGGGAAACAGCCGGTCCCAGGTCCGTAAGATGGCGCAGGAGGAAGAGCTAAAGCAGAAGAAGCAGCGGTTCAGTATAGTCACAGGCGAAGGGTCTGAGGGGAAGCATGAGGGCTGAACTATCACACCTGATGAAGCAGCAATTCAGGAATACCGTAAGACCGGTGTCTGAGCCTGAATTAGAAAAAATATTACCTATGATTAGTTGAGGAGCATTATATGGATAAAAAGAAGAATGTTTACGTCATCGGACATAAGAATCCGGACACAGACAGTATCTGTTCCGCCATATCTTATGCCTACCTGAAGAATGAGTTAAATGAGCGTGACGGCGGGGATTACAATTACATTCCCTCCCGGGCCGGCCATGTGAATGAAGAAAGCCAGTTTGTATTGAAGCATTTTGAAGTATCATCCCCCTCCTATATCTCCGATATCCGTCCCCAGGTGACAGATATTGAGATTCGCAAGACGGAAGGGATTCAGGAAGACCTCTCCCTGAAGAAGGCATGGGATATCATGAGGGCAGCCCACATCGTCTCCCTTCCCATCCTTGAGGGAGAGAAGCTTAAGGGTATTATCACCATCGGTGATATCGCCTATTCCGACATGGATGTCTATGATAACATGACCCTGTCCAAGGCTAAGACTTCCTTTAAGAATATCGTGGAGACCATCGACGGTGAGATGATCGTCGGTGATATTGACGGGGTTTTTGATGAAGGACATGTCCTGATTGCCACCGCCAACCCGGATATGATGGAGGGCTATATAGAGCCTATGGATATGGTGCTTCTGGGAGACCGCTATGAGTCCCAGCTCTGTGCCATCGAGATGGATGCCCAGTGCATCGTGGTATGTATGGGAGCGACAGTCAGCAAGACTATCCGGAAGCTGGCCAGGGAGCACGGCTGCCGGATCATTGTAAGCCCCTACGATACATACACCGTGACCCGGCTCATCAACCATTCAATGCCGGTCCGCTATTTCATGACCAGCCAGGGAATCACTTCCTTTAGGACCACAGATTTTGTGGATGATATTCAGAGTGTCATGGCTAAGAAGCGTTTCCGGGATTTCCCCATTGTTGACATGCAGGGCAACTACAAGGGTATGATTTCCAGGCGGAACCTCCTGGATCTTGAGAGAAAGAGACTGATTCTGGTAGACCATAATGAGAAGACCCAGGCCGTGGACGGCTTCGAGGAGGCGGAGATCCTGGAGATCGTCGATCATCACAGACTGGGCAACATCGAGACCACGGCACCCCTTTTCTTCAGAAACCAGCCGGTGGGATGTACTTCGACCATCATCACCCAGATGTACATGGAGAATGACATCCCCATCCCGCCTTATATTGCCGGCCTCATGTGCTCTGCCATCCTGTCGGATACCCTCATGTTCCGGTCACCGACCTGCACAGCCGTAGACCGCCTGATTGCGGAGAAGCTGGCAGCCATCGCAGACATTGATATCGAAAGCTATGCAAGGCAGATGTTTGACGCGGGCAGCAATTTACGGTCTAAATCCGCCAAAGAGATCTTCTACCAGGATTTCAAGAAGTTCAATGACAATAATGTCAACTTCGGCGTAGGTCAGATCAGCTCCATGAACAAGGAAGAGCTTCTGGCATGTACCGATAAGCTTCTGCCATACATGGAGGAGGTCAAGGAGAGCTACGGATTGGATATGCTCTTCTTTATGATGACAGATATCCTGACGGAATCCACCCAGCTGCTCATGGTGGGAGAACGCTGTAAGGAGATTATTGATCCGGCCTTTGGCGTATCGGCCGGCGACCATAGCGTGGAGCTTCCGGGCGTTGTGTCCAGAAAGAAGCAGCTGATTCCCGGCATCCTGGGTCAGCTATCCTGATCAGCGGACTAAGCGGTCAGGAAGGGCAGCAGTTGATGTCTGTAATCATATAAGGGGAATTCCGATTGTGTGCTATCTGGTGATTACGAATGAAATAAATTGTCCTTATAATAAAAAAGACAGTATACTTTTCTAAAAAGAACAATAAATTCCCTTATTTCAGCATGAAATTTTTTCCGGGAATGGTGTATCATAAATGCGTAATCCCCTAAGTTAAAGGTTAGTATTATATGGAAGATGTCCACAATGAGTTTTGCCCCTCGTTGTGGACATTTTCTATTATAGGGATATTTATTGATATATATGGGATGTTTCAAGAGTTACTTTCTAATAAAAGAAAAATAATTACGAAAAATTATTGATGGCCTTACAAAAACAAGGGCCAGGATAAAGTCTTTGCAACAGGCAGGAGACCAAGTAGATCGCGCATCCGACAATTTTAGTCAGAAAACAGCTTATGCTATCAGAGGAGGAACCGCCATGCTGACCTATCAGAATCATACAGTGAAGACTTCTGTCAGACGCCTGGTGGAGTTTCTCCTCCGAAGCGGAGATATGGTGACCGGCTCCGCCCTCACGGCAGATGTGGAGGCTATGCAGGAGGGAACCCGGCTGCATAAGAAGATTCAGAAGGCACAGAAGGCAGGCTATATGAGTGAGGTTTCCCTGAAGATGAGCTGGCCCCGGACGGAGAAGGAGACACAGACAGATTATGAGCTGGTCCTGGAGGGGAGAGCGGATGGGATTGAGCCTGTGAAGCTGGCAGAGCTTCAATATATATTAGAAGAACTTCCGGGTAAGGAGGAAAGCCAGGAAGAAGGAAAAAGTCCGGATGAGAGAGCAAGACTGGAAGCGTATAATCAGATTGCCAGGGCGCAGGATTCCACGGAATCATCTGACTCTGACAAGCTAATACTGATCGATGAGATCAAATGTATCTATAAGGACGTAAAGCAGATTGAGGCGGCTGAGCCTCTTCATCTGGCCCAGGCTAAGTGCTATGCCTACATGTATGGTCTGAAAAAGGACCAGGATCAGATGCTGGTTCAGATTACCTACTGTAATATTGAATCGGAGGAGATTCATCGGATTCTTTATTATTATACTATGGAGGAGCTTAAGGTCTGGTTTGAGGAACTGATTGGCAGCTACGGGTTGTGGGCGGACTATAAAGTTGGGGCCTTTAAGAAATGTATGGACAGCATTGAGAGGCTGCAGTTCCCCTATGATTTCCGGCCGGGCCAGAAGAAGATGACAGCCATGGTCTATCACAGCATCGACCAGAGCAACCACATGTTTCTGCAGGCCCCCACAGGAATCGGCAAGACTATATCTGCCATCTATCCCTCTCTCAAAGGGCTTAAAGCCGGGAAGCTTGACCGGATCTTCTATCTGACGGCAAAAACCATCACCCGGACCGTGGCGGAGACCACTTACAGGCTTCTTATCAAGCAGGGGATGAACCTGCATTCCACCACCATCACCGCCAAGGAGAGGATCTGTATCCTGGAAAGCCCGGAGTGTGATCCCCAGCTTTGCGAGAGGGCAAAGGGACATTACGACCGGGTCAACGAGGCTCTCTATGACCTCCTTACTCATGAGACGCTGATTACCCGGGAAGTCGTTTGCGAGTATGCACAGAACCATCAGGTCTGCCCCTACGAGCTGGGCTTTGAAGCCGCTGCGTTTTCTGAGAGTGTGATCTGTGATTATAATTATGTATTTGACCCCCACGTGAATGGCAGAGGCCTGTTCGGAGAGAATAACAGGAAGAGAGAGCTGCTCCTGATTGACGAGGCCCACAACTTCTTAGACCGGGCCAGGGAAATGTACAGCGCCGACATCAGAAAAGAAGAGCTGATTTATGTCCGCAGGCAATTCCAGAAAAGGAGCGGCTTTATTGTAAAGAAGCTGCAGGCCGCCATCCGGGCTTTGTCCGGGCTGGAGAAAGAGGAAGAGGAAAATGTCGACCGTCTCTATTTCCCCTTAATGCGGCTTTTGGGTCCTCTTGAGGACTACCTGAAAGACCATCCTTCCTTTGAGGAGCGGGATGAGATTGTTCAGATTTTCTTCCGCCTCCGGCATTTTTTCATGATTCTGGAGCAGAGAGGAGATGGCTATCAGGTTTATTCTGATGGCAGAAAGAAGTCATATACCCTCCATCTCTACTGTGTTGATCCGTCGGAATGTATCGAGGAGTACCTGGATAAGAGCAGGGCAGCCATCTTTTTTTCCGCGACCCTGCTTCCGATCCACTACTACCGGCAGCTGCTGGGAGGTAAGTCCGGGATCGATGCCTTTGCTATTCCCTCCCCCTTTGAGAGAGACCACCGACTCCTTGCTATCACCGATGATGTGACCAGCAGATACAGCCGGCGAGGGGAGGACCTTTACCAGAGAATCTGTGCTTACCTGAAGATGACCACGGAGGTAAAAAAGGGAAACTATATGATATTCTTCCCTTCTTATGAGATGTTATCAGCCTGTCTGCAGACTGCAGAAGATCTGTATTATGATGAGGAATGGGACATTCTGGTTCAGACCCCCTACATGAACGAGGATGAGCGGGAACAGTTTCTGCGGGAATTTGATCTCAGCCGCAAAAAATCCATGGTAGCATTCTGTGTGCTGGGCAGTCTTTTCTCCGAGGGAATCGACCTGGTGGGAGACCGGCTGATTGGTGCTTTTATCGTGGGAACCGGCCTGCCCCAGATCTGCAAAGAGCGGGAAATCATCCGCACATTTTTTGACAGGAACGGGAAAAAGGGGTATGATTATGCATATCGGTATCCCGGCATGAACAAGGTGCTTCAGGCAGCGGGGCGGGTGATTCGGACCGACCAGGACAAAGGGCTCATATTGCTCATGGATGATCGTTTCCTCTCCCGGGAGAATCAGACCCTGCTTCCGGAGGAGTGGGACAGCTACTATCAGGTTTCGCTGGCTAACTATCAGATGGTGCTGCGGTCTTTCTGGGAGAAATATAAGTAAAAAAGAAGAAGGGACTAACTGACATATGATGAGATATATTATGGTGCCCATCGTCGGTGCCATCATAGGATACGCTACCAACTGGATTGCGGTAAAGATGCTCTTCCGCCCTCACTATGAGATCAGGGTATTTGGCTTTAAGCTGCCCTTTACCCCCGGAGTAATCCCCAAGGGGCAGAAGAGGATGGCAAAAGCCGTCGGCCGGGCGGTGGAGGACCAGCTCCTGACCATGGATGTGCTAAAGGCGGTTCTCCTGTCGGATGACATGAAGGATAAGGTCAGAGATTCCGTAAAGCAGTGGATGGAGAAGGAAGAAGCATCTGAGAAGACCCTGAAGGATCTGGCAGATGGCCTTCTGTCCCAGGAGAAGGAGGAAGAAGTTGTCCGGTCACTTAAGAACCATGTGACAGAGGTCCTCTACTTTAAGCTGGTAGGCATGAATGTGGGTAATCTGGTGGCGGAAAAGGTTCTTGAGGCAGCCAAGGAAAAACTGGCCGAATCCATGCTTGGCATGATGATCGGCGGTTCCATGTTAGACCCTATCGCGGAGATGATCGAGAACAGGATCAATGAGTATATCGCAGACTTCGGTGAGGAGTATATTGCCGGTATCGTGGACGATGAGACTGATCATATCCTGGGAAGAACCATGGGTCAGGGCCTGGAGCTTGTCCGTCAGCATGATGTGGACCTGCCGGAAATCTTAGTATCCTTATATGGAGACGTCATAGAAAAAGAACTCCCCAAGGCTCTCAGTTTGCTGAATCTTTCCGCTATCGTGGAAGACAGGATCAATGCCATGGAGGTGGCGGAGGTGGAAGACCTCCTTCTGTCCATCATGAAGAAAGAGCTTGGGGCCATCGTCAATCTCGGCGCCCTGATCGGGCTGGTGCTGGGACTGGTAAATGTGGCTATATTGTTGATATAATTAATTTAGGAACTTTTAGAGCTGTGACAGTTGTTTCGCAATTGGGTAATATGATTAACTATATACAAGGAGGTTGCACATGGACGATAAGATCAGACAGTTGAAGGAAATCATTGATAACACAGATAATCTGGTATTTTTCGGCGGTGCCGGCGTCTCTACCGAGAGCGGGATTCCGGACTTTCGAAGCACGGATGGGCTTTACAGCATGAAGTACAAGTATCCGCCGGAGACCATCGTCAGCCACACATTTTTTGTGAGGCGGACAGAGGAGTTCTATGAGTTTTATAAGGATAAGATGATGGCCCTTGACGCCAAGCCCAACAAGGCCCATGAGAAGCTGGCCCAGTGGGAGCGGGAGGGCAAATGTAAAGCCATCGTAACCCAGAACATTGACGGTCTCCACCAGCTGGCCGGCAGCAAGACGGTTTATGAGCTGCATGGCAGCATTCACAGGAATTACTGTACCAAATGCGGCAAGTTCTTTGATGCCCATTATGTGAAGAACAGTGAAGGTGTGCCGGTTTGCGATGCCTGCGGCGGTCTGATCAAGCCGGATGTTGTCCTCTATGAGGAGGGTCTGGATAATCAGACAGTCAGCAATGCCATCAATGCCATCAGGAATGCGGATGTGCTGATCATCGGGGGAACCTCCTTGGTGGTATACCCGGCAGCCGGCATGATTGATTACTTTAAGGGAAGACACCTGATCCTGATCAACAAGTCTTCCACTTCCAGAGATAACCAGGCTGACCTGGTAATCAACGACAGTATCGGAGAGGTGCTTGGGCAACTGTAAAGGATAACCATGGAGTCATATTTCGAGCTGCTGGGCCTGGAGCCTACCACAGATGAAAACAGAATAAAGAAAGCCTACAGAAAGCTGCTGCATACAGTCAATCCGGAGGATGATGCGGAAGGGTTTAAGCGGCTGCGGGAGGCCTATGAGCAGGCCTGTGCCTATGCAAAGAAGGCGGAGGATTCCCGGCAGGATGACCAGGAGAAGAGCCCGGTGGAGGTCTTCATTGACCACTGCCAGGCTCTGTATGCTGACTTTTTTAAAAGAGCAGATCCGGCAGCCTGGGAGGACATCTTTGAGGAGGCCGGATTCTTTGATCTTGAGCAGGAGGAGGAGCTGCGTATCCATTTCCTGCGCTTCCTCATGGAACATTATCACCTTCCCTTCGCTGTCTGGAAGGAAGCGGACCGGGTCTTTCGCATCACTGGATACCGGGAAGACCTGATCGAACATTTTCCCGAGGCCTATGTGGATTATCTGCAGCAGGCCGTTCTCTATGAGGGGGCCTTGAATTACGACCTCTTTGAGGGAGATCCGGATGCTGACTTTGATCATTATATCGATGTTTATCAAAAACTGCGGCAGTACACGGATGTGGGTATGACGGCGGAAGCCAGGGAAGCTCTTGGTGAGATCCGCCAGCTTAAGGTATATCATCCCTACACTGACCTGGATTCGGCCCGTATCCTCCTCCAGGAAGAAAGAAAAGAGGAAGCTGAAGAGATTTTTGCCAGGCTGGCCCATGATTACGATGGGGAAGAGCGGATCATCTGTACCTACGGACAGTTCCTGGGGCTGGAAAACCGCTGGGATGAGATAGGAGACCTGTATGACCGGCTGCTCATTTCCTGCCCGGATTCCATTCCGGCAAAGATCGGGAAGGCGGAGCTTCTCAACCATCAGGGAAGCTACAGGCAGGCCAGGGACCTGATTCTTGACCTTCTGGAAGTCAACCCTCAGGATGAGCGCCTGATGCAGGATCTCAATGACTGTAATGTATCGATGATCAGTGAGCTGGAGCCACTGGCCGAAAAGGGGAGTCTTGACCAGGAGGGCCTGATGGACCTGGCCTGGTGCTATTATCAGAATATGCGCTTTGATGACGGGATCAAACTGATGGATTCCTTTGAGCCGGATGAGAACCATGTCCTGGATTATCATAATCTGCGGGGCAGGATTCTCCTGACCCAGGAGAAGGATGAGGAGGCACTTGTCCACCTGATACCCTGGCTTGAGGGAATCAGAGACCTGACCCCGGACGGGACTAAAAAGACCGAACGCAGGATTGCCCGGCTGGGCTATGCCTATTATACCATCGGGGCAGCTAAGGCAGGGATTATTCTTTCCCGCAGAGACAAAGATCCGGCAGATGGTCAGGAGTTAAAGCTGAACTCTGCAGAAGCAGATAAGCCGGGTTTATCTGTCGATATATCAGATGACATGTCCGAGGCCATGACCTGGTTTGAAAAGGCCATCGAGGCGGAGAAGGATCCGGCCCAGGCCATAAGCTATCGTCACACCATGGCGGACATATGGAGACAATGCAGGAATTATCCTGAGATGCTTAAGGCCTGCGAGGACCTTCTTAAGGAAAGCCCCCAGTATTTCCCCGGAGTCATCCTGCGCCAGGAGGCATGCCTGGCCCTGGGCATGTATCAGGAATGTGCTGACGATTATGCCAGGGCAATCAACCTCTATCCCTATCATGGCAAGCCCTATGCTACCATGATGAAAATGTATTTTCTCTTCGGAGACTACAAGAGTGCCGGAGAGGTTCTGTCCCAGGCAGACCAGGTCCAGGCCGACTCCGATGACCTGGCCCTGATGAAGGCCAGACTGACCGCCCTGAATGCCCAGTCTAAGGAGGAGCTGGAGCAGGCCTTAAAGATTCTTGATGACCGGCACAGCCGGGGCTGGGACATGCAGTCTGACCTGGACCAGGAGGAGTGGCAGGAGATCAATTTCCGGAGAGGGCTGATTCTCACTGACCTGCAAAGATCTGCAGAGGCCAGGGAAGCCTTTGAGGAAGCCATGACTAAGCGGCATGATTCCGGGATCTACTACAGTTATGCCAGCCTGATGATGCAGTGCCGGGAATACGGGAAGGCGGCGGAATATTTTGAGAAGGTGCGAGAGGAAGCGCCCCAGGATACCGGCCTCCTCTATAAGCTGGGCTGGTGTTATAAGGAGCTGGGAGATTATGACCGGTCTCTTTCCTTTATGAAGGAGGTTCTCCGCCTGAATCCGGGCCATGAAGCGGTCCGCATGGTCATGACCGAGCTCTATGAACGCCTGGCCAGGAGAGAGGAGGACAACCGCTATTATGAGATGGCTCTGCCCCTGATGAGGGACCAGCTGGCTTCCAATCCGGATGCCTATCACCATATCGAGATGGGACTCCTCTATCTTGACATGGATCGATATGAGGATGCCCTGGTTCATTTTGAGGAGGCCATCCGGCTGGAACCGGATTCCATCTATGGATACAATAATGCAGGCAGCTGTTACCTGTCCCTGGAAATGCCTGAAAAAGCCATCCCCTACTTTGAGAAGGCCATCGCCCTGATGGAGAAGGAGCATTCGGTCCTGCCATATAATAATCTGGCCAAATGTTACCGGATGCTGGGAAATCCCGAGGAAGCCCTGGCCTGTTACCGGAAGAACCTGGACCTCTATCCCCATGATGATGAGATCATCCTTCAGATGGCTGACTGCCTAAGAGAACAGGAAAGATACCAGGAAGCCCGGGAGATTTATCTTAAGGCTATTCCCCTGGCCCGGTATGCCAATACCCTGGAGTGTGCCTTGCTGCGCCTCTACGGGGAGATGGGCGACCGAAAAGGGTTTGAGGCCTGCGCAGAAAAACTTTTGAAAAAATACCCCGAAAATCCGGTCATCCTCCAGCTTACTGGAGAAACCTGGCTGTATGGATTTGCGGAATGCGATTATGCTATATATTATCTGAAGAAAGCCCTGGACTGCTGTCTTAAGACCGGCCGGGAATCTAAGAATGATGACAGGAAAGATTCAACAGGGCAGAGAACTGATATTGTCGACTGCATCAGGCTGCTGCCGGCGGAATATGCAGACTGTGCCCGAGGATGTCTCTATCTCTGGGGCCGGGCTTTATTATATAAGGCCAGCCGGAAGACAAATATAAGGGACAAAGAAGTATTAGAAGTTTCGATAGAAGAAGAGAAAAACCGGAGTGAAATTGCTGGGACTGCCCATGAGGGCAGAAGGATGCTGGAACAATACCTGGAATCCTGCCGGGATTCGGACAGTCTAAGCAGGAATCAGACAGAAGATACCAACCGTCCAGGAAGTCGTAAGGATGATACAGTTTATCAATACGAATCATTCTGCGGGGAGAGCCGGCGGCGCAGGTTCCGCATGGGCTATGCCCTCTGGTTCCTTGGACAATACGAGAAAGCTAAGGAATACTTTGATAAAGTCCGCAATTATCCCTGCCGCTGTGACGGCTGCTGCAAGCCTTATTGCTTTGAGGGACGGATTGCGGAAGCCTTAATGCTTTACGCAGAAGGGAAAGGCAGGGAAGCGATTGCCCTTTATCAAGAGGCGGTTTTGGCTGCAGCAAACGATCTGGAGCATCGCTTTGAGATAAGGAATTTGATTGCTGCTCAACAATAATATACGGAAGAGGAGACAAAGAACCGTCACCTGTCTCCTGGAGAAAATGAAGTTATGAACAGGAGGAACTGTTTTGATCATAGGAATTGATTTGGGTACCACCAACTCTTTGGCGGCATATTATACAGACGAAGGACCGAAGATCATTCCCAACCGGTTAGGGGAGAGGCTGACACCTTCCGTGGTCAGCATCGATGAGGATGACCAGGTCTACGTGGGAGAGTCCGCCCGGGAAAGGCTGGCCCTGCATCCCGACCAGGGGGCCCATCTCTTTAAGCGGAGTATGGGCAGCCGGAAAGAATTCAAACTGGGAGGGAAAACATTTTCTGCACAAGACCTGTCCTCCTTCGTTCTTCGCCAGTTAAAAGAGGACGCGGAGTCCTATCTGGGGGAGCCGGTGACGGAGGCGGTCATCAGTGTCCCGGCATATTTTAACGATATCAAGAGGAAAGCCACCAAGAGGGCCGGGGAACTGGCAGGCCTGAAGGTGGAGCGGATCATCAGTGAGCCCACAGCAGCGGCCATCGCCTATGGCCTCTACCAGAAGCAGGAGGACACCCGCTTTCTGGTATTTGACCTGGGCGGAGGGACATTTGATGTATCCATACTGGAGTACTATGATGATATCCTGGAGGTTCGGGCCGTGGCCGGAGACAACTATCTGGGCGGCGAGGATTTCACCAATGTGATCCTGGAGCATTTTCTGGAGGAACATCATATTGATAAAGATGAATGTACAGACCGGGAGATGGCCTATCTGAGGAATCAGGCGGAGAAGGGCAAATGTGCTTCACAGGGGGAGAACTCTTACAGGATGCAGGCCCTCTGGCATGGAGACAGGCTGGAAAGTACCATGAACCGCCGGGACTTTGAGAAGAAGACTCGGAAACTCTTCGACCGGATCAAGCAGCCGGTGAGGAGGAGCCTGTCTGATGCAGGGGTAAAGATTCGCGACATTGATGAGATCGTCCTGGTGGGAGGGACCACCAGGATGCCCACAGTGAGGAAGTTTGTGGGCAGGCTCTTCGGCAGGGTGCCGGATACCAGCGTCAATCCCGATGAGGCAGTGGCCCTTGGGGCTGCCATCCAGGGAGCCATGAAGGAGAGAAAAAGCTCCATCCGGGAGGTTATCCTGACCGATGTGTGCCCCTTTACCCTGGGCACTGAGATCTCCGTCAAGACCGAAAACGGCCGCCTGGAGGGGAACCATTTCTGTCCCATTCTGGAGAGAAATACAGTTATACCCGCCAGCCGGACGGAGAAGTTCTTTACCGTTTATGATCACCAGACCCAGGTGGAGATTCATGTTCTCCAGGGGGAAAGCCGTTTTGCCTCAAACAATGTATCCCTGGGCCTTCTGAGTCTCACTGTCCCTGATGGCAGGGCCGGTGAGCAAGAGATTGACATCACCTACACCTACGATGTGAATGCCCTCCTGGAGGTGGAGGCGAAGATCGTATCCACCGGGGAGATTGTCACTAAACTCATCAAGAACCAGGATAATAATATGACCATGGAAGAAATGCAGGCCAGAATGCAGGAGCTTGCCTACTTAAAGATACATCCCAGGGAGAAGGAAGCCAACAAGGTTCTGCTCCTTCGGGGCGAGCGGCTATACGAGGAAACCACCGGGGAGCTTCGTGAACAGCTTGAGGCCGTGACCAGGCAGTTTGAGCGGATACTGGACCGGCAGGATCCTGACCGGATCGAGGAGGCCCGGAAGGACTACGAGGAGGCCCTGGACTGGATAGAGGAGGCTTTGTGGCTGGAATGATACCCACAACATTATGCTATATCGAAAAAGATGATTCTTACCTGATGCTTCACCGCATAAAGAAGAAAAAAGATGTCAACAAGGATAAATGGATCGGCGTCGGAGGTAAGTTCGAGGAATCGGAAAGCCCCGAGGAATGTCTGCTCAGGGAAGTCCGGGAGGAGACAGGAGTCACCCTGACCTCCTTCAGACTCCGGGGCATCGTGACCTTTGTATCCGTGGGCTGGGACAGCGAGCTCATGTTCCTCTACACCGCCGATGGCTGGGAGGGAGAGATGAAGGACTTATCTGACTGTGACGAGGGCACTCTGGAATGGGTTCCCAAAGACCAGCTGAACCGGCTTAATCTCTGGGAAGGGGACAAGATCTTCTTAAAGCTGTTAAATGAGGACAGGCCCTTTTTCTCCCTGAAACTATCCTATGAGGGTGACGACCTGGTCTACGCGGCTCTTGATGGGGAGAGGATCAGATAAACACAAAAAAATAAGCCAGGTGGCAAGCCCTGGCTTTTATTAATTCTCTTTTGTCTCTTCTTCTGCTTTTATCCCGGCGGAATGTCTTCTGATCTCTTCATTCATCTCCCTGACTTCTTCCATGGTCTGGCATTTGTCGGTTGCCGTTGTAATGAGCCAGGCTATAAACTGCATTTGCTTATCAGTCATATTGTTAACCTCCATTATATCAAATCACCTTCTTTCATTACCAACCCTTGCCTGCTGTTTTATCTTAACGTATATGCATACCATATCATGAAAGATAAAACTTGTCCAGTTATAGGAGATACAAACGAAAAAGGGGTACCGCCCGGCTCCGACCCCGGATGGTACCCTGATTTTGATACTGAGAATTTGAGATTATGTGAGAGTAATACCAAAATGTCTTTTTCTGTTCCGTAAGAACAATTACATTATACATTTTTTTGTCCGAAAAGAGTAATAATATAATCAACTGATTTTTGTATTATTTCAATTAATTTTCTTTCCATGGCAATTTTATCGCACCCATCTGCAAAATAAAACCCAGATGATTAGGACTATTTAACTCCATATGGTATAAATTGGCTTACAAAATACTTAATATTGCCTGTTGTTCCTTTTCACGAATGCAGAGAGAGTATGTGACACATCCGGCTGCCTGTACCACAATAATTACCAAAAGACAAAAATTTTTGTGTTTTTTTCAATACATTTTATCCAACATATGATATAATATGTATGCGTTGTTTCCGTCCCGGAACAGGACGGTTACCGTGATACAGATGATGTAAGCAGATTTCTGCTATCATACATAATTATAAAGGGGGACATTCATCATGGGCAAAGAAATGATTGCTATGCTTCTTGCCGGCGGACAGGGCTCCCGTCTTTACGCTCTGACGCAGAAACTGGCAAAACCGGCAGTTCCATTTGGCGGTAAGTACCGTATTATCGACTTCCCGCTTTCGAACTGCGTCAATTCAGACATTGATACTGTGGGTATTCTGACCCAGTATCAGCCGCTGGTCCTGAATGAGTACATCGGCAACGGCCAGCCATGGGATCTTGACCGTCTCTACGGCGGCGTTCATGTGCTGCCGCCTTACCAGCAGGCTTCCGGTTCTGACTGGTATAAGGGCACGGCCAATGCCATCTATCAGAACATTTCCTTTATTGAAAGATATGATCCGGAGTATGTGATTATCCTCTCCGGTGACCAGATCTGTAAACAGGATTACTCCGATTTCCTCCGCTTCCACAAGGAGAAGAATGCGGAATTCTCCGTGGCCGTCATGGAGGTTCCATGGGAGGAGGCCGGACGTTTCGGTCTTATGGTTACCGATGATGATGATAAGATCACCGAGTTCCAGGAGAAGCCGGCCAATCCCAAGTCCAACCTGGCTTCCATGGGTATCTATATCTTTAACTGGCCTATCCTTAAGAAGTACCTGATCGAGGATGAGGAAGATCCCAATTCCGAGAATGACTTCGGTAATAATATTATTCCCAACCTCTTAAAGGACGGCCGCCGTATGTATGCTTATCATTTCTCCGGCTACTGGAAGGATGTAGGAACCATTTCCTCCCTCTGGGAAGCCAATATGGAGGTGCTGGATCCTGAGCATAGCGGCATCAACCTTTTTGATGACGACTGGAAGATCTACAGCCGGAACAGCGGCATGACCGGACATAAGATCAATCCGGGAGCCAAGGTGGAGAATTCCATGATCACCGATGGCTGCCGCATCTCCGGTAATGTTAAGCACTCTATCCTCTATGCAGGTGTCAAGGTAGAAGAGGGCGCCATCGTGGAAGATGCAGTTGTCATGGGCGGATCCATCATCAAGAAGGGTGCCGTTGTCAAGCATTGCATCATAGCGGAGAATGTAATCATCGGCGAGGACGCTGTGGTTGGCGCTATGCCGACCGAGGAGTCAAATGGTGTTGCAACCGTTGGTTCCGGTGTCTATATTGGCGATGGAGCCAAGATCGGCCCGGATGCCATGATCAGTGAAAATGTAAAGGACGGTGAAGTAAAATGATAAAAGGCGGCAATTCAAGTGCACTGGGTATTATATTCCCGAACATTTATGATAAACTCGTTCCGGAGCTGACCACTGAGCGTCTCATGGCTTCCGTTCAGTTTGGCGGCCGTTATCGCATGATCGACTTTATCCTGTCTTCCATGACCAACAGCGGAATCGACAACATTGCCATCCTGGTTCGCGAGAACTATTTCTCCCTGCTGGACCACCTGGGATCCGGCCGTGAGTGGGATCTGGCAAGAAAGAACGGCGGACTGAATATCTTCCCGCCATTTGCCCAGAGAACCATGGGCATGTATGCAGGCCGTATCGAGGCTCTGGCAAGCATCGTAGCCTTCTTAAAGAATCAGAAGGAGAAATATGTGGTTCTCTCCGACACCCACCTGGCCATCAACTTTGACTTCAAGAAGCTGATCAAGGCCCACGAGGCCAGCGGTGCCGATGTCACCATGGTATATAATAAGGGTGAGATCCCGGAGAATGCCAAGAAGGCAGATGACGCCAGCAGAGGCCGCTACTATACTCTGGATGTGGCAGATGACGGAAGAATCACCAAGATCCACATCAATCCCAAGGATGACGGAATCCAGAACCTGTCCTGCAACATCTATGTGATGGCAAGAGACTTCCTGATTGAGAAGATCACCGAGGCCTCCCTGGCAGGCGGCGTGTCCTTTGAAAGAGATATCTTTATTCCGCAGATGAACAGCCTGGATATCCGCGGATACGAGCATGACGGCTATGTGGCCAGGATCGTGGGACTTAAGCATTACTTTGATGAGAACATGAAGCTACTTGATGACAAGAATCTGGACGCTCTCTTCTCCGGCAGCCCCATCTACACCAAAATCCGTGACGATAACCCCACCCGCTACATCGAGGGAGCAGAGGCCAGCAATGTTCTGGTAGCTGACGGATGTATCATTGAGGGTAAGGTGGAGAACTCCATCCTTTTCAGAGGCGTTACCGTAGGCAAGGGTGCCGTGGTTAAAAACTGCATCCTCATGCAGGATACGGTAATTGAGCCGGGCGCTGATGTGGAGTACGTGATCACAGATAAGAAGGTTACGGTAACCGAAGGCAAGAACCTGCAGGGAACCGATACCTTCCCGGTATTTGTGGCAAAGAGGCAGAAAGTATAAGCTTTCGTTGCCAGCATAACTGAATTAATGAATTAAATGGACCGACAGGTATCTGCAGACCAAAGCTAAGGCTGCTGGCTGATTCCTGTCGGTTTTTCTATATTAAGAATAGAGGGATATCTATGAAAAAAATCAGCAACATCAGTCAGCAGCTAAAAGAGTATGAACACTCCTTACGATTAGAAGAAAAAAGCAGCCACACTGTGGAAAAATACCTGCATGATGTCAGACATTTTCTAAGCTGGCTTGATGATCATCCCATATGTAAAGAGCGCATGATTGCTTACAAACAATTCCTGCTAACCAGCAACTATGCCGCCGCAAGCATCAATTCCAAGATTGCTTCCGTCAACAGCTTTCTCAGCTTCCTTCACTGCGAAGACTACAAGGTTCGGCACATCAAAACCCAGCGAAAAATATACTGCCCGGGGGAGAAGGAACTGACCAGGGAAGAGTATGTGAAACTTCTGGATGCAGCCAAGGGCCGTCCCAGGCTTCGAATGATCATAGAGACCATATGTGCCACGGGAATTCGTATCTCCGAGCTTAGGTTCTTTACTGTTGAAGCAGTCAGAAGAGGGGAAATCATCGTATCCTGCAAGAATAAGACCAGGACCATTCTGCTGCCGGCAAAGCTTAAAAAACAACTTCTGGTCTATGCAGGAAAGCAGAAGATCAGACAGGGTATTATCTTTCGTACCAAAGGCGGCAGACCTATGAACCGGAGCAATATCTGGTCTGATATGAAGAAGCTGTGTGCAGCGGCTCATGTGCAGGAGTCCAAGGTATTTCCCCACAACCTGCGCAAGCTTTTTGCCAGAACCTTCTATAATAATGAGAAGGACATCGCCAAGCTGGCTGACCTCCTGGGACATAGCAATATCAACACCACCCGGATCTATATCATGACAACAAGCCTGGAGCACCAGAAGAAGATAGACCGGCTGGGCCTGGTGGTCTAGGGAAGGGGAGTGGAGGGGGAAAATAAAAAACTACATAATTGATATTATGATAACAATCCTCCTTCTGGGAGTTGTTATACTCTCACTGCTGTGGATGTGCCATCCTGAAGCACAACACGCACCACAGCAGTGAGATTTTATGAGAAAAAGTCATGATGAAAAGATTCGCTTATGCCTTCTCAATATGACAACTATGATGCTTAAATTCCACACTGTCGTTGGATACATTTTTGTCGTAATTTATTCCTACCAGTATCAGATTCCCCTTGTATAGTTCTAATCTGTCCGGATATTTTTGACGGTGAATCTGCCTGATCGACGTGTCGGCATCTTTTTCATATTTTAGTTCGACCAGCATGGCTGGAATATCAGGTTTTTCAGGTATGAACGCCAAATCGGCATAGCCCTTTCCGGTATCAAGTTCCGGAATGATCGTGTAAAGGTCCTGTGCTGCATAATATGCCAACTGTACCGCATAGGATAGTCCGGCTTCACTGTGGTAGGTCCTGTTGCCGGCCTTATCGTGAGCTGCTTCCAGAAGTCCTGCTACGGTTTTTTTATCACAGTTCCAGGTCGCTTCCAGTAGTTTCTGCGAGTTTTGAAGTGCGCGGAATGTTACCTTCCAGTCCCTGTTCTTTGTAGATGATCTGAATACATCCAGCACCTCTTTGTTCGGAATGAACAGTTCCTTTTTATCACTATCATACCCCAGATAGCCAAGATGGATCAGCATAGTCAGGATATCATCTTTACTATGAAATGTTGTCATATCATTTTGATATCCTGTAATATCTACAGGTACCTTTCCTCCGCCCATCAGAATGACGGTGTCCTCTTTAAGACCATCGAAATTCCAGTCTATATACTGCCTGAGAGCGTCGTATGTCTCTGTCTGATTCCAGTAGTTATTAAGTTGTCTGCTTTTAATCGCTTTAACTACTGAGTAGGGGCTATATATTTCATAATCTCTGTAGATATCAGTATTAATCAAAGCATCATCTGTAAACAGTTCGGCAGATGCTTTATTTGACAGTCGGTATCCGTTATACCATACCTTGAGACCTTCGTAATTTAATCCCCATTGTCTGCACAATGCTTCTACTTCTTCAGATGTGAATCCTACATATTCTGCCAGCTGCATCGGCTGAGTCATCGAGTACTCATCAAACATGTTCAGGGCAGAGTGCTTGCCGTATTTTTTGATAGGAAGTATTCCTGTCATATAAGCTAGAGCGATATATTCCTTATCCTTCAGCCAGTTCCTTAAGAAATCCAGGTACTTTAATTGACCGTCTTTGTCATCTTTGTACTCCCTGAAGATTGCATCCCACTCGTCTATTACGATTACAAATTGGGTCTTCTGTTCTGCATAAATGTCCTGAAATGATTGCAGTAAATCTTCCTTGTCAAAATAATCAACTTCTTTATAGGCTCTTGCCAGATCTCTTACGATGAGCTTTTGAAGTTTAAGCAGTGCATTGTCTACTGATATTCCTTTTTTGAAAAAATCAGTCATTACAATCCTGATAACGTCAAATTTTCCAAGATACTCATCCCAATTATTGCTGCAGTCTCTTTTTTCTGTTTTAGATAGCTTACACATGTCAAAAAGAGCTCTGCTGTCAGCCCCTTTGTCGTAATAAGCACAGACCATGTCTGCTGCCATTGTCTTTCCAAAGCGGCGCGGTCTGGATACACAGACATATCTCTGATTGGTGTTGACCACGGAATTCAGGTAAGAAATCATTTTACTTTTGTCCACATAGATTTCAGAATTAATTGCCATCTGAAATTTTGCTTTTCCGGGATTCAGGTAAGTTCCCATTCCGCAGCTCTCCCTTCTTTTGCCGGACAGACCGGCATTGGTTATTACAAACACATTCTAATAATTATTTTAGCATATTACGGACAGAAATCAACCTGTTAAAAAAGGGGGGCCAACTCACGCGGCTCAAGACGATAGTTTATCGGTCATGAATCTGCAAGTAATACATCTAAAACCTCAATTGACACATCTCTTAAAGAATCTTATAATCTAAGCATAAAGCAATAATCACACAGCATTTGAAGATTTATAGTTACATTATAGAGAGAGGGAATATGAGCATAATCGGAATTGATCTTGGAACTACCAATTCTCTTGGCTGCGTCTACGTGGATGGTCAGGTGAAGCTGATCCCCAACAGGGAGGGTTCTTTTCTCACTCCCAGTGCGGTCTCCGTCCTGGAGGATGGCTCCGTCCTGGTGGGGGCGAAGGCTAAAGACAGGATGATTACTCATCCCGGGGAGACGGCCGTGTCTTTCAAGAGAAAGATGGGTACTGACATAAAAATCCAGCTTGGAAGCAAGTCCTTTCTTCCGGAGGAACTGTCCGCCTTTGTGATTCAAAGCATTGTGGAGGATGCGGAGCGCTTTCTGGGGGAGAAGATTACCGAGGCGGTGATTTCTGTTCCGGCCTATTTTCATGATAAGCAGCGGGCGGCCACCAAGAGGGCCGGGGCTCTTGCCGGTTTGAAGGTAGAGCGAATCCTGAATGAACCCTCTGCAGCTGCCCTGTCCTCCTATTTCAATGATGAGGAGGAGAAGCATTTTCTGGTGTTTGATTTTGGAGGGGGTACCCTGGATGTCTCCCTGGTGGATTGCGTGGACCGGATCGTGGAGATTACGGCGGTTGCAGGCAACAATCTGCTCGGCGGAGATAATTTTGACGTGCTGATCAGCCGGGATTTTCTGAATGAGCATTCTTTTAAGGAGGCTGACCTTACCGTACAGGAACATGCCACTTTGATAAAAAAAGCCCGCAAATGTAAAGAAGACCTGTCCAATGAATTGTTCGGGCCGGTGGAGGCGAAGATTCAGATTGTGATTGGTGACCGGGTCTATGAGTCTGTCTATACCCAGAAGCGGCTGATTCAGGTGAGCAAGCCCATCATCAATGAGATCCGTAAGGTGATTCAGCGGATTTTGAAGGATGGGAAGGTGCATCCCGGCCAGATCGGGGAGATCATCATGGTTGGCGGCTCCAGCAAGATGCCTATCGTCCAGTCCTATCTGCGCCATCTCTTCCACAAGCAGCCCAATATCAGGACGGACTGCGATGAAGCCATCGCCCTGGGCCTTGGCGTCTTCTGCGGAATCAAGGAGAATAATGAAAATCTTAAGGGCTATTACCTGACGGATGTCTGCCCATTCTCTCTGGGAACCTCCGTCCACAATCCCAATGATGCCCAAAAGGACTTCATGAGCACTATCATTCCCCGCAACAGTATCCTGCCCTGCAGCAGGGAGCACAGCTTTGTCAACGTGAAGGATATGCAGAAGCAGATTAATTTTAAGATCCTTCAGGGGGAGGAAATGTATGCCAGGGATAATATTCTGCTGGACAGGATGCTGGTAGATATCACCCCCAAGCCCAAAGAGACAGAGCATGTCTATGTGAGATTTACCTATGATATCAACGGGATTCTGATCGTTGATATCTCCGTTCCGTCCACCGGAGAGAAATACTCCAAGGTCCTGTCTGAGAATCTATCCGATGAGGAGATGAAGGCCCGGATGGAAGAACTGAACCGGATGAGAGTCAATCCTCTGGAACTTCCTGAGAATCAGGAGATAATCGAGAGACTGGAGCAGATTCATGCCGAGGTGAGTCCCGAACAGAAGAGCTTCGTGATCTCACTGATCAAGAACTTCCAGCAGGCATTGGCAGCCAACA
Source organism: Eubacterium sp. (assembly GCA_017459345.1). Lineage (GTDB taxonomy): Bacteria > Bacillota > Clostridia > Lachnospirales > Lachnospiraceae > Anaerobutyricum. Next base: position 21,506 of record JAFUDC010000006.1, read on the forward strand.
GTCCCACCAGGATCAGAAGGGCCAGGAAGATGATTGAGAACAATATGGACAATCTTACTTCATGGGATCCACTGGCGGAATTCGAGCTGTTTCTGGGAACGGAAGAGGAAGACTGGGATGACCCCTGGGCTGAAGACCCCTGGACAGAGGAGGAAGATGACCAGGCTAAGGATGACATTTTTTCTTACCGGAGGAAGGAGACGGAGTATCCTTCATAAAGTTGTAGTTTACAAGGATAGATTGTGGTGAAGCGATGACTGGTGAAAATAATGGCAGACCAGACGACATAAAGGGAAATATACCATATAATCAGAGATCCGGAGATACTGATCATGTAGTGAAAAATGGTTTTTCAGAAGAATCAGAGTATGTCCCTGACCAGTGGGATCATATCTTCCAGCAATTTGACGCTGAGGCCATCTGGAAAGAGGAGAAGGAGAAGCTTGCCAGACAGGAAGAAGAGAAGAGGATCACTGCCGCTGTCAGGGAGATTCTCACGGCTCTGAAAGCCATCCTGGACCGGGGACCCGGGTATGAGCGTGCAGATGAAGTTAAGGTGCTTTTCGGGAAAGGTCCCAGGGGTTTTAGCGGCGGCGATCCGGAAAAGTTCAGGGAGCTTAACACATACACAAAGGACCCGGCTTTCCTGACCGGTTTTAAGGAAATCTGTGAAAGCTATGAGATCGACCGGGCTACCTACACGCAGTTTCTGAAAAGGGTTTATCCGGGAGATTTCTCAGATGTCATGACCAATATGCGGATTTATCTCATAGGCAAGAGGAGGAAGGCCCCCTACCGGCCTTTAAAAAAGCTAAAGATGTATATTCCGGTGCTTGCCATCCTGCTGATTATATCCTATGAGACAGGCATGGGAACACCTGTCCTTTACGGACTGCTGCCTGCCGCCCTGGTCGGACTGCACTGGTTCCTCTACCGCATTTTGTATAAAAGATTTGGCTGGGCAGGGACTAATATTCTCCTGGGTCTGCCTGCTTTGATCATCCTCTTTTTCTATGGAGAACATGTGGCCCGTCAGGGAATCATAGCTAATGGCATATTCGTTGTGACATCGTATTATATCAGTTTTACATTTATTGCACTGATTGGACTTTTGTACAGATTATTTATGGACTACGTGGAAAGCGGCAGCCCAAAGAAGCGGGAAAAAATTTAAAAAAAGCAGCCGGATTTTGTCTCGAATGCGAAGCAAGAGAGGTACAAAATCGGGCATCCGACAGCATTAGTCAGAAAAAACATATGTTTATAGAGGAAAAGTTTAAGGGTATATAGGAATCATGTTAATTGTGTTTCCGAAAGAAAGGGGGAAAATATAATGGCAGAAACATTTGAAAACAAGCTTCAAAGTATACTTAAGGAGCTGGAAAGCGTGAAGGCTGAGATGGTCAATCTGATCGAGGTGGTGCCGTCTGCCAGCCAGGAATCCGGGGAGAATTCAGCGGCATATCTGGATGATGCCCTGATATCATTAGATGATGTGATCGGCCGGGTGTCCGACGGGCTGGATGAGATAAAGTAGTTAGGTTTTTTTCAGTAAGAGAAGATTCGCCGGCGAGTCTTGAATGGGGGAGGTATATAGGATGAAGATAACACTGAATGAGAATGAGGAAGTGGTCAGACTGGTCAAGGAGGGCCTGGAAAGAACCGGCGGCTACTGTCCCTGCCGGCTGGAGCGGACTCCCGACACCAAGTGCATGTGCAAGGAGTTCCGCGACCAGATCAAGGATCCCTACTATGAGGGCTACTGCCACTGCAGATTATATTATAAGTACAGGTGATCAGATATCTTTTTCACAGACCACCACCAGATCTCCTTTCTGGATGGTGGTTTTTCCATGGGGGATAATATTATGCCCGTCCCGGAAAATGGAGACAAGAACAGACTCCTCCGGCAGGTCAAGCTGGGAAACCCGTTTGTCAATCCATGGATTGCCCTTCCTGATGGATATCTCCTTTAACTGCAGGCCGATATCGTCCGCAAACTCCAGGGCACCCAGAACCAGGCGGTCGTTGGGTTTTACATGGGTGTCCCCGTTGGGTATCAGGAGCTGGTCGCCCTTCCTCACGATAACCACCACAATCAGCTCCGGCGGAAGGCTGATATCCCGGATGCGGGCGCCTTCCCAGGGATGTCCCGGTTCTATGGTCAGCATGATAAAGCGCAGGTCGTTGTTATAAGTCACCTCAGAGAGAGACTTGATCTTGGTGTACTGTTCCACGAAGCCGGCGGAAATAATACCGGTGGGGATGGCAACCAGGCCGACGCCAAGAAAGGCGATGAGAATAGCCATAATCTTCCCTGCCAGGGTGATGGGGTAGATGTCGCCGTAGCCAACCGTAAGCAGGGTGGACATGGACCACCATATTCCGGAGAATGCATTGGCGAAAACTTCCGGCTGGGCCTCGTGCTCCAGATTATACATGCACAGGGAGGAGGCCAGCATCATGATCATGATGAGACTGATGGAAGAGAAGAGCTGCTGTCTCTTCTCATTCAGAACATCCAGGACCACGTTGAAGGCATCATACTGGGCATTGATCCGGAACAGGTGAAAAATCCGGATGACCCGGAGGATCCGGAAGGCGACCACGCCGGAGGTCAGCAGGCCGGGAACGAAGTAGGGCAGGAAGGAGAAGAGGTCGATCAGCCCGTAAAAGGAGAGGATGAAGCGGAGTCTGCCCTTAACCTGTCCGAGAGCCGGATAGAGCAGGTCGGCTGTCCACACCCTCAGGATATATTCTCCGCAGAAGATAATCGAGGTCAGGCAGATCATCACGTTGATGGCTCCCATATAAGGAGCCATCTCGTCAAATGTCTCAAGAACCGTGGCCCCGATATTGGCGATGATATTAAACACGATGAAGTAGTCAAAGAGCACACTGACCACATCAGTCTTGTTGCCGATCTGAATGATATCAAATATGCGTTTGCGAATACCGGTTGATTTCATCTGTCTGCCCTGCAACTTTCTGTCAGTCTGTTTTATGATTTTTTTCTTGTTAATAATATGTGTCTGAATCTGGATTATTATCTTACTTATAGTTATCAGTTCTTTTTCTTCAGTTCTTTTCTCATTTTCTTAACTGCCTTGCTGCTTGTCCTGCTTACTAAATCAGAATAATCGAAAAATGCAAATCCGTCAACTTTTCTTTTTCTCCCGTAGGCAATCTGTTTCTTTAAGACATTGGTATCGGACCGCCACTCCTTCCTCTCCCTGCTGTTGGAGCCGACATTATGGCCTGCCTTGTAGACAGCGATGCCGATATACAGTTTGACCCTGCTGTTTCTGGCAGCGGAAACCCATTTGCCCGTATAAGTATCAAACTTTGCATAGGAATGCTTAAAGCCCCAGTAGATCTGCGGACAGATGTAATCAATATAGGAAGAAGACCTGAGCCAGGTTCTATAATCCACATAGTGCTGATAATTGCTGGACAGATCTGATGGACTGCCAGCCGGGCTTATGCCAAAGGTGACATCCGGATTGATTGCCTTCACCGCCGCATGAATCTGCTTAACCAGGAGATTGACCTGGGTACGGCGGAAGCTGCTGATGCTCTTGCCCTGCTTCCTCTCTTTGGACTTCTTATACTCAGGGGCATCGAAGGCTTTGCTGACATTGGACGCTGAGAAGGAGGGGTAGAAGTAGTCATCCATGTGGATGCCATCCACATCATAGTTCATGACTATCTCCTTCACCCCATTCACAATCAGCTTCCGCACCTCCGCTTTTGCAGGATTATAGTAGAGCTGTCCCCCGTAGGAAAGGACATTCCTTCTTTTACCCTTCTGGCTGTGCCATTTCCTTGCTGGGTTGGATTTTGCCAGCTTTTTGTAATTGGTCGATGACTTGGTCACCCGGTAGGGATTGATCCAGGCCTCGATCCGCATATTCTGCCTGTGCGCCTCCTCGACCATGATCTTTAAGGGGTCATAGCCGGGGCTCTTCCCCTGCCTGCCGGAAATATTGGCCGACCAGGGGAAATAGCTGGACTTGTACATGGCATCACCAAAAGGCCGGACATGTACGATGATGGTGTTCATACCCAGCTTCTTCCCATTCTTAACCACATTGGCAAAATAGCTGGTAAAAGAGGATGCATTGTTCTTGTGGTGCTTGCGGAAGTCATCGTAATCATAGAAGGCAAACCAGAAGGCCCGGTACTCACCGGTGGGCTTAATCACGGCTGCCCGGGTCTTAAGGGTGGGGGAGGTTATTTGCAGGATGTTGGCTGCGGTATGTAAGCTATTTACCTTGTAAGCAAAGGATGAAGTTCTGGGGGAACTAAATTGCTCAGTAAAAGATGACTTCTGAGGAACCCAAGTCCCCAGGACCAGAAAAGTCAGCATGGAAAGTAAAATGGCAATTCGTCTTTTAAAGCGATGTTGCATAGTTTTTCTCCTCTTGCGATTATAATTTGATGTGTTTTAAGTTTATAGGAATAATCTACCATAAGGATGTCACTCAATTATGACAAACTAAGACAGATCATCCAGAAAACAGTTTGCAGAGAAATGGTTCTGTGTTAAACTAGGATTACAGGCAATTGCTTTTACAGATAGTATCAGAAAAGGAGATTAAGATGGCAAAGAGAATTCTTGCACTGATTAGTGAAGATTTTGAGGATCTGGAATTAACCTACCCGGTGCTTCGGCTCCGTGAGGAGGGCTGCCAGGTGGATGTTGTGGGTGAGAAAGCTCATCATGTATATCATGGCAAGTATGGTGTCCCCTATGAATCCGATTATAGCTGGGATGAAGTGGAGGCTAAGGATTATGACGGTCTCCTGGTGCCTGGAGGATGGGCCCCGGATAAGCTCCGCCGCTTCCCCAAGGTGCTTGATATTGTGCGGGAGATAAATGCGGAGGGCAAGCCTATCGGCCAGATCTGCCATGCCGGCTGGGTACTGATCTCAGCAGATATCTTAAGAGGGAAAACGGTGACCAGCACACCGGGAATCAAGGATGACATGGCTAACGCCGGGGCAACCTGGGTGGATCAGCCTTCCGTGGTGGATGGCAATATTATCTCCGCCAGAAGACCGCCGGACCTGCCTGCTTATATGAAGGATTATAT
>JAFUDC010000070.1 GCA_017459345.1 Eubacterium sp.
CAGCATAAGAGAAGCTCCAGGGAGTCCTTAGACTGCGCCTTTGCCCTGCAGGAACTTGCCAACATCGGCGTGGATAATGTTCTCACCTTTGACGCCCATGACCCCCGTGTGCAGAACGCGATCCCGCTGAAGGGCTTTGACAATGTCATGCCCACCTACCAGTTCATCAAGGCCTTGCTCAAATCCACTGATGACCTTCAGATTGATAACGACCACATGATGGTTATCAGCCCGGATGAAGGTGCCATGAAGCGTACCATGTATTTCTCCACCGTGCTGGGCGTAGATATCGGTATGTTCTACAAGCGCAGGGATTATTCCATCATCGTAGACGGCCGCAACCCCATCGTTGCCCATGAGTTCTTAGGAGCCTCCGTGGAGAACAAGGATGTGCTGATTATCGATGACATGATATCTTCCGGCGAGAGTATGCTGGATGTGGCCAGAGAGCTTAAGCGCAGGGGAGCTGCAAGGGTCTTCTGCATCTCCACCTTCGGTATGTTTACCAATGGCCTTGATTCCTTTGACAAGGCTTACGAGGATGGTCTGATTTACAAGGTCATCACCACCAACTCCACCTACCAGAGACCTGAGCTCCTGGAAAGAGAGTGGTATGTAAGCTGTGATATCTCCAAGTACATTGCTCTGCTGATTGATTACATGAACCATGAGGCATCCATCAGCTCTGTACTTAATCCCCATGACCGCATCCAGAAGCGGCTGGCCGAGTACAAGGAATATCATACCATCTACGAAGATAAATAAATAGACAGTAAGAGAGGAGTCTGATCCTGGCGATCAGACTCCTTCCTCTTTATCATTCTCTTCTGCCTGAGTATTGTTATTCTCCGTCTGAGTATTCTGGGTACTCTGAGTGCTGTTGGTATCAGGCTCTTTCTCCGTGGGCTCCGTCACGGAAGATGGCTGGTCCTGCTCTTCCCGGATTTCATCCGGTTCATCCCAGCTGTCGTCCTCATCTTCCATATCCGTCTGGATATCTTCCTCCGTGGCTTCCGTGGTTGCCCTGGTGGCTGTGGATGCCTCCTGGGTCGTCTCCTGATCCAGGGAGGCATTAAATTCTTTCCGGGTCAGCCCCAGATGGATTTTATCCATGTAGTTTTTCCAGATATAGGCCGGGTAGGTATTGCCCATCAGGTTATCCACTGACCGGTAAAGGTCTCTGCCGACCCACACTGCGGTGGTATAGTAGGGGGTATAGCCGCACAGCCATCCGTCCACATAATCAGAAGTTGTTCCCGTTTTGCAGGCTGCGGGCATATCCACATCCAGCTTGCAGCCGCGGGCCGTGGCGGAGTAATCCGTCACGCAGCTCTCCAGAACCTCGGTCATCATCCTGGAGGCATTGGTGGAGTATATCTGCTTGCTGTCCGGCTCATCCGGGACATAGATATTGCCCTCTGCATCAGTGATCCTCACGATACAGGTGGGTGTGCGGTACTGACCGTCATTGGCCAGGGTGGCATAGGCAGAAGCCATCTCCACCACGGTGGTTCCCTTGGTAAAGCCGCCCAGACAGGTGGTGTCATACTGGTAATCCGCATCAACCAGGCCCTTAAAGTTCATCTCTTCCAGATATTCCAGGCAGTTTTCCGGTCCCAGCTCCTGGTAGAGACGGTAGGTGGCCACATTGCTGGATTTCTGCACAGCCTTTTTCAGGCTGATGGACCCAAGGTATGTGTCCCCGGAATTTCTCACCCCGTCCGTTCCGGACATCCTGCTGTCATCGACAGTACTATAGGGGGTATAGCCCTTCTCCAGGGCAGGCCCGTAGACAAGGACCGGCTTGATGGAGCTTCCCGGCTGCCGGAAGCTCTGGTAGGCACGGTTCAAACCGTATCCCTCCTGGTCCTCCTCGCGGCCGCCTACGATAGCGGCAACCCGTCCGGTCTGATTATCGATGCAGACTGCTGCCCCCTGAATCTCGTAGATTCCGTCATCGGTTTTATCGGTAAACATGGCAAGCTGGGTGGACACGGAGGTCTGGAGCTGCTCCTGCAGATCCATATCAATGGAGGTATAGATCCGGTAACCTGCCGTATACAGGCTCTGCTTGCAGGAAGAGTAGAATTCATCATATTCTTCGTTATAAGTTTCTCTTTCAGACTTGGTGGCAAATGTGTTCTTAAACTCAAAGCCCTGCATCTTCATGAGGCTTTCTGTAGCGCATTTTAAGATATAGGTTTCGGCGTAGTCATTGGACTCCGTGGTCTTCTTGGGAGATATCTCGATGGATTCCTCCATGGAAGCCTTATACTGACTGTCGCTGATATAGCCATCCTCATGCATATTCTTCAGGATCTTAGCCTGCCTGGATAAGGTAGAATCCTTATGCTCATAAGGATCATAGCGGCTGGGGCTGTTGGGTATGGCGCACAGGAAGGCAATCTGGGCGATGGACAGTTCGTCAGCATCCTTGTTAAAATAAGCCTTTGCCGCAGACTGGATCCCGTAATGACCATTGGAAAAGTACACATTATTCAGGTAGTATTCCAGAATGTCCTGCTTGGAATACTTCTGCTCCAGGGCAATGGCCACAAAGATCTCCTCCAGCTTTCTGCTGTAGGTCTTCTCATAGCTCAGGAAGATATTCCTGGCCAGCTGCTGGGTGATGGTGGACCCGCCTATGGTTGCCTTTCCCCTGTTCATGATGAGGGCAATCAGGGCCCGGGCTATCCCCTGAAGATCCACACCTCTGTGAGAGGTAAAGTTCTTATCCTCCACGGAAATGATGGCCAGCTTTGCCGCATCAGGGATGTCCTTATAATCCAGATAGTAGACGTCCTTTTCCCCCTTAAGCTTCTTGATTTCCTTCTCATCCGCATCATACACAATGGAGGTCTGCACAGACTTAAATGTATTCTCATCACTTTGTGAGACCATCTTCCGAGCCTCTGTATACATACCGGCAACCGGAATCACGACCCTGACCACTGCGATGGCGGCGACTCCGATCAGAGCCAGCAGGATGCAGGCCATCCATATTCTGATGATCTTGACAAAGAGACTGTCTTTGCTTTTTTTATCCTTCCGGCGCCGCCTTCCCTCCGGTGTCTGTGTTATCTGTTTCATGGCTACCTCTCTTTCATCTATGGTTTAGTATGTACCATTCTTCATCATTCACTCAGATAAGAGTAAAAAACATTTCCCTGTTTATTAAATGTGCCGGCAAGCTCTGACCTTCCCTCCACGGTGGATAAACCGGTGACCGGATCCAGGTAACGAACCTTGGTGGAATTATAGCTCATGACCACCACATAACGTTTTTCACTGTACTTTCCGATGACCGGAGTCCCCTGATTGATATAATAAAGGACATCGTCCAGAGAACAGCCGGTCAGAGTCAGGGACCGATGACCTGTACACAGTTCAAGAAGGGCACCTGGCATACCCGGCTTCCTGTCAATCTCATCCACTGACATGCTTTTCCCGTTCAGTCTGGCGATCATGGACAGACATCCGGCCAGGGACAGCTGTTCGGAAGAGACCTTGACCACCTGGTCCATCCCGGCAACAATGTCATACTCATCAAATGCACACTGCCAGAGAATCTTCTCATGATTATCCATGACATTTCCCCTGAGCTGGGACGCTTTGATCACGGCATCCGGCAGATTGCTGTAGGTATTCTTCTTCTCCCCTCCTGCATAGACATAATACTCTTCCCCCTGGTCGCTGCTGCGTGCCAGGCTCAGGGAAGGGTCATCCTCCGAGCTGCGGAACTTGGTCAGAAGCAGGTCAGGTTCAATCTGAATGTACACATAATCCGGGAAGGAGAAATAAATCTGCTCTCCATAGGTATCCGACCGCTTGGTGGTGAGGGTGACCGGCATGGATTCATCCTCCTTGTAACGGATATAGTCGGTATCTTCCGCCTGGACAAAGCGGTTGCCGGATTTCCTGGCGAATTCCATCTCAAGGACACTGCCGGAAATCACGGTATTGGTAATATAAAGGCCCTTCTTACGGTACTCCTTTACTTCTCTGCCTTCCATATCCACGATATGAAGTCTGCTGACGGGGAAGACCACCGCTCCGCTCTCCTGTCTGGATATATCATCCTGGTCTGCGATTCCGTAGATAAAATCCTTATTAAGGAAACCCACGGCTCGGATTCTTTCCGTCTCTTCACACTGGTAGGAGCGCTGACTGCCGTCATTCAGGGAAAGGACCTGGACCTCCCTGTTGGCAGTGACATCCTGCTCACTCTCCATAGCGATAATGCTCATATCCCTTGACGCTGTCAACCCCTCACCGGAAAGACCGGATTTCAGTATGGTATCTGTTTTCTCCTTCAGGTTGATTTCATGAAAGTCTCCGTCCAGCAGGCAGTAGAAGATTCCCTCATCGTTCAGATAGGATAGTTTCTTAATATCCTCATCGATCGTATTATAAGGTATGGATGTGGCAAGGAAGGCAATCTCCTCGTTACACTTTTCCTCCGCCTTATAATAGAGAATCTGTATTCCGTTTTCCCCCTCATGATGACCCCGGTTCATATAGCCATAGACCAGGTAGGTGATATTGCCATCCTCATCCATGGAGAGAATGCGGATACCATGCTCCTCCTGATCATTTCTCAGATCGGACAGGTTCTCCGAATAAAAACTGTAGACTCTGGCCGCATCAGAGGACTTATAATTATAGTACCAGAGCTGACCCTGCAGGCAGAAGGCCAGACGGTAGCCGTCTTCCGTGGCTGCATAATCAATCCGGTCAGCGGACTGAATGCCAAGTCCCAGATAATTGCTGGAAGAGTCGATAAACTCGGGGGTATAGCGGGCATCCATATATCGGTTATAATCGAGAAGATACATTCTTTCCGGGTTATATTTCATCTTGTAGATTTCCCTGACATCATAATACTGGACCACATCGGCCCGGATCTCGCTGGAAAGAACCGTGTCAAGCTCTACCACGGCATAGGTCCGGTTGATTTCCCTGATCTTGATCCTCGGTTCCTGCTCTTCTTTCACGGTCATGGAACCGTAGGTTATCACATCCGAGGAAGAGTGGATGTCCACATGTTCCAGGGAATTGAGCCGGGCGGAGGAATCTGTCTCCAGATAGACACCAATATTCTCCACAGCCTGCTCCTTGTCAAAGAGCATTTCATGAAATTCCCTGGCAAAGTCAATATATTCATCCACATGCCAGGAAGCACCTTCCATGATCCGGGTATAGTACCAGACCCTTATGCTGCTGCTTAAACGCACAGCCATCCGAAGAAAATAGGTCTCCCCGGATTTTAAGTCCGTATTAAAACGGATGGTCCCCCGGCGGCTCTTCTCGGAGGAATCGTCTGTCAGCTGATTTAAGGTTCCCTCCTCCAGAGGATCCTCGGGATTGTCCTTAAACAAGGTATACTGAATGGCCGTGATATCGTAGTCATAGTAATACAGCTTCAAATCAATGGTCCCGGAGTCCCCCACCAGGCTGACCTGATTCCTCACCAGGGACAGGTCGATCTCGCCGCGGTAAGCCCTCATGGGGTTATAATCTCCGTTTTTGGACACAATCTCAATCACAGGGTAGGTGGCACTTGCCAGCTCAGCCACAGGATTGCTCTTTTCCCTGGTGACGGACAGGTTAAAAAAGACCAGGGCAGCGCCAAATATCAGAATCCCGGCAATGGTATGAATCAGAATTATCTGCAGTCTCTTTTTCATCCGCCATCTGTCCTTTCCGTATCCAGCAGCTTCATTAATGTGGGCTCAAAGCCAAACTGCCGGCAAAAGTCCC
>JAFUDC010000071.1 GCA_017459345.1 Eubacterium sp.
CAATATCACCATTAACAACTAACTTCGCACACTCAAGCTTAGTTTCTGAAGATATTTCTCCTCTCTTTCTTCTCATTAAAAAAGCTCCCTCCATGAGTAACAGTGATATTATTCACTGTCTCTCATAGAGGGAGCATATCAATCTGCCATCTCCTCTCAGGATTATCCGAGTTGCGCATGACAATAGGATACCCCTTCACCACAGCACACATGGACTCGGAGGTCTTTTCCGTATTCTCCGAGGCTACCGTGGTGATGGAAGGCATAAATATCCGGTCCACATGGTGGTCCTTCAGAAAGCGGATATGCCCGTGTACCAGCTTGGACGGGAAGCAGACCGTATCCGAAGTCACCGCGGACAGGCCGTTTTCATACATTTCCCGGGTGCTGTCAGGCGAAACCAGAACCACATAGCCCAGCGACCGCCAGAATGTGGTCCAGAAGGGCATGGTCTCCCAGAAGGACAGGACTCTGGGGATTCCGATCAGCTGATGCTGGTCCGGCAGAAGCTTTGGATAGGGATAATCCCTCATCAGCAGTTCTTCCCGCAGGGCAAAGAGGTCAGGGACCTTCTTCCGGTCCTCCCGGGCCGCCTTAAGCTGCTCCCTGACCTTCGAATCCCTTGGATCGCCCAGGATCTCCCCCCGCTCACAGCGGTTGTTGGTAATCCATGAGCTTCCATTGGAAAAGCGCACGATGGTTCTTTTGCAATGGTTGGTGCAAAAGGGGCAGGGCGCATCGGAATCCTGTTGATAAGAAAATGTATCCAACCCATCAAGGCCGATGAAGGAAGGCCTGCACTCTCCCCTCTCAAAGCGTTCTTTCACAATAAGAGCCGCCCCGATGGCACCCATCACTCCGGGATAGGGAGCCCGGACCACCTCTTTGCCCAGGTACTGCTCCAGGGCGCACAGAACCGCATCATTTCGGAAGGTTCCCCCCTGGACTACGATCCGGTCCCCCAGGCTTCGCACATTGGAGATCCGTATCACCTTGGTAAATACATTCTCGATGATAGAACGGCAGAGGCCTGCCATGATATCCTCCGGCAGCTTACCGTTTCTCTGTTCCGTGATGATGCTGCTGTTCATAAATACCGTACAGCGGCTGCCAAGGGCAGCAGGATTCTCTGAAGAAAATGCTGCCTGGGCAATTTTTTCCACGGGAATATCCAGAGAGGAGGCAAAATTTTCAAGAAAAGACCCGCAGCCTGAAGAGCAGGCTTCATTCACCACAATGTTGGTGATGATCCCATCATCCAGCCAGATGGCCTTCATATCCTGGCCGCCGATATCCAGGATAAATGTGGCATCATCCACATACCTGGCTGCCGCCCGGGCATGGGCCACCGTCTCCACCACATGGCATTCCGCGTCGAAAGCCCTGGCAAAGAGAAGCTCTCCGTATCCTGTTGTTCCCGCCGCCAGAATCTTAAGGTCTGCTCCGGCAGCCCGATAAGAGTCCCTAAGCCTTACCAGGGCATCCCTGGCCACCATGAGGGGGTCGCCCTGATTGGGGCTGTAGAAGGAATCCAGAATCTCCTCATCCTCACTAAGGAGCACAAACTTGGTAGTGGTACTGCCGGAATCAATCCCCAGATAGGCACAGACAATCTCACCTGCTGCCGGCTGTCTGCTCTTAAGCTCAGGAAGCCGGTGCCTGCTCAGGAATTCCTCCCGCTCCCCGGCGGAAGTGAAAAAAGGCCTGGTCTGGTGGAGCATGTCCGCAGTTTCCAGTATACGGTTTTCCGAAAGCCGGTCCATGAGATCCTCCACAGACCAGACCCTCTCATCCTCAGCAAACATGGAAGACAGGGATAAAGCTGCCCCATAGGCAATGATGATCTCCGGATGATCCGGAATGATGGTTTCCTCCGGAGTCAGATTAAGCCGCTCGGCAAAGACCCTGATCAGGGTCGGATTAAAGGTCAGGGGTCCTCCCTCAAAAACCACCGGCTTCTCGATATCCAGGCCCTGGGCCAGGCCGCCGATGGTCTGCTTGGCGATGGCATGAAATGAGGATAAGGCCAGATCCTGCCTGGCTGCCCCCTGATTTAAGAGGGGCTGGATGTCCGTCTTGGCATAGACGCCGCACCGCCCCGATATATCATAAACACAGCCTCCCCGGGAGGCCATCTGGTCAAAATCTTCAATGGAAACTCTAAGCACGGAAGCCATCTCATCAATAAATGCACCGGTGCCCCCGGCGCAGCTTCCGTTCATTCGCATATCGGAAACTGTCAATGCGCCGGTCTTTTCATCCCGGCCGAAAAAAATCATCTTGGCATCCTGGCCCCCCAGCTCGATGGCGGTGCGAACATTGCTGTACCGCTCCTTTAAGGCCACCGAATTGGCCACCACCTCCTGGATAAAGGGAACATCCAGGTGCTCGGCAATCAGCTTGGAGCCTGACCCGGTGAGGGCCAGGCGGATCTTTCTCCCCGGAAAATGCTCACTAAGAAGACCAAGAGCATGGTGGACACTCTGAATCTGATCCGCATGATGTCTCCGGTAATCCGAGTAAACCAGCTGATTTCCATCAAAAGCCACAATCTTTGTGGTGGTGGAGCCCACATCGATACCAACGTTCAGAAGACACATACATCCACCCAGCCCCTGATATCCACTAACTCTTCCAACTCCTCCGGCGTCAGCTTTACTGCACTGTTTCCGCTGCCGCAGGCCGGATAGACCACATCAAACCGCTTCAGAGATTCATCCAGATATACATCCACTCCCTCCTTGATCCCGAAGGGGCAGACTCCGCCCACATCGTGGCCGACCATCTCGATCACCTGGTCTCTGGATAACATTTTGGCCTTTTTCTGGAACCTGTCCTTGTACTTTTTATTATTGACCTTGGCATCTCCCGCGCAGAGGATCATGATGGGCTTGCCCTCCAGCAGGAAGGTCAGGGATTTGGCGATTCTTGCCGGCTCTGTGCCCACAGCCGCAGCGGCAAGCTCCACCGTGGCACTGCTCACCTCAAATTCCTTAACCCTGTCTCCCATTCCTCTTTCGTCCAGATACTGGTACGCTTCTTTAAATGACATCTGTGTTCTCCTTTTAATTCTTCTTCATTCTCTCTATCAGCGCCCCGCCATTCTCCTTAAGCCACCGCCTTCTTGCCTCATAATCCGGCAGGACCCTCGAAACCTCCGCCCAGAAGCGGGCAGAGTGGTTCATCTCTTTTCTGTGGCAGAGTTCATGAACCACCACATAGTCGATGATCTCAGGCGGCGTCAGCATGAGCAGGCAGTTGAAATTCAGGTTGCCCCTGGCGCTGCAGCTCCCCCAGCGAGTCTTCTGATTGCGGATGGTAATCCTCCCATAGCTGACCCCCACGATAGGGGCAAAATGTGCCACCCGGGCAGGAATTACATTTAAGGCCTGGTCAGCAAGCCTGCTGATCTCCTCAGCAGATAGTCCGGGAAGCTCTTCCCTCTCCCGGAGCTTATGCTCCATGTCACTTAGATGCTTGCTGATCCAGCCATCCTTGCGGCGGACAAAGTCATATATCTCCGCCTCCGGCATCCTGTAAGGGGCCCGGACCACAATCTGAGCCTCCGGGGTGATCTGCAGAGCCAGAGTCTTGCGGCCGCTGCGTATTATTCTGATTTCTGTTCGTTTTGATTTCATCATTCTTTCTTTTTCTGGGGAAAGAGCACGCTTATCTTGGTGCCTCTTCCGGGCTGGCTCTCAATCTCAATCCGGGCCTGGTGGAGCATGGCGGCATGCTTTACGATGGAAAGACCCAGACCGGTTCCCCCCACCGCCTTTGACCGGCTCTTGTCCACCCGGTAAAAGCGTTCAAAGATGCGGTCATGCTCTTCCCGGGGGATACCGATTCCGGTATCAGACACCGACAGGAGAGCATCAGTACCTGCCCGCTCAACCCATATGCGGACACATCCCGCCTCTTTGTTATATTTGATCGCATTATCACACAGATTATAGATAATGCTGCTGATGAGCTGGGCGCATCCGTACAGTTTCACATGCTCCCCGGAAAGCTCCATGCTGATATGGGCCGCTTCCGCCTCTCCCCTTAAAATGTCCAGGTTTTTCTCGGCCAGCTCATATAGATCCACATTCTCCCAGAGAAGATCTGCCGCCCCCTCATCCAGATGGGACAGACGGATAATATCCTCCACCAGGACGATCATGCGCTGGGCCTCGGAGTATATCCTGTCATAGAACATGGCCGCATCTTCGGATTTCACCAGTCCGTTTCTCAAAAGCTCCGCATAACCGGAGATGGAATGCAGCGGAGTCTTGAGCTCATGGGAAACATTGGCCGTAAACTCCCGGCGCATCTGCTCCGCCTGCTTAAGCTGCTTCTGCTGACTTCCGATTCTCTCCAGGAGGGGCTGCAGTTCCTCGTAAGCCTGATTGTCCTCCGGATGATCCAGATTCAGCCCATTCAGAGGCCGCATAATGCTCACTGACAGCCGGGAGGCCAGAAGCAGGGACATCAGAAGGGAACTCAGACCGATGGCTGCAGCATAGGGCATCATGGTAAGAATCAGGGACAGGAGGGTCAGATGGCCGCTGGACAGACGGATGATAGACCCGTCAGGAAGCTTCTTAGCAGAGTAATTCCGGCGTTCCAGCAGGGTATCTGAATAGCGGTAGCTCTCCCCGTAGCCCTCCTTCATGGCCTGGCGGACTTCTTCCCGGTCCAGATGATTCTGCATGGCATCGGTCTCCCCCGCAGAATCATAGAGGACACTGCCATCCGACCTGATATAAGTAATCCGGTAATTCTCCTCCTCCAGCCGTTCAATGAAGGATATACCTTCATCCTCCACGGCCTTGGCAATCAGCTCGGTTTCCATCTTCATCCCGCTTTGCTGGACGGAAGAAAAATAGCGGTAGAGGACAGCGGTTACCAGAATCATGACCGCCGCCAGGACAATGATTACCGTCCCGCTGATGGAGAGGAAAATGCTTCGTCTCAATATACTTCTTTTCATGACTGGGGATCCATCCTGTAGCCCACACCCCTCACCGTCTTGATGCTGCTGCCGCAGCTGCCAAGCTTGGTCCGAAGTGTATTGATATGGACATCGATGGTCCGGCTCTCACCGATAAAGTCGAGACCCCAGACTTCCCTTAAGAGCCTCTCCCGGGAAAGAGCCGCCCCGGGATTCTCCATCAAGAGCTTTAAGATATCAAACTCCTTAAGAGCCAGATTAACCGGCCTTCCGGCCGCAGCAACCGTATGCTCCGTGAGATTCATCATCAGGTCTCCGCATCGGAGGATTTCATCTTTTCTGCCGGCAGAATACCGCCGCAGGACAGCCTTAACCCGGCTGACCATCTCCATCATGCCGAAGGGCTTGGCCAGATAATCATCCGCCCCCAGGTCCAGTCCGATCACCTTGTCGTACTCCGTTCCTTTGGCCGTTGCCATGATCACGGGCACATCCCGGGTTTCATCCTCCTCCCTCAGCTTCTTCAGGATGGATATGCCATCCTCATCCGGCAGCATGATATCCAGCATGATCAGCTCCGGTTTTTCATGGGCAAGAGCCTCATAGAGACTCCTTCCATCCCCACAGCCCACCGCCTCAAATCCGGCAGAATTCAATGTATAGATCATCAGCTCCCTGATGGAGCTGTCATCCTCAACGCAATAAATCACGATTCTCTCCTCAAATTCAAAAATTCCCCCCACGAGTCCTTGTGCCAGATATCAATCAAAATCGCCTCGGCGAATACGATTGAGTTGTACGACACCGTAGGTGTCTTCCCATGCGCAGATCTACGATCCGCCCCCATATCACCCACTCTCGCAGAGTGTTTATCAAATATAATCGTTTATTATTCTACCACAGAATACTTCTATTCTACAACAGGAGCTTTTTTTCAAGTCCGGCCTGATAGTGAATTAATCGCGCTTCCCATTCACCTTCAATTCAGATATAATCAAAAATTAGCTTTGTTCGGAGTTCTGGGAGATATAGCTTTGTATTTAAAAGAATTTTATCGTAGATTTCAGATACATTCTACCAATCAACTCATAATTATCTACTCCAAATCTGAACAATTAAGTGTATTTTATATTTTTTCGCGTATAGTGGTGGATAATTCATTTATTCCATTGTATATTATCTACTGTAGTGGATAAAACTGTCTTTAAATGGACTTTTCATCTCCTACTACTCCTCTGCTAACAATTTTTATTATGATTTATTTGCCAATAAAACCGGCTTTCAAAGTAATCATCCAAAAAAAGAGTGAACCCCATAATTATAGCAGGATTCACTCTCTGAGAGTATTGTTTGAAATAACTCAGTTATTCTTCTTATATATTCCCGGTTTTCACCGGAACCTTTCAGCACCAGGTCTGATTTTAATCAGAACTTGCCGACGTCTGCTGCTTCCTGTACGGCTACAGCCACAGCCACGGTAGCACCAACCATGGGGTTGTTGCCCATACCGATCAGACCCATCATCTCAACGTGAGCCGGAACGGAGGAGGAACCTGCAAACTGAGCGTCAGAATGCATACGTCCCAATGTATCGGTCATACCATAGGAAGCCGGACCGGCTGCCATGTTGTCCGGATGAAGGGTACGGCCTGTGCCGCCGCCGGATGCCACGGAGAAGTACTTCTTGCCGGCTTCGTTGCGCTCCTTCTTGTAGGTGCCTGCCACCGGATGCTGGAAACGGGTGGGGTTGGTGGAGTTACCTGTGATGGAAACATCAACGTCTTCCTTCCACATGATGGCAACACCTTCCTGCACGTCGTTGGAACCGTAGCAGTTTACCTTGGCACGCAAACCGTCGGAGTAGGACTTGCGGGATACTTCCTTAACCGTGTTGGTATATGGGTCATACTCTGTCTCAACAAATGTAAATCCGTTGATACGGGAGATGATCTGTGCTGCGTCCTTTCCGAGACCGTTCAAGATGACACGGAGATGTTTTTTACGAACCTTGTTGGCCTTCTCGGCGATACCGATGGCGCCCTCTGCAGCTGCGAAGGACTCGTGACCGGCCAGGAATGCGAAGCACTCGGTGTCCTCTTCAAGGAGCATCTTGCCCAGGTTTCCATGTCCCAGACCAACCTTGCGGTTGTCAGCTACAGAACCCGGGATACAGAAGGCCTGTAAGCCCTCTCCGATTGCTGCAGCTGCCTCGGAAGCCTTTCTGGCTCCCTTCTTGATTGCGATGGCTGCGCCAACTGTGTAAGCCCAGCAGGCGTTCTCGAAACAAATCGGCTGGATGCCCTTAACCTGACCATATACGTCAAGGCCGGCGTCCTTGGTAATCTGCTCTGCTTCTTCCAGGGAAGCAATGCCATAGCTTTCTAATACAGAATTAATCTTATCAATTCGTCTTTCATATGATTCAAATAATGCCATTATTCCTACCTCCCCATATTATCCAATCACTTCGTCTGTTCTGGGATCAATGATCTTGGCTGCATCTGCCACACGGCCGTACTGTCCGGAAGCCTTCTCCCATGCAGTGTTGGGATCGTCACCCTTCTTGATGAAATCTGTCATCTTTCCAAGGCTGACAAACTTGTAGCCGATGATCTGATCTTCTTCGTCAAGAGCGATACCTGTAACATAGCCTTCGGCCATCTCCAGGTAGCGGGGTCCCTTCTGGAGGGTACCATACATAGTACCTACCTGAGATCTTAAGCCCTTGCCCAGGTCCTCAAGACCGGCACCGATCTGAAGTCCGTCCTCGGAGAATGCGGACTGGGAACGTCCGTAAACGATCTGTAAGAATAATTCGCGCATTGCTGTGTTGATCGCATCACATACCAGGTCTGTGTTCAGCGCTTCCATAACGGTAAGCCCCGGGAGGATCTCGGAAGCCATGGCTGCGGAGTGAGTCATGCCGGAGCATCCGATGGTCTCGATCAATGCTTCCTGAATGATACCCTCTTTCACGTTAAGAGTCAGCTTGCAGCAGCCCTGCTGGGGTGCACACCAGCCGATACCATGTGTAAAGCCGGAAATATCTTTCACTTCCTTGACCTTGACCCACTTAGCCTCCTCCGGAATGGGAGCGGCTCCGTGATGAACGCCCTGTGCTACTGGACACATTTTTTCAACTTCTTGTGAGATAATCATGTTAGACTCCTTTCTAATCCCTAAGTTAAGCTGTAAACTTCACTATTGATAGTATTTTCTCATAAAATGCATATTTCGTCTATAGTTTTTTAAAAAAAATTGTGATAAAAATATCAATCAGTCTGTTTACTTCCTGTCACTTCTATCCTTAATGACATTTTGTCATTCATCTAAACATTAATTATCCGTACTTGACACATCGCTCTCTTCCTCGATCTCCTTCTCATGAGACTGGGACTCTCCCGAATCCTCCTTACCTGTTTTCTGATTGGAAACCGATTCTTCCTTAGCAACCACGAACTGTTTTTTCAGCTCCTTGATTTCCTCTGGAGAAACCTGATACCAGGTCCGCTTCTGGTCCATATTCTCGATGCAGATATACTGGTCATAGAGGGTGAGCAGCATGGTATTCCCATGATGATAAAATGTATAGACATCCCCTTCCGGCTCATAGACAGACCGGTCAGGATCTCCCTCCTCGATCATGGCATCGATGCGGGCATCCAGATCCTCCTGCCCGGTTTCTTCCTGATCATTATCCTCAACCTCAGAATTCTCTGTCCCATCCTCCTGGCTTTCTCCATCCGAATTCTCTGTCCTATCCTCCTGGCTATCTTCCCCATCCGACTTATTCTCATCCTTCTCCTGCTTTTCCAGATAAGCCTTTAGCCAGGCATGGTCTGCCTTCTTACGGCTGATTTGGGTCTTGTCCATGGTACGAATGAAGTTGGCCGCCCGAAAGGCGGAGTCATTCTCATAGCAGTTATGATCATCGGTCACCAGGGGGCTGTCAGCCAGCCGGTGGAGGGGCTTTGAGTTGGGGTAACCATCCCGGTAATGCATAAAAGCATCCCCAAGAGCCGAGGCATCGTAGGCATAATATACATTGTTTGGCAGGTCGGTAAAAACCACATAGTTGCCGCCGTAAACCAGAATCTCATAGACGGCATTATCCTCATCATAGAGAATATACTCATAACCCGGGCCGTACTTGTCCGCAATCTGATCCGGGGTATATTTACCCGTGAGATCTGCCCTCTTGGCAATGGCCGTAGCAATGGGAAAAACCCTCTCATCCCGGATGAGCTCGCTGCCTTCCATGTTGTCGGCATAGCCCACCTCCAGGCTGATGATCCGGTCCCGGCCGATCTTCTCCAGATAATCCGCTGCCCTGGTCTCATCCTCTGAAAGGGCATCCTTCTCTTTAAGCTCTTCCTTCAGCTCCTTATTTTCTTTTTTCAGTTTTTTATACTTATCCTTCAGTTCCTTGTAGTAGCTGGAAGAGGTCACTTTCTTTTTGGAAGGTTTGCAGCCCGTCAGGGCGCAGGGAAAAAGCAGACACAGAGCCAGCAGGACTGCTATCTTTGCGTAGATCGTTTTCATTGTTCCTTCATCTCCACAATCTCTTGTTAGCGGGTTTGTTATTACATATGAGTCAGCTTCATGCATATTCCGCATGGTTCTGAATTGCTATATAAACTCAAGTCTCCAGCGGTACTTCCCTGTCTTTTCGTCCTTCTCATAGAAAAAGTAGGCGGAGAACTTATTCCCCTTCTTGCTGACACAGCCATGAAAGCCCACCTTGCCATGCTCTAAAAGAATCTTAACCATGTCATAGGTCACCTTCTTGCCCAGTGAATTGATAAAATAGTCATTCTTCCATATGGTAAAATGGCAACCGTTTCTCCAGTTGGAGCAGCCGAAGGCCTTGTCGGTTTCCATCACCGGGGCACCGCATTCCGGACAGATGCCCACAGGCTCCGTGTGTAAAGGCGGGCTGTCCTTCGTCCCCCCGAAGACCGGATCCTGCTTGATCTTATCCACGGAGGTCCTCACAAAGTCCGTGATCAGATCCAGGAATTCCTGGCGGCTGTGTTTCTGCTTTTCGATATCCGACAGGGTCTTCTCCAGCCGCCCTGTGTACTCCAGGTCGAAGAGCTCCCTGGCAGGAAATGTCTCCACCATCTGCCGGCCCAGGTCGGTGCAGGTCAGGCTTTTCCCCCTGGCCTTGATGTACCCTGCGGTCTTCAGCTTCTTGATGGTCTCCGCCCGGGTTGCCGGGGTCCCGATGGAGAAGCCGCTTAAGATGGCCATCATCATCTCCTGGTCATCCTTTTCCTCATATTTCTTGCCGCAGGTCTCCATAACCTTAAGTAAGGTTTTCTCTGTATGGGGCTTGGGAGGCTTGCGCTCCACCTCCTTGACCTCAGTCTTTTTGATCTCGGCAATCTCCCCTTTTTCCACAGCCGGCAGGGTCACATCCTTTGAGTCAATGCCTTCGATGAGTTTCCAGCCTTCCACCAGCTGGACCTTGCCCTTGGCCTGGAAATAGCCGGAGATATCCAGGAACTGGCTCTTTAATATCTTTTTCGGATTATCTGCGCCCTGAACAGGAATGGTTTGTGCACTATGTATCAGTTCCTCCTGAACAGGAATGGTTTGTGCACTCTGTATCTGACTCCGATCTGTTTTTTCCGGGTCAAGTACTTTCAGGATCAGCTCCGTATCCTCTGCCACCGCCACCGGCATAAACTGGGCCAGGAAGCGGTTTCTTATGGCCTCATAGACAATCCTCTCATCCTCACTTAAGCTTTTTGGCAGCATGTAGGTCGGGATGATGGCCGAGTGGCTCTCTACCTTCTTGCTGTCGAATACTCTCTTTGAGGTATGAAACTTAATCTGGTCAGCATAGGGCGACTGCTGCCGGTGAATCTCAAGTACCTTGGCAGTTTTCCCCTTAAGGCTCTCATCCAAAACCACACTGGACGTCCTGGGGTAGGTGATATATTTCTTCTCATAAAGGTCCTGGGCTACCTTTAGAACCTTGTCAGATGTCCAGCCCTTAAACTTGCTGGTCACATGGCCCTGGAGATTGGACAGGTTAAAAAGATAGGGAGCATACTCCTTCTTCTGCGTCACCTTTTTTGAAGTAATCTGAGCAGGGTAACCCTGAATCCGGTCCGCCAGCTCCTTAAGCTCATCCGGGCTGTCAAACTTTTCATTTTTATCAATGTAATAGGTACCTTCAAACTGCCTTTTGCTTCCGGGCTTGAAAAAAGCCCGGAGCTTATAGTATCTGGTCACCTTGAAGTCCTCAATTTCCTTATCCCGGTCATAGATGATCTTCAGGGTGGGCATGAGAACCCTGCCCACATTGAGAAGCTTGCTGTTCTTTCCATGCTTTGCTTTCAGTGTTGCCACCGAGGTAAGGTTAATCCCGATCAGCCAGTCCGCAATCTGCCGGCCAAAGCCTGCATCCTGGAGAGACTGCATGGCCTCATTGGGCCGCAGATTGTTAAGTCCCCGGTTCACCTCATCGGCGGTCCACTCGTTAAGCAGGATCCTCTCCACCGGCTTGCCGGGCTTTAAGTAGCCCCAGACCTCATCGGCGATAATCTGACCCTCCCGGTCATCATCCGTAGCCGATATGATTCCGGTCACATCCGGCCGCTGCATGAGACTTCTGATAATCTCCATCTGCCGTACAACCCCGGCATCCGGTTTATCTTTGTTCTTGCCATCACTTTTTAATTTATATTGAAAGACCTGAGGAATGAAGGGGAACTTCTCCATCCGCCAAACCTTCATGGCCGGATCATAATCCCTGGCATCGTAAAGCTGCAGCAGATGACCGAAGGCCCAGGTAATAAGATAGGATTCGCCCTCATAGTAGCCGTTTCTCCGAACCGCTCCCGTGGCATCCGCTATGTTCTTCGCCACCGAGGGTTTCTCCGCAAGTATTAACTTTTTCATAAGAGCTCCTGTCTGTATAAGCTAGCACAACCGACTCTCTCTTTGCGTCGGATATTGTCCCTTGCTAATTTATTCATAATTCAACCAGATTTTGCATTCATCCTACTATATCACAGCGGACAGGAAAATTCAAACTCTTATGCTATTTCACTATTTTGAGGATAGCCTTTTTTGCTCAGTTAACTAACAAAGCAAATATCTGGTAACAAATCTGTCTTTAAGCCATTCTAACATATCGATAAAATCATATATGAAGTAACTTTTCAGTTATTTTCTTGTTTTTTCCTAAAAAATTGGGTATGAATTACCAAGAACAGACTCTCTAACCACATTATTTTTTGAATTATAAAGAACTACAGAATATATTCTAGAACTTGTGGGCAGAAAAAGGCCAACCTTTCTTATTCTACCAATTATTTGCGTAAAAAATGTCTAAAATAATAAATATTTCCGTAATACATGTTTTAGTCTTCATTGATATTTATATATATCAAAATATCTATGTCTTTTACTCAATCGGAATCGTCTCGACGAATCTGGTCAGTTAACTGAGCAGTATATACGGGTTGCACCACTCTCAGGGGGTACTCATAAGCTTCTGCCGTATAACTTATAAGTGAATAAATCCAGTGCGCAGTGGAACCGTGCGTAAGACTTATTCACGACATTATCGAGCCAGGTAGTCTGCAATGACTGTACTTCAGAAATTGGTGGATACAATTGCCTCTATTGGCACGTTTTATCCACTGTTTTTCTCTTGGGAAAGGTTCGCATGGAGTAGTAGGAGATAAATCCACCTTTAATCAGTATTATTATCCACTTATGTTGATAATAATACAAGATATGCATCATACTATCTACTACAAAAGAATAAAAAATGAGGTTTGGGCTTCTGCAGCAGTTTATGGATGGATAAAGATAGTCAGAGTTGTGATTATTATCGTATATCTACGATAAAGACGGCATGAAAACGGGATTTGTATCTCCCGGAACTCTCTGACTACCTGTTTTTTAAAGGATGATTCATA
>JAFUDC010000072.1 GCA_017459345.1 Eubacterium sp.
CAGGAATCAATGCCGTAATCTGGGGGCTCCTGGCCGGAGGAATTCTTTATTTCCTTGTAGGACACCTTACCGGAAAGGACGGTCTAGACCCGGATATCATTGAGAAGTGCTTCTGATAAAAAAGGTGCATCTGCTTAAAACCTGCAGGTGCACCTTTTCCTTATGTCTTAATCTGGATAGACTGCTGTTATCTATTTTGCCACGATATTCACGATCTTGCCTGGAACATATATCTCTTTTCTGATGGTTCCGGTAATCCGGTCGCCCAGGGTCTCCCTGGCCTTAGCCAGGACGTCTTCCTTAGCTGCATTCACACTGATGGAGATCGTACATCTGGTCTTGCCGTTTACCTGAACGGGGATGACGATCTCGTCTTCCTTCATGGCTTCCTCGTCGTATTCCGGCCAGGTCTGGGCAAATACGGAGTCAGTGTGGCCCAGCTGTTCCCACATCTCCTCTGCAATATGGGGAGCGAATGGAGCCAGGAGGATGGTGTAGGCTTCAAGGGTTGCCTTATCCACGCCTGTCTTCCTGCTCTGTTCCATGAGCTTGTTGTTATACTCCATAAAGCCGCTGACTACCGTGTTGAGGTTGAAGCTCTCCAGTCTCTGGGTGATGTCAAAGATCAGCTTATGACGGAGCTTGATAAGCTCCGGGGTTTCTGCCACATCTTTATCCTTGTTGTCCATAGCCATCTTCCAGAAGCGGTTTAAGAAACGGTAAACGCCGTCGATTCCCTTGTCATCCCACTCGGAATCCAGGTCCGGCGGTCCCACGAAAAGCTCATAGAGCCTTAAAGAGTCACAGCCATAGTCCCTTACCAGATCGTCCGGAGATACCACATTGCCCTTGGACTTACTCATCTTTATTCCGTTCTTGCCGGTAATCATACCCTGGTTAAAGAGCTTCTTAAAGGCTCATCAAAGTCCACCACACCGATGTCATAGAGGAACTTGGTGTAGAATCTGGAATAGAGCAGGTGGAGTACAGCATGCTCCACGCCGCCGATATACATATCTACAGGAAGGAGGTCATGGGCTTTCTGTTTGTTGACCAGTTCCTGATTGTTTTTATTATCCACATAGCGGAGGAAATACCAGGAAGACCCGGCCCACTGGGGCATGGTGTTGGTCTCCCTCTTTGCCGGTTCTCCGCAGCAGGGGCAGGTTGTATTGACCCACTCGTCAATGGCTGCCAGCGGGGATTCACCGGTGCCTGTTGGTTCATACTTTTCTACATCCGGAAGAAGCAGGGGAAGCTGATCCTCCGGAACCGGAACATTGCCGCACCTGGGGCAGTGTACGATAGGGATGGGCTCTCCCCAGTAGCGCTGGCGGGAGAATACCCAGTCACGCAGCTTGTAGTTGGTGGTCTTCTTACCGATGCCCATCTCCTCGATCATGATAGGAGCTTCTTTTTTGAGGACAGCGGATTCCATACCGTTCCAGTCTCCGGAGTTGATCATGGTTCCGGCTGCCTCGGTATAGGCCTCGGTCATGTTCTCAATTTCTTTTCCATCTTTGGCGATAACCTGGATGATGGGGATATTAAACTTGGTTGCAAACTCAAAGTCACGGTCATCATGGGCCGGA
>JAFUDC010000073.1 GCA_017459345.1 Eubacterium sp.
AGCATAAAAGAGGGCGGAAGCAAGCCATGTTCGGGCTTATCCGTCCTCTTCGTATTCTGTCATATCTTCACTTATCCACATTATCCACACACAAAAGGATCCATGGACTCCTATTCTCAAAATAAGTGTCAATAGATCCTCTTCATCTTGTTTCGGTATCTCTCGCAGAGCCTTTGTTTATGCGGGTTTTCTCGTTCTTTCCCGGGGTGTCCTTCTCTATCTCGATATGTCTCCCTTTTTGACATTTATTTTGGTATCCTACACCTTACCATGTCTATCGTGGACAGCAGCCGGCCCATTGATGTGGAACAGGCGGCGAGAGATAATTATAACTTCATACCGGATCATTTTCATGAGGTTGCCGACCCTCTGATGCGATGGCTGGCCGAGCACCATATAGATCTGAATGGAGAGACAAAATAAACCCTGGTGAGTGTTTCACCGGGGTTTAAATTTTGTTTTAATTTACCTGCAGTAGAATATAATCAACGGAAGCAGCCAAAATTGGGAAAACAAGCATAAGTAACAGCCAGGAGGACCACAGAGGCCAGAAGACAGCCTTCAAAATCAAGATAACTGGCCAGAAATAATGTGAACCAGGAAAAGGAAGGGGGAATATATAGAGATGACGTGTTTCAAAAGGTCAACAAAAATGATAAATATCAATAAATCAACAAAGAAGCATCTCCCAAAAACTCCAGCAGACACTAAATCTGTCATATATATGATGCTCTTACTTTTTAATATCATGCTGATTACTATGCTGGCTTTCTGCCCCGGGAAGTGCCAGGGAGATTGGCTACATCTTTTATGCCATGGCCACAGGTCTGGCCTGCGGTATGGGATTCATTACACTGGCTGTTCTGGTCACGGCGGTAACCGGGCTTGTCATGCTGCTGCTGGAGAGGAGTCCCTTGAACAGCAGGCAGACAAGCATCAGAGAGCTCAGGATTACCATACCGGAAGATCTGAGCTATGAAGGTATCTTTGATGATGTCTTTGAGACATTTACCAAAAAGGCTGACCTGGAGAAGATCCGTACCACCAATATGGGAACCATGTATGAGCTGTCCTATCAGGTGGAGATCAGGGATAAGGGAAAGGAGAAGGAGTTTATCGATGAACTTAGGTGCCGCAACGGGAATCTGTCGATTATCCTGGGGCTGGTGCAGAGAGACAGGAATGAATTATGATATATCTGCTTGACGTATACACGCAGAACAGATATAATATATTTATGATTAAGAGTTTCGCGGATAAGGAGACAGAGAAGATATATAAACAGATATTTTCAAAGAGACTTCCCCAAAGTATTCAAAGGGTTGCATTAAGAAAACTGATCATGATTGATAATGCAGGATGTTTGGAGGATCTGCGAGTTCCACCGGCTAATCATCTGGAGGCGCTTTCCGGAGACAGGAGGGGACAATATAGCATTAGAATCAATGATCAGTATAGAATATGTTTTTCGCAGGAAGGGAATCATTTTCATAACGTAGAAATTGTAGATTATCACTGATAATGTTAGAGAGGAGAATTCATATGGATGCATTTATTCCTGTTCCGGGAATAGGCGAGATACTCATGGAAGAATTCATGAAACCTTTGGGAATCTCTGCATACAGACTTGCAAGAGATATTCATGTACCTGCATCAAGAATACAGGATATTCTTCATGGTCGCAGGAAGGTCACAGCTGACACATCCTTAAGGCTGGCTAAGTATTTTGGAGTTTCTGACCGATTCTTTCTTGATATGCAGAATGATATTGATATGAGGGAATTAAAGACAAAGTTAGCTGCTGAGATTGAGAATATTCTTCCATATCAGCGGATTGCTTTATAAAGCTCATCAGAAGGGAGTTTGATAATCCTTCATTTTTAGGGGAACACTTTGGTGGATGCACAGGCCAAGATGAATTAGATTGAGATTATTTGTCAGGATGAAAGCGAGGTTTACCATATGCGTCTGTTCGTGGCTGTTGAGCTGTCCGAAGATATGAAGAAAAAGATTACCGGAACCATGCATGAATTAAAGAAGAAGGGAGTCAAGGGGAACTATGTCCCCGCGCAGAATCTCCATCTGACCCTGGCCTTCATCGGGGAGAGGGACGATCCCGGTGCGGTTAAGGATGCCCTTAAGGCGGTATCCTTTAAGCCCTTTAAGCTGTCATTATCCGATATGGGAAGCTTCGGCAATCTGATCTGGGTGGGCATGAAGGGAAACCAGGGTCTGTCCAAAACGGCCAAAGGGGTCCGGGATGCCCTGGATGCTGCCAGCATAGATTATGACCGGAAGAAATTCACCCCCCACATCACCATCATCCGGAAGGCTTCCGGGAACTGGAAACAGGTTCCCGCTCCGAAGGGAGATATGATGGTTAAGAAGATCTCGCTTATGAAGACAACCTTCAGAGACGGGAAGCCGGTTTATACGGAGGTGGGGGCGGTTGAGAGTGATTAGTTCAAGGCTGCAACTGCCTCGATTTCCACAAGGGCATCCTTGACCATGACCGCACCTGCGAATGCGGCTCTTGCCGGACAAATTCCCTCAAAAAATGTGCTGTACACTTCGTTCATTGCGGCGAAATCCGTGATGTCCTTCAGGAATACGGTAGTTTTTACCACATTGCCCATGGTCAGGCCGGCGCTTTCAAGGATTGCCTTGATATTTTTCAGGGATTGTTCTGTCTGGCTCTTGATGTCATCGCCGGCGAAAGCGCCTGTTGCAGGGTCGATTGGCAGCTGTCCGGAAACAAATACCAGACCGTTTCCTGTCTGTACTGCCTGTGAATAAGGTCCGATTGCCGCAGGGGCATTTGCTGATTTGATCTCTTTCATGATTTTTCCGCCTTTCTTTATTAACAGCTGGGATATTTACCGTCCCAGACTATGCTTCTGTAGTTTTCCTTATCTGTGTCGCCTTCCGTGGAGATGCAGAGGACGACAGATTTCTCATCAAGACCAATGGTCTTTTTCAGCTCTTCAAGGCTGGCATTCTGCAGGATTTCGCACACAAAACCAGTGGTGGATGCGCCGCTTTCGCCGGAGATCACCCTGGGATCATCTCCTGCAGGATTGCCGAGTATCCGCATGCCTTTTGCTGCCACCCAGTCCGGGATGGAAGCGAAATTTTCAGCATAACGATTCAGTTCATTCCAGCCGATGGTACAGGGTACGCCGCAGGCCAGTCCTGCCATGATGGTGTGCAGGTCGCCGTCCACAACATGCAGCTTTCCGTCATCTGCCAGTGCTGTCTGATAGATGCAGTCTGCTTTGTTGGGCTCCACGATGGTGATAACCGGCTTTGCTTCCCTGTAATAGTCGGCAAAGAAAGCTGCCAGTGCACCGGACATGGCACCAACGCCTGCCTGCAGGAAGATATGGGTCGGTTTAACCTCGCCCAGCTGTCTGGCGGCTTCCATGGCCAATGTTGTATAGCCCTGCATGATCCAGGTCGGGATCTCCTCGTAGCCTTCCCATGCCGTATCCTGGACCAGCACCCATCCATTCTCTTCGGCACATTTTGATGCAAAGGCAACGGTGTCATCATAATTCATGTCTGTGATCTCTGCCTTGGCTCCGAACTTTCTGATATTGTGAAGCCGTTCTTCCACACTGCCCTTTGGCATGTAGACGACGGCCTTCTGCCCCAGCATATTTGCCGTCCAGGCGATTCCGCGGCCGTGGTTGCCGTCCGTCGCTGTCACAAAGGTAATCTCTCCAACCTGGTCTCTGGTCTGGGGGGAGGTAATCTTGTCAAAGTCCACCTGACTGATGTCTTCTCCAAGCTTTCCTGCGATATATTTTCCCAGACAGTAGCTGCCGCCGAGTCCCTTAAAAGCGTTCAGCCCAAAACGAAAGCTCTCATCCTTGACATACATGCCGGCGATTCCCAGGGAAGCTGCCAGGTTCCTTAAGGCTGCCAGGGGAGTCGGCTGATAACCCGGAAAGCTCTCATGATATTTACTTGCCACGGCAGCTGTTTCCTGATTAAATACGGTTCTCTGGCCCTGATCTGCCTTTGGGTTGTGGTGAACCATTTTTATAGTTTCATTCATATCATTAGTCCTTTCATTGTTTGATTATACAAGTATATTATAATACTTTAATAAATGATACCACAAAAAACCTTCATATGTTCATGTGTTTTCCCTTATGGCAGCACGAAACACCTTGATGACATGGAATCATCAAGGTGATTTTTTGTTCCATAAAAATGAATTATAATGTTTATATTATATTTTGTATAAAGTTATAAGTATTTGCTTATTTATTAAGCATGAGCTATCATTAAAGCATAAAAATTGAGTACTCAAGTCACATATTGATCATAAAATATTTTGTCTTATGGCAGATGACAAGTAAAAATGTTTATCTGTAATTATAATTTTAAAATTATGATTGCAATTTATAGGAGAAGCGGTATGAAAGCAGTAGTTGTGGATAGTGAATATGGCAGTGTAAACGCACAGGAGCTTGCACAGGTGGCCCGGGCTTTTGATCAGGCGGGCATTGAGCTGGAGATTTGTCATTTTAATACCGAGGAAGAGATCATCGATGGATGCGGTGATGCCATGGCCATTCTTGGAACCGGAAATCCGCCGGTGACCAGAAAGGTGATGGAGGCTCTGCCTCAGCTGCAGTTTGTTCAAAGATTTGGCGTGGGTGTCAATTCCATTGATCTTGAGGCGGCAGCAGAGCTGGGAAAGATCATATTGAATATCCCCGGTTTTTGCGCAAAGGAGCTGGCAGACCTCTCAGCGGCCATGATCCTGGGCCTTGTGAGAAACAGCAATTATTACGACAGAGAAATCAGGAAGGGGAACTGGCCCAAATGTCAGTATCTGCTGCCAGGTGATGTCAGAGAGATGACCCTGGGTATTTACGGATTTGGGGCAGCGGGAAGGTACCTTCATGACATCTTCCACGGAGGCTTCGGGACAAAGATCATCTCCTGTGATCCTTATATTCCGGATGATGCGAAGAAGCAGTATCCCCATGTTGATTTCGTTGATTTTGAAACGATGGTCAGGGAAAGTGATATTGTATCCATCCATGTGGGGCTTTCCGATGAGACCTATCATGTATTTAATAAAGATACATTTAAGAAAATGAAAAATACGGCCATGATCATCAATACCTCCAGGGGGCCGATCATTGATCAGAAGGATCTGGCCTGGGCTCTTGAGGCAGGAGAGATCCTCTATGCAGGTCTTGATACCGTTGAGAAAGAACCCATCGAAAAGGATGATCCGCTCCTGAATATGGATAATGTCATCCTGAACCCCCACAGTGGTTCTTACGGGGCTGGGGCTAAGAAGACGCAGATTGAAACTGTATGCAGATTAATCCCCTCGGCTGTGGTGAAGGGGATAGTGCCAAAAAGGAATATTGCTAATAAAGGAGTCCTTTCCCGGGATACCGGCTATACATATGTCTGATGAGATGACAATACAGGGGCTGACGATCGGGAATAGTTACAGATAGGATATGTTTTTCAGACTGGAGGATAAGAAAGATGGCAATTGGATGCAAGATAGTAAAGGATTTTAAGAGACCGGACCAGAAACTTGTAGAGCGCTTCAGGGATATGCCTGTCGCAAATATTGATGATAATATGGGACGGATCGCGGCAGTTGATACCGCAATCGAGCCGGTGGGAAAGGGACAGCTTCTGGGAACCGCCTTCACCGTAAGGGTTCCCCAGGGAGATAACCTCATGTTTCATGCGGCCATGGATCTGGCACAGCCGGGTGATGTGATCGTGATTGATGCCGGAGGCTTTACCGACCGGGCAATCTTTGGAGAGCTCATGGCTACATACTGTAAGGTAAGGGGTATCCGGGGCATCATCTGCGACGGAGCCATCCGCGATAAGAACGGCCTGGCTTCCATGGAGGACTTCCCGGTGTACGCCCGCTCAGCAACCCCCAATGGTCCTTACAAGAACGGGCCCGGAGAGATCAATGTTCCGGTGGTGATCGGCGGAAAGGTAGTAAGGCCCGGGGATATTGTGGTGGGAGATGACGATGGAATTGTCATCATCGATCCTGCAATTGCCGATGAGATCGCAGATGCCACCATCGCAGTGGAGAAGAAGGAATCCGATATCATGAAGCATATTCTGGAGGATGGCACATACATTCGCCCGTGGGTAGATGATAAGCTTGACGAGATCGGATGTGAAGTTCTCTGATTCTATTGGTAGAATTCATATTGTAGAGAGGTCAGCCTCATCCTGAGAACCTCAATAAATAAGCGGGACAGCTTGGTCAGATAGCTGTTTTTGGGATAAACGGCTGCCAGAGGCCACTGAAATCCCTCAGCATCAAGGGGCAGAAAGGTGACATCACCGGAATTGTGGCACACCCGCGCTCCCTCGGCAGGGACAAAGGTACATGCCATGCCGGAGGCGACAAGATTGATGGCGGTAGTCAGGTTGGAGGTTTCCATCAGAATGTCCGGTTCTATATGATGGACAGACAGAAAATGTCGAACCTCATAAGTCAGATTCTGGCCGGGCTTGGTCAGGATCACGGGGAATTCCTCCAGGAAATCCAGAGGGACTCGGACATATTCACCCGCAGAAGCAGACTGACCGGGAGCAGACTGGCCGACAGCAGACTGAGCGGCAGCAGACTGACCGGTAAGCTCCCGGACCCTTGGATGGTCTGTGGGAAGGGCAAGGAGAATGGGCTCTTCAATGATGATGTCGCAGGTCAGCTTATCATAATTCAGACTCTGCGGCAGATTCATAATGGCCAGATCAATATTATCATGGATCAGGGCGCTTTCCAGCTGCTTGGAGCTTCCCTCATAGAGCTCCATCTGAATTCCGGGATACTGGCTGTGAAAGAAGGGAAAAACATCCGGAAGCAGGCAGGCGCCCCGCCAGAGGGCAACGCCCAGGCGGAGACGGCCGGACTCCTGGTTCTGGATATCCTGAAACTCTCTGCGGAGGTTTTTCTCCAGCTGCATCAGATGTAAGATGTGCTGATAATACCTCTCCCCGGAATATGTAAGGCGGAGAGGGGAGGTGCCATGGTCAAAGAGCTCGACGCCCAGATTGGTCTCCAGCCTTTTCAGGTACTGGCTCAGGGATGGCTGAGATACATACAGGTTTTCAGCAGCCTTTGTCAGACTGCCGGCTTCAACGATTGCGGCAAAATATGTGTAGTCGGGTAAAGCCATGATACGCCTCCTTATCATCTGGTGAACCATGAGGTTTTAACGAATCCGGTCGAATCAGATATATCATAGCAACTTTAATCAATAAAAGCAAATGGTAACTGGTCAGAACAGTAATCATCCACATAGAAGGGCAGGTGCATAAGGATGGCAGAATATCCCGGCACATTTGATATGATCATCAGAAACGGAAGACTTCTTGATCCCAGAGGAGGGCTTGATCAGGTCCGGGACCTGGGAATCTGCGGCAGAAAGATTGCTGCTGTTGGCGATTTGTCCGCCAGAAAGGCTCAGATTAATATCGATGCCGGAGGCTGTATCGTAACCCCCGGACTGATCGATTTTCACGCCCATGCTGCTTACGGTCTCAGTGATTTCTCCATGCCGGCTGACCTGGTTCAGATACCCAATGGCGTGACGAAGATGGTGGATGCCGGCTCCACAGGCTGCGCGAATTTTGAAGCATTTTACAGGAACAATGTGTTAAACAGTGTCCTGACTATAAAAACCTTTCTGAATGTTGCCAGCATGGGTCAGGTGACCCACCGGATCAATGAGAACACGGATCCCGACCTCTTTGACGTGGACAGAATCTCCATGCTCTGTGAGAAATATAAGGATCAGATCATCGGTCTGAAATTAAGACAAAGCAGAGATATCGTCGGTGATCTCGGCCTGAAGCCCCTGGAGGGAGCCGTGGAGCTGGGAAGAAAGGTGGGCCTCCCCCTTTCTGTCCATATCACGGATTCACCCGGAGAGGTCCGGGATACCCTGGAACGGATACGGCCGGGAGATATCTTCTGCCATATGTTTCATCAGAAGGGGAAAACGATTCTGGACCAGAATGGGAAGGTTCTTCCGGAGGTATGGGAGGCGAAGGAAAGGGGCATATTATTTGAATTGGGACACGGAGCTTTTAATTTCTCCGGAAAGATTGCCAGAGCTGCTATAGAGCAGGGCTTTCTGCCGGACATCATCAGCTCGGACTTAAGTCTTCTTTCCGCATTCAAGGAACCGACCTATTCCTTTAGCTATATCCTGTCAGAATTGCTGAATCTGGGTATGAGGATTGAGGATATCATAGCACGGTGCACCGATATTCCCGGCAGATTGATGGGGTATAAGCAGGACGGCTTTTTGAAGGAAGGAGAGACCGCGGACATTGCAGTCCTGCGGATTGTAGATAAGGAAGTACACTATCTGGATCGTTATCAGAATAAATATGAAGGAACAAAGATGATAAAAGCGGAATTAACAGTGAAAGAGGGTCGTGTCGTTCACAGACAATACGATTTTCTTCAGTGACGGAGGGAATGATCATGAAAAGAATAATCAGTCTGCTTTTGATAGTCTGTCTGGCCGCTGCGTTGACAGCATGCAGCAGTGAGACCGTGCTGAGCAACGGGGAGACGGTAAATGTAAAGAGGGTTTATCAGCTGGGTCATGTCAATACCAGCTCGGATGAAGACCAGTACCAGAACTTTGCGAGAGCATTTGCAGATAAGGTTTTTGAATTATCCGGCGGAGAGATCGCCATTGATATCGTGAGTGATTCCGTCCTGGGCGGAGAGAGGGATATGCTGGAGGGGATGAGCCTGGGAACCATTGACATGGCTCTGATTACCAATTTCAGCCTTGGGTCATTTATGACGGAATGGGAAATGTTTGACCTGCCCTATATCTTCGAGGACCGGAATCAGGCATATTCCGTGCTGGATAATGATGAGATTATGGATCCCATTGAAGACAAGCTTTATGACAAATGGCATGTAAAGGTCTTGTCCTACGGGGACGGCGGATTCCGTCATACCCTCAACAACAAAAGGCCCATCAACAGTTCAGCCGACATGAAGGGACTGCGTCTTCGCCTGCCGGAGACAGCCATCTACGTGGATGCTTTTAAAGCCATGGGAGCCAATCCCACCACCATGGCCTTCAGCGAAACATTTACCGGTGTGGAACAGGGAACTGTAGATGGTCTGGAGCTTCCGATTTCATCCATCTACTCTACCGGTTACGCCGACATCTGCGAGTATCTCTCACTGACAGGGCATTTTTACTCCCCCTTCCAGATGGACATATCCGGATTTGTGTGGGAGAACCTGACCGATGAAGAGAAGGGCTGGTTCCAGGAAGCCGCAAAGGCAGCCATGGAGGAGGAGCGGATCTTCGTTCAGAAAAAGGAAGCAGAATTCATAGAAAAGATGGAGGCAAACGGTCTGAAGGTCAACCAGGTTTCCGACAGGGAATCCCTTGCAGATGCCGCTTCTGCCATCTATGAGAAATACAGAGAAGAGATCGGCTCCGAGCTGATGGATCAGGTAATGCAGGCCACCGGCCGCAATTAAAAAGGGAGGGAAGAGCATTGAAGAATCTGAAAAAGGCAGTAAATCTGATGAATAAAGCCTTCGTATATGTTTCCGTGGCCCTGCTTGCTGTGGTTATCATCTCCACGAGTATTCAGGTATTTACCCGCTATATCATGAACGCCTCTCTTTCCGGCACAGATGAAGTAGCCCGCTTTGTCTTTGTCTGGATGAGTATGCTGGGAGCCAGCGTCTGCGTCAGCACCCATGGCCATGCAGCCGTATCTGTCCTCAACGATTTTCTTAAGGGAAGGTCAAAGCTGTATAAGTACCACTGTGTCCTGATAGAGGCCCTGATGGTCATCGGGGCGGCCGTGATCGTCATCTACGGGACGAAGCTGGCCATCTATACCAGCGCCCAGAAAAGTGCCGGCCTTGGAATCCCCATCTCCTTTACCTATGCCTGCCTGCCGGTGGGAGGAGTCGGGATGATCTTAAATGGTATCCTGAATATTATCGAAGCATTTCTTGGTGAGGAAGGCGGTGAAGAGAAATGAGTATGACATATGCTCTCATTATATTTTCAGTTTTGTTCCTGTTGATCCTGATTGGCATACCAATCGCTTATAGTATCGAACTGTCTGTCATCGTACTGCTCCTGGTCACCAGGCTGAAACCCATGATCATAATCCCCCAGAAGCTGGAGATTGGAATGGATACCTTTGTGTATCTGGCAATCCCCATGTTCACCTTTGCAGGATACCTCATGGAGCAGGGCGGTTTGTCAGACCGGCTGGTAGACTGCGTGGAGAAGCTGTTCGGCTGGTTTCCCGGAAGCATGGGAACCATCACCATCATCTGCTGCCTCTTCTTTGCCGCCCTTACCGGATCCGGTCCGGCGACAGTTGCGGCAATCGGAGCCATCATGATTCCTTCCATGTTAAACAATGGCTACACCAAGCAGGAAGCATCAGGCCTTCTGGCAGCGGGCGGTGCCCTGGGACCGATTGTTCCCCCCAGCATTGCCATGATCGTCTATGCCACTACCATGGGACTGTCCGTTCCAGGCATGTTCATGGCGGCCCTGGTTCCCGGAATCATTCTCGGCATCCTCTTCATCATCACAAACACCATCCTCTTTCTTAGAAAAGGCATCAAAACAGAGAGAGAGCATTTTACCTTAAAGGAACTGGGAAGATCGATCTGGAGAGCCCTGGGCGTCATCTTCCTCCCGGTACTGGTTCTTGGAGGCATCTACGGCGGAATCTTCACTCCCACCGAAGCGGCGACCATCGCTTCCGTCTATGCCCTGATCCTCGGCCTGGTTTACCGGCAGCTGACCCTGGAGAAGCTGATCGATGCCATGAAAAAAACGGTGACAACCTCGGCAATGGTCATATTCATCGTAGGTGTATCCAACATATTCGGTACGGTACTTGCCGCGGCAAACATTCCAAGGACCATCGCCCATTCCATCATTCCCCTTCTGCATAACCGGTCCGTTTACATGATCATATTGATCATACTGCTTATGCTGGTAGGCTGCATCATGGAAACCGTATCCTCCATCGTTATCCTGGCACCCATCCTTGTGCCGATTGGAACAGCCATGGGCATCGATCCCATGCACCTGGCCATCGTATTCAGCGTCACTCTGATCGTGGGATTCATCACTCCTCCTTTCGGACTGAACCTGTTTACCTCAGCCGCCACGGCAAATGTATCATTCTCCGAGGTAGTAAAAGGTGTGGTACCCTATCTGGCAACAGCCATCATTGCCGTATTCCTGTTTGCTTTTATCCCTCAGATTTCACTGGCATTACCCTCCTTGCTGGGATATTAGTACAGACCATAAATCCTTATATATGTATGAAACAGGCAAAGCCCCCGCAGGAGCAGCACAAGAGCTGCCTGTGGGGGCTTAAAACATCTTGAACTTATTTAAGTAATATGCTATAACTAAGTTGAGGTGAAGAAAATATGAATTACAATTTCAGTCAGGATTTAGTTTCCATACGGGAGATATCCGGTCTAACACAGACAGAATTGGCAAAAGCAATCGGAGTGGAGCAGGTAACCATATCAAGAAATGAGTTGGGAGACACATATCCATCAGCCAAGCTGCTGGAACAGGTATATTCCTATGCATTTCATAAGAATATCCAACTGAACCGGTTAAAGGAGATGCTCTGGACAGATGATTTGGAGGAAGGACATAAGCTGCTTTTTCATGGGGCAAAGAGCCTGATTGAAGGAACTTTGGATGTTCATAAAAGCAGAAGGAATAATGACTTTGGCCAGGGCTTTTATTGTGGGGAGACCTATGATCAGGCTATTTCTTTTGTCTCAGGATTTAAGGGCTCCTGTGTTTATCTGCTGGATTTCGAAGAACAGAATCTGAAGTGTAACAGATACTCTGTAAATCAGGAATGGATGATGACAATTGCTTATTACAGGGGAACCCTGCGTGAGTACGAGGAGCATCCTCTGATAAAAGAGTTGGTAACACGATCAAGGGATTGTGATTATATTATTGCTCCGATTGCGGATAACAGGATGTATCAG
Source organism: Eubacterium sp. (assembly GCA_017459345.1). GTDB lineage: Bacteria > Bacillota > Clostridia > Lachnospirales > Lachnospiraceae > Anaerobutyricum. The sequence goes on from JAFUDC010000073.1 coordinate 12,062, forward strand.
ATCATCAACTCCTTCATTGAAGGTGAAATTACTGATGAGCAATGCAGGCACTGTCTGGCCGCTACCAATCTTGGATTCCAGTATGTGTTTATAAGTGAACTTGCTGCCAGTAAGCTGAAAATGGTCGAGCGATGCTATATATCAGAGAATGAGAAGGAATACTATAAGAAGAGAAGGAGCTCTGATGCCAAACTGGGAAGCGATAAGGTAAGACTGGCCAGGATTCAGTACAGGGGTAAGGGCAGATATATTGATGAAATATTAAAATGAGAAGGAAGTGATGACAGTATGAAAAGCATGGACAGAGACGGCCTGTTTTTATGCGATTTACAGGCGAAAACATTTGAAGAGTCGATTGATGTGGTTCCTGTCAGTTCGGAGATTTTCATAAGGAGATTTATGAACAGTGAAGCAGCAAGATCATTGGATTCCGGCTATGCCCTGCAGGTAATCACCCAGCCGGAGGATATATTCATCCAGATAGAGGAGCAGTATGGGCCGTCAAATTACGGATCGGTCAAGTATAGTCATAATGAGATGGCCTGGATCGGTTACCTTTATCGCTACTTTGCCTATACCTATGAGTTATCTACCCTGCAGGTATATAAAATTGTAAAGCCGAAAGAACTCAGGGATCTGTTCCTCCCCTATCACACTTTGGATACATCCCAGGCCATCGAGCGCATCCTGGAGGCAAAAGGCATGCTTCTTACCCAGGAGGAGGAATTGAAGCGGCAGTATGAGATATTCCGGAGAATCCGAAAGGGGGGAGCATAATGAAGGAATTACAGAAAAAACGCAATTCCCTGTTCAATGTTTTAAAAAATAAATAGGCTTGTAAAAATCAATAGGAAGTGATATAGTATTTTACAATTTATTGTTTTGATAATAATTATCAAATGTTATATGCAGCTCAATACTCTTATGAACAGACATGATTTTATCTAATGCCTGGAATCACATAATACATAAGGAGAAAGCAGTCCATGAATAATAAGCAGTACAGAAAAATCCTGGAAACGCTCTTGAATATTTTGGAAGAGGGAGTTCATATCGTTGATTCGGATGGAATTTCGATTCTTTACAACAATGCCATGGCAGAGATGGAACAGGTGGATGCGGCGAATGTCATAGGCCTTAATATCCTGGACTGCTTTCCGGAGATTGCTGAGGAGGACAGTACCATCTGGCAGGTTCTGCAGTCCCGGCAGCCTATCTATAATAAAGTTCAGAATTATACCGGTCCGACGGGAAAGCAGATTAACACAATTAATGCAACCGTTCCGGTGGAGGATGAACAGGGGAATCTGATGGCTGCCATCGAGGTGGCACATGATATCACCCGGCTGACCAATCTGAACGACAAGCTGATGCAGCTGCAGGAGATGGTGACGCCTGCAGGTAAGATAAAACCAAAAGCTAAAGGAATTAAGAAATATCGATTTGAAGATCTGGTGGGTAAGGATCCGGAATTCATAAAATGTGTGAACCGTGCCAGGAAGGCAGCTGGGTACGACGTTCCTGTTCTTATCTATGGGGAGACAGGCACAGGAAAGGAGCTTTTTTCTCAGAGCATTCATTACAGCGGCATAAGGAAAGATAAACCGTTTCTGGCCCAGAATTGTGCGGCATTGCCGGAGAATCTTCTGGAAGGGATCCTTTTTGGTACCGCCAAGGGAGGCTTCACGGGTGCAGTGGACCGGTCCGGCCTTTTCGAGCAGGCAAATGGAGGAACCCTGTTTTTAGATGAGCTCAATTCCATGCCCATTGATCTTCAGGGCAAGCTTCTTCGGGTTCTGCAGGAGTCCTATGTCCGCCATATCGGAGGTTCTAAGGATATCCCGGTGGATGTCAGGATCATTGCCTCGGTCAATGAGGACCCCCAGGAGCTGATTGAGAGGGGAACCCTCCGGAGTGACTTATACTACCGTCTGAATGTGGTGAATATCAATATCCCTCCCCTGAGGGACCGGCGGAGCGACATCCCCTATCTGGCAGAGTCCCTCATCAGGAAGCACAGCTCCAAGATGGATAAGAAACCTCTGACAATCAGCCGGCCTGCCATACGGGCCCTGATGGAGTACGATTATCCGGGTAATGTCCGGGAGCTGGAAAATATTATCATTCAGGCTCTGTTTATGGTAGATGATGAGAATATTCTGTCTCCCGACCTGCTGAACCTTCCCTGCCCGAGAAAAGTAAACCGGAAGCCTTCTTCTGATTACCAGGCGGGAGAGCCCCTGACCGAATATATGGAGCGGGTTGAGAAGGAGATTCTGCTGAACGCTCTTGACCTTTGTCATGGGAATGTAACGCATTGTGCATCCGTCCTTCATCTGAAAAGACAGACCCTCCAATATAAGCTGATTAAGTATGGGATACTGACTTAGTTACATACTTCCCATACCCATATCGGGTGAAAGTAAGGCCTCGATTTGCTCAGCTTTCTTTTCCTTCCGATAAATCATACCATGAGAAGATCACGGATATAAAAACTGATTATTCCTAAAACTTACATATCTGAGACAATACAGTGACAAGAAAACTGAAAAATATTGATATATAAAAAGCAAAAAATTCGGCAAAATAGCCGGATTTTTTGTTTTTTATTGTCCTTTTCTTCCCGAAAAAATATCATAATTTGTCCTGGAAAAATATTTTTTGATTAATATTATAAAAATATTTCGAATCTTTATGAATCAATCCATCTCAAATCACTTGATTTCCCGAATATATATATATATTTTCCCTGAATATAAAAAACCGGCACAAAAAGTTGGCACAGGTCTTGCGATATAAATAGACGACAACAAAAACATAGGCAATTAAATGATAAAAAAAGAAAGGAGTTATTGGCTATGAAAAATGTAAAGGTTATTCTCTGGGGACTTGGTGCTATGGGCGGCGGCATCGGAAAGATGCTCTGCAAGAAGGAAGGCGTTGATATCGTAGGCGCCATCGACATCGGAAATAAGCTGGGCAGAAGCCTCTATGATGTGGTACCGGGCATCGAGCGCGGAGACCGTGAGGATGTCATCGTCGGCACAGCTGAGGAAGTGATCGTTCCTGGTGCTGCAGATATCGTAGTGGTATGTACTGATTCCTTCACAAGCAAGATCTATGACAAGCTTGTCTTCGTTATGGAGCGCGGCATGAACGTGATCACATCTGCGGAAGAGATGGCCTATCCTCAGGCTCAGGAGCCGGAGCTGGCAGCAAAGCTGGATGAGATTGCGAAAAAGAACGGCGTGACAGTTCTTGGTACCGGCATCAACCCCGGTCTGATCATGGACCTTCTGGTTATCCTCTGGACAGGTGCCTGTGAGAGCGTTGACCACATCGTATCCCGCCGTGTTAACAGCCTTTCTCCTTTCGGACCGGCTGTTATGGAGGAGCAGGGAATCGGTATATCCGTAGATGAGTTCATGAAGAAGAAGGCAGAAGGCTCCATGACAGGCCATGTAGGATTTGCAGAATCCATCGGCATGATCAGTGACGCATTAGGCTGGAAGCTGGAGAAGTTCGAGCAGGATATGGATCCCATCGTGACAGACGTAGACAGAAAGTCCCCCTATGGCTTTGCAGAGGCAGGCAGCGTTGCCGGTGTTGCCATGAAAGGCTGGGGAACAGTTGATGGCGAAGTAAAGATTGAGATGGATCATCCGCAGCAGATCGAGCCGGAGCAGGTTGGCGTTCAGACTGGTGACTATGTGGAAATCAAGGGTATCCCCAACGTAAACATGGTGAATACTCCTGAGATCGAGGGCGGAATCGGAACCATGGCCATGATCATGAACTCCATTCCTCATGTTATCAATGCCCGTCCGGGTCTTAAGACCATGATCGATATCCCGGTTCCCCATGCCATCATGGGCGACATGAGAAACATGATCGAAGAAGAATGCAAGCTGGTGAAATAATACATCGTTTTTAAACAGACAAAACACTTTTATATCCGATATAGGTTGACGGGGCTGCATGAAGGCCGAAAGAGGAGGGGCCGCAGCCCCAACAGGGAAAGGAGTTCATAATGGTTAAAAAAGGAGAATGGGTTCGGATCAAGAAGATCCTTCTTGCTGTAGGACAGCGTGCTCCGCAGGACCCGGATGATACAAAAGCAACACCACTCGTAATGTGGACAAAGGGATTCTTACAGAATGATGCAGAAATCGGGGAGGAAGTTGAGGTTCTCACTGCTTCCGACCGGATTGAGAAGGGAACTTTGGTTGAGATGAATCCTTATTATACACACAGTTATGGAAAATGCGTACCGGAACTGGTTCAGATCGACCGCAATTTCAGAAGATGTTTATTTGGAGGTGAAGAGTAATGGCACTGGCTAAGGATTATGCTTCCGTGATGGGACGGAAGGGCGAGATCATGAAGAAATCTCTGGGCATGGATTACAGTACATTTGAAAGCGGATCTATTGCCTTTGATTATGAAAAGATGATGGCTTCTACCGGATACACTCTTGAGGAGATCAAGAGAGTGCAGGGAGAGACCGGCGTAGGAAACACACCACTGTTTGTTTTGAGAAATCTGACAGAGCTGGCCAGGAAGAATGCCAAGCCGGGCTATGGTGCAACCATCTGTGTAAAGGATGAGATGACCAACCCCTCCGGATCCTTCAAGGCCAGAAGGGCAGCCTGTGCAGTGGCCTTTGCCAAGGCTCATGGTTATAAGGGCGTAATTGCAGCTACCTCCGGTAATTACGGCGCTGCTGTTGCCTCCCAGGCAGCCATGCAGGGATTAAAGTGCATTATCGTTCAGGAAGCCTATGATTCCAGGGAAGTAGGTCAGCCGGAGATCATCGAGAAGGCCAGAGCCTGCGAGGCAATGGGTGCTGAGGTTGTTCAGATCACCGTAGGTCCGGAGCTTTTCTATGAGTCTCTTTCCCTGCTGGAGGATACCGGTTTCTTTAACGCATCCCTCTACTCCCCCTTCGGTATTGCCGGCGTGGAGACACTGGGAAGCGAGATTGCCATCCAGTGCCGTGAGCGCTTCGGCAAAGATCCTGATATGGTAGTGTGCACCAATGCCGGAGGCGGCATGGTAACAGGTACTGCCAGGGGACTGATCAAGGCCGGTGCCACAGATACACAGGTAGTTGCAGCATCCATCGACCTTACCGGATTACATATGGCTTCCGATAAGCAGTTTAACAGAAAGTCCTGTACCACAGGTCATACCGGTTTTGGTGTACCCTTTGCCAACTGGCCGGATCGGTCCGATGTGCCCCGTTCCGCAGCAAGACCTCTTCGCTATATGGACCGCTATGTGACAGTGACACAGGGTGAGGTTATGTGTATGACAGAGCTTCTTGCCAACCTGGAAGGTCTGGAGAGAGGTCCCGCAGGCAACACATCCCTCACTGCAGCCTTCAGCCTGGCCCAGGAACTGAAGGATGATCAGATTCTTATCGTAACAGAGACCGAGTATACCGGCGCAGGCAAGCATGTTCAGCCCCAGCTGGATTTCGCAAGGGAAAATGGCATTGATGTCCGTTTTGGCAATCCTTCCGAGGAAGTACCCGGAACCAGCGTGGTTATGCCTTACTGGCCGGATCAGTTTAAAGCTAAGGACCTGGACCTTACCAGGATGCGCCGTTCCCTGTTAAAGACTGCACTTAAGACCTATACCCTCGAGCCCACAGAGGAAGATTACGAATTCCTTGCTGTTGAGACCAAGTCTGAAGTGGACTGGGTAAAAGAGGAAGTTGCAAAGCTTCAGGAGACATTGAGATAAGGAGGAGACATCCGATGAAACGAGCTGATGATTTTGCTGAGAGAAGGAAACATATTGCCAATCTCTCTGATGAAGAATTATATAACAGATTTTGGGAGCTTGCCAATCAGGTAGTAGACCCGCTCCTTGAGCTGGGCAAAAAGAACACAACCCCTTCTGTAGAGAGGTCTGTTCTTCTCCGCATGGGGATCTCTTCCCTGGAAACCCAGAAAATCGTAGAAGGCTGCATGGACAGGGGACTGATCTCTCATGGAACAGGCCATGTCGTATATAAGCTGGCCAAGGCAAAGAACATTTCCATTTCCGAAGCAGGAACCATGCTGGCAAATGGACAGTGTTGGGATGAAGCGGCAGCGCTGTTTTAGGATGAACCGGATATGAGCGAAATGAACTTAAAACCGAATGAAAAGCTTGACGTAAGAAATATATTGAAAGATTTAGATAAGTATGAGCCCAGAAGAAGAGGCTGGGTATGGCGCAAGCCGGCCCCCGGCCTTACCATGGGACCCTTTACCTACCATGACGTTTCTGAACCTCTTGAAAACGGAGTAGGCCTTCCACCGGCAAAATACTTTGAGAACATTGATCCCCAGCCCCTGCCGGTTATCACCACGGAGATTGCCTCCGGCCGTTTTGAGGACGATATCCGCCGCATGCGCATGGCTGCATGGCATGGCGCAGACCATATCATGGTAATCCGCCACATGGGCCAGTCCCATATCGATGGATTGATGGAGGGAACACCTCAGGGTATCGGCGGCGTGCCGATCACCAGAAAACAGGTACGTGCCCAGCGCAAGGCCCTCGACATCATCGAGGATGAAGTTGGCCGTCCCATCAATTATCATTCCTATGTATCCGGCGTGGCCGGCCCTGAGGTTGCAGTTATGTTTGCTGAGGAAGGAATCAACGGAGCCCATCAGGATCCCCAGTACAATGTACTCTACCGTGACATCAACTGCGTAAGATCCTTCGTCGATGCCTGTGAGTCCAAGACTATCATGGCATGGGCAGACATGCTCCAGATTGACGGTGCCCATAACGCCAATGCCACAGCCCGCGAAGCCTGGAAGGTTATGCCGGAGCTGATCGTACAGCATGCCATCAACTCTCTCTTCTCCGAGAAGGTTGGCATCAAGCCGGAAAATATCAGTCTTTCCACTGTACCGCCTACCGCAACACCGGCCCCCTGTGTATACACAGACCTGCCCTATGCAGTGGCCCTCAGGGATATCTGCGGCCGCTATAAGATGCGCGCCCAGCAGAATACCAAGTACATCTGCTCCTCTGCCCGTGAGGCGACAGTGACCCATGTATTGAACATGCTGATCTCCAAGCTGACAAGCGTGGATATCCAGTCCACCATCACACCGGATGAGGGCCGTAATGTTCCATGGCATATCTACAATATCGAGGCAGTAGATAACGCAAAGCAGACCCTCATCGGATTAGACGGTCTGATGGAGATGGTAGAGCTCAAGAAGGATGGTCCTCTCGGTCAGATGGCCAGAGACATCAAGGAACGTGCCTGCCTCTTCATGGAAGAGATCGTGGAAGCCGGCGGATACTTTAACGCTGTTCAGGAAGGCTTCTTCGTGGATTCTGCCAAGTATCCGGAGAGAAACGGCGATGGTATCGCAAGACAGATCGAAGGCGGCGTAGGCTACGGTTACATTTTCGAGCGCTCAGAGGATTATCTGGCACCCGTAACCGCCCACTACGGATACAACAATGTAGAGCAGTACGGCGGAGACCCTGCTGATCCAGCTGCCCTGATCGGCGGATGTACCTTTGAGGACCGCAGCAAGATCGTCTATATCGATGAGCTGGACGAAGAGGATAATGTAAATGTACGTCTTGAGAAGGTAAAGAAGTATCTTGACGGCGAAGCAATCCGTCCTGAGGTGGAGTGGTGTG
>JAFUDC010000074.1 GCA_017459345.1 Eubacterium sp.
AGGAAGGCCGCTATCCTAAGAACAGGGACCTGTATGCAAAACTGGCTCAGGTACTGGGCTGCGACACCGACTACCTTATGACAGAGCGGGAGGCTTTCATCACGGATGCAGGACAGGAGTTTGGATACCGAGGCAGCAGGGGCGCTGCAGCGCTGATGGCAGAAGTGACCGGACTCTTTGCCGGTGGTGACATGGATGAGGAAGAGATGGACACCTTCATGCTGGCTGTCCAGCAGGACTCTGTGGATGCCAAGAAGAAGAACAAAAAGTATACCCCTAAGAAGTACAGAAAGGAAGCCGAGCAATAATTTGACTGGTTACTATTCACAGCCGACAAAAAATGAAATAATGTCCCTATGGAATTCTTGGGAAGCCCTTGATTTATGGGCTTCCCAATCTTTTTACCCTTGCAATAGGGAGAATTATTTTAAACAATATACCTATTTATCTTGACAAATAGGTATATCTATGATATAATGAATATACCTATTTAAAGGAGGAAAAATATATGTCGATCGTAAAAAGCACCAACAAAAAAACCGGGATCACTTATGTATATGAATCAGAATCCTATTGGGATAAGGAAAAGAAACAGCCCAGGAACCGGCGAAAGCTGATCGGGAAGCTGGATGAGGCGGGCAATATCGTGCCGACCGGGAAAAAAGGCAGGAAGAAGACAGATGACGGGGCCGCAATAGATCCGAAACTGGTAAAGGATCTGGAAGAAAGCCTGGCCTATTACCAGGAAAAGAGCCATAAGCTTGAGATAGAGAATTCCATGCTGAACCAGCAGCTGCAGGAACTAAAGGATCAGAAGGAAGCACTGGTCACAGGCATGGAAAGGCTGATCAGGGATTACCGTTAACAGGCTGTTGCCGTCTGGAGGTGCCGGGATGTATCTTGACCATTATAAGGATAAACTGTTAGCAGAGATCCACGAGCTCAGGAGCAGGGTCGCCCTATATGAGTCGGACGATGTGATTGCAGCAATGAAGGATCTGTGCGAGAAGCGCATCCGGGGCATAGAAGGGCGTGAGAAACGGAACTATGACGCCTGGATAAAAGCTGTCGAGGCCAACCGCGACCTGAAAAAGGAGAACACAAGGATCAGGAACGAAAAGGCAACCCTTAAGAAAGCAAAAGAACGGTGCCAGACCAGGGAAGGCCAGCTCAAACGGGAGGTGGAACGCCTTAAGCAGCAGAATGCCACTGTGACAGACCAGAGGGACGAGGCAAGGAAGGAGAACGGGGAAAAAGACAGGCAGATCGAGGCCCTGAAGGAAGAGATATGCAGGCTGAAAGCGCAGATCGACCATGATGGGACGACAAATGGGATACCGACCAGCCAGACACCGGCCGGAAAGAAAAAGGTGATCCCCAATTCCAGGGAAAAGAGCGGACGGAAGAGAGGGGGGCAGGAGGGCCATGAGAAACATTTCCTGAGGGCAAATCCAGAGGAAGCAGTGACAGAGACAGAGGACCATGGGCTGGATCAATGTCCTCATTGCGGAGGGGAACTGACGGAACTTGAAGGCCAGGCGGTGGAGAAGGATGAGACAGATTATGAGGTAAAGATCATCCGGAAAAGGCACCGTTTTAAGGAATATATATGCAGGGAATGCGGAAAGAGGGTGCGTGCTCCGATACCGAAACGGCTGAAGGAAGAGAACCAGTATGGGGCCAACATCCAGGCAATGGTCTTAGCCCTGCTGGACCTGGGGTTCATCAGTGTGAAAAGGACACGGGACATCACTATAGGTATGATGGACCGGGAGCTGAGACTATCCGAGGGGTTCGTGGGAAAGGTCCAGAAGAAGGCAGCCAGGATGCTGAAAGATTTCAATGAGGAGGTGAAGGCATTCTGCCTGGTACAGAAGATCCTGTACTGGGATGACACGGTAGTGTTCATGAATACAGCCAGGGCATGCTTCCGGTTTTATGGTAATGAAAAAGTGGCCTATTACCGGGCGCATGAGAGCAAGGGGGCGGAAGGGATCAAGGATGACGGGATCCTTGCAAACCTGACAGAAAAAACGACCCTGATGCATGACCACGTGAAATATAATTATCGGAAGGAGTTTTTGTTTAAGAATATCGAATGCGTACAGCATCTGGAGAGGGAACTGGAGAAAGTATCCCGGGACAGCCAGCACAGATGGGCATCAGAGATGAAGGAGCTGATCAGCACAACGATCCACAGAAGGAAGGACCATCTAAGGAAAGGAAAGAAGGGCTTTACTGATGAGGAGACGAACCGGTTCGAGGAAAGGATGGAGCAGATCCTGACAAAAGGATGGAGCCAGTGCATGAAGGACCAGAGCCGCTACTATCACACGGATGAAAGGAACTGCCTGAAGAAGTTTGAGGAATACCGGGAGAACTATTTTGCATGGGTATATGATTTCGAACTGCCCACAACGAATAATCTGAGCGAATCCAGCCTGCGCATGACAAAAACAAAGCAGAAGGTATCCGGACAGTTTTTAAAAGTGGAAACAGCGAGGGAATTTGCAGCAGTAAGGACGTACACAGAGACATGCAGGAGGAACGGAGTAAACGAATACCAGGCCCTGCAGAGACTGATGGCAGGGAACCCATACACGTTAGATGAAGTTTTGGGTCATACAAAGTAACAGAATGCTTTAAGCACGGGAGAACGGCATAGAGATATGCCGGTATTTCCCGTGCTTTTATTGATTTTGGAAATAGATTGGAAAAACGGCTGTGAATAGTAACTTTGACTGTTTTACCAGATAAAAGAAGGGTAGAATTTGGGACTCCTTTTTTGATATGCTATAAATGCTGGAACAGATCTTACTTATCAGCATGGGATAAAGGGGTGACGATATGCATTTAAACAACTACGATGCCATCATACAGACGGCCGACCACACTGTCCGCCAGGCTGCAAGCAGGAATGCAGACCAGATCGCAGAAAGCCTGGGGATCACGGTCTTTCCTACAGCATTTAAAAAACAGAAGGGGGCTTACAAAGTTATAGAACGGAACCGCTATGTCTTCCTGAAAGATGACCTGCCCGACATCATGAAGAGCATTGTCCTTCTCCATGAGATCGGACATGACAGGCTTCACCGGAAACAGGCGGCAGAGTTCCATGAGTTCAACCTTTTTGACATGAGCAGGAGCCGGATGGAGTATGAAGCCAACCTCTTTGCGGCGCATATCATGCTGCCGGATGAAGAGATTATTGATTACATCCGCCGGGGATACAGTGTAGACCAGATTGCCAACATGATGCAGTCAGACATTAACCTGGTTGCCCTGAAAGCTGCAGACCTGTCACGGAGGGGCTACTCCTTCCGTCCCCAGGACTACAGCAGTAAGTTCCTGAAAGGATGAAGAACTTACAATAAGAAGTAACAAAAACTTAGCAACAAAATGATAACAAAATAATAATGGGCTTTATGGGCTAAGCCCTTATTATTTTCCCATCGAAAGAACATACATTCGACAAAGAGAGGTGAGACCATGTATTCTTCTGGAATTATCTACAAAACAGATGAAAAAGAGAACCGGGATTACAGAAGGTTCCGGGAGATCATCCGGGAAGAGATCCGCCTGGGAGTGATTCCGGGATGAGTAGAGATGATCATTATTTCTTTCCAGGCTCTGATAATAATTTTGGGGTTCCGGATTCTCGAACATTTATAGCAATCGATATGAAGTCGTTTTACGCATCAGTAGAATGTGTGGATCGGGGTCTGGACCCCCTGAAGGCCAACCTCCTGGTCGCTGATGAGAGCCGGTCCGACCAGACCATCTGCCTGGCTGTCTCCCCTGCATTGAAAGCCATCGGGGTCCCGGGCAGGCCCCGGCTCTTTGAAGCCAAACAGGCCATCCGCCATTACGAAAGGCTGCACCATACCAGGATCTATTATATCGCCGCTGTCCCCAGGATGGCCCTCTATGAACAGGTCTCTGCACAGATCTATTCCATCGTGTTAAGATACGCAGCTGCAGAGGATATCCATGTGTACAGCATCGATGAGAGCTTCATCTATGCCACGCCTTATCTCCACCTGTACCGTAAGGAAGCGGAAAAGCAGGGTCCTAATGTCCATCCGGCCCATGTCATGGCCATGACCATCATCCGGGCCATCCTTAAGGAAACGGGCATCACTGCCACCGTGGGGATCGGGACCAACCTTTATCTATCCAAGGTGGCCATGGATATCGTGGCCAAGAAGGCTCCGCCGGATAAGGACGGGGTCAGGATCGCAGAGCTGAATGAGGAGTCTTACAAGTACCTG
>JAFUDC010000075.1 GCA_017459345.1 Eubacterium sp.
ACTTCTGATATAGGGCTTCATGCTTCTCCCTGGCCATCTTTGTTTTACATTTACCCAACGACCGGTCAAAGCGTTCTTTAAGTGTCACGATCCTGTCTTCCTGGACCCGCTTATCTGCATAGAAGAGGATTTCCTCTTCTGTAAGCTCCTCGGCCGGGCCCGGCCTGGCACTGTGGTGATACTCCACCAGGTCTGCAATCTCATAATAGCCTTCCCTGCGAAGAATATCCGCCCCCCGCTGGGCGTGGCTGGGACAAGTTCTGGCAATATCATGGACCAGAGCCGCCTTTTTTATAAGGTTGCCGTCAAGGTTCTTTCCCACTGGCAGGTCATTAAGAAGCATGTCTGCAAACTCTGCCGTCTTTCTCATATGGGCTATGACCTGCACCGGTACTTTGTACCTTTTATATAGCCATTCTATCTCCTGATTGTCAAGCAGGTCTGTGGGTTTATAAGCCGTCCTCACCACAGACAGGACGCCCTGATCCTCCTTTAAGATACAGACACTCAGGTTGGCAAACCCCAGCTTCATGAAATCATCCAGGCCGAGTCCCAGGAGCTTACATAGGAAAGCCCGTATGGTTCCGGAGTGGGAAACCACCAGAATATCCTGATCTCCAGCCTGTATCAGCCTGGTAAGTGAGGCCTCAAATCGCTCCCCTGCATCGTAGATGGACTCCCCTTCCGGGAAGCGGAAGTAACCCAGAGATTGTCCCCGCTCCTCATAGAGGTCCGGTTCACTGTCTCGAATCTCTGCAAACTCTCTGCCCTCCCAGAGACCGGTACACACCTCGTTAAAGCCCTCATCCTCCACCAGAGCCGAAACCTTGCCCTCCCCCAGACCCGAGTGGATTGCTTTTAAGGTATCCCTGGTCCGAAGCAGAGTGCCGGAGGCAGCCAGAAGAGGCCTGCCGGTCCTCTCTCTGATCCATTCTCCCAATCGGATGGCGGGCTCGACCGCCGAGGGAGAAAGGGGCAGATCGGTCCAGCCGATACATTTTCTGCCGCCTGCATCTGTATCCACTTTTCCATGTCTGATCAGGTAGATTGTTCTCACTGTCTGTACCTCTATTGATTATTTGATAATGACACAGGACCCGTGAAGATCTGCCATGGGAATCAGCTTCAGGGGGCCGGATTCCTTTTCAAAATCATGGACTGCCTTCTTTGCCCCGGGAAACTGCTTATTATTGTAGTCATGGACCAGAATCATTCCACCGGGATTTAACCTGGGGTAAAACCAGGACAGACCGGCCAAAAGCGGGGCGTAAAGGTCAGGGTCCAGACTGACAAAGGCATATCTTATGTCATCAAGTCCCTCCGCCGTATCCGGAAAGTATCCCTTCCGAATCACCGCCTTCTCAGGGAAGGGAAGCCTGCTTACCACCAGGTCCGCTGAGGTGTCCTTAAACATGTCTCTTCTCATCCCGATATCATCACAGACCATATCTCTCTCATCAAAGCCTTCAAAGGTATCAAACAGATAGAGGGTCCGGTCAGGAAAGAAGAGATTGATCAGCCGGGCAGTATCTCCTTTGTAGACGCCAAGCTCTGCCACAGATCCGGGGACCTTCTGATCCCGGATGCGGTCCGCCACAAGGCGGAGGGTTCTGCCCCGGACATCCAGCAGACGATATAAGTCACTTAAGAGGGTAAATGTTCCCCCATATCCTGCCTGCCTGGCCTGGGCCATCAGTTTCCCGGACCGCTCCTCCCCCATAAGGCCGATGAGAACCATGTCAGGATGGAAGGCAAGGGCTTTTTCTACGGGGCATATTGGAGGGATCTGACCGGGGCATATCAAAGGAAGGTCTGATGGAGACACGTTCTGGCTGCAGGTCCATTTGTCCGGATCATTATCTCCGATTGCCAACACCTTCCAGCTTGCCGCCTTAACCAGCTCAAAGGCTGCCATCCCCATCTGACCGGCCCCAAGAATTACTAAAGTTTTCATATTGGCTATTACTCCATTTTGTCAAATGTGATATGATGATAACAACGTCAAAAGCTAACACGAATTGCTCCGCTGCAAGACAGCTCTCGCAATTCTGCAAAACATTCGTATTCCACAGCCGCTTCACGGCG
>JAFUDC010000076.1 GCA_017459345.1 Eubacterium sp.
GCATGGGTGATAAAGGGACTTACGGAGGTACATATACTTGATGAATAAGGAAACAAAGATAATTCAAAGATACATGCTCTTTCTCATCGGATTGTTTATCGCTTCCATGGGAGTTGCATTCTCCACTAAGGCAGGATTGGGGACTTCCCCGGTGGCTTCGGTGCCGTACTCGGTTTCTCTGGTCAATCAGACTTTAAGCTTCGGCAGCTGGCTCAATCTTCTGAGCCTGATTCAGATTACCATCCAGGTCATCCTCATGAAGGGAAAATGTAATTATATTGAGGTTGGCATCCAGACCATACTGGCCTTCGTGTATGGTTATCTGACGGATTTCTCCTGCTGGATTATAAGGAGCCTGTCTCCGGAGACCTATCTCATGCAGTTTGTCTTCATGCTTCTCGGCTGCTTCATCCTTGCCTTCGGCATCTGGGTCCAGCTTAAGGGAGCAGTTGCCATGCTTCCGGGTGAGGCCATGAACCGTGCCATCAGCATGGTGACCGGAAGGCAATATGAAAACATCAAGATCTTTTTCGATATCCTTTACATCGCAATATCAGCCATCATATGCTTTGTTTTCCTGGGCAGACTGGAAGGTGTGCGGGAGGGCAGCATCATCGCGGCAATTGCGGTGGGGAATATCATTAAGCTTTATGAGAGGATATATAATAAACTGATAAAAGAAATCTGACAGATTTGAAAGAACAGGCAGGTGATGCAAATGATCTATATTATCCGACATGGACAGACCCGGAAAAATAAGGCACATGCCCTCCAGGGACGGAGTGATGACCTTCTGAATGCTGAGGGAAAAGAACAGGTCAGGAAAGCAGGCAGACTTTTTAAGGAGAATGGGATTACATTTGATCTTATTTATTCCAGTCCCCTGCAGAGGGCAATTGATACAGCAAAAATCGTGGACAGCCAGACGCCTATCCGTATTGATGAGAGACTGATCGAGATGGATTACGGCCCCTATGAAGGCATGGACCTAACCAATCCCCTCCCGGAGATCGTGACCTTCTTCTCCGACTTTGTACATAATCCCGCGCCGGAGGGGATGGAGCAGCTGCCGGACGTGGTGAAGCGGGCGGGCGCCTTCCTGGAAGAGATCAAAAAAGAGGCAGAGGGAAAGAATGTGCTGATCTCAACCCATGCCATTGCCATGAAGGGACTGCTGGAATATCTCATGCCCAAATCCCAGGGCAGCTGGTGGTCCAGATTTATCGGAAACTGTGCCATCTACCAGGCTGAGTTAAAGGATGGAAAGTATGGGCTGCCCTACGAGATGAGGCCCTATCCGGATTACTCGATGATTGATATGGATACATGGCCAAGAAGAGAGCATTTCCGCTATTATCAGGAGAAGATACCCTGTTCCCACTCCATGACCGTGGATGTGGATGTGACGCATATGCTGGACTATGCCCGCAGCAATAAGATTCATTTTTCCGCCTGCCTTCTCTACGCAGTTAGTAAAGCAGTAAATGAACTGGACTCAGCCAGACTGATGACGGACCAGGAGGGAAATCCGGGAACCTGGGAAACTGTTAATCCGGTCTTCACGGTATTTCACCAGGATGATCATACCTTCAGTGACCTCTGGATGGACTATAAACCCGATTTCGAATCATTTCTCAAGGAATATGACGCTGTTGTCAGAATCTATGGCGATGAGAAAGGAATCAAGGGAAGACCCGGCCAGCCTGCTAACTTCTTTTGCTTCAGCTGTGCCCCCTTCACATCCTACCGGTCCTATTCCTGCTGCGCCACAGCAAGTCCTGTACCGCCCCTCTTTCCCATCATTGACTGTGGGAAATATACGAAAATTGGGGACAGATACCTTCTTCCCGCAGCCCTCACCATATCCCATGCAGCTATGGACGGCTGGCATCTGGGGCAGTTCTTTGAAAGGCTTCAGGAGTATGTCGATGAGATAGGGAAATAAACTGTGGAGCAGAAGCAGCGGATATTCAAGACTCGGTTGTGAGTGAAAACTGCCAAAAAAGCGAATAATCTTGCAAAATATTAATTAATA
>JAFUDC010000007.1 GCA_017459345.1 Eubacterium sp.
CAGATAATTAAGATCAAGTCAGGAGGTATATATGGCTAAGGATAATAAAAAAGCCCCCAAAGAAGCAAAGGGAAGGAAGAATGGTGTCATGAAGGAGCTGATTGGAGATATCATCTACATTGCCGTCATCTGTCTGGTGGTATTCCTGATCTTGCATTATGTGGGACAGCGGACAGAGGTTAACGGGGATTCCATGGATACCACCCTGGCCGACGGTGAGAGTCTGATCATGGATAAGATATCCTACCGATTCCATGATCCGGAACGGTTTGACATCGTCATCTTCCCCGGACCGGAGGAGGACGGGGAGAATCCCTACTTTATCAAGAGGGTCATCGGGCTTCCCGGGGAGACCGTCCAGATTATTGATGGTAAGGTATATATAGACGATGAGGAGCTAACCACGGATATCTATGGGATCACAGATTATATCGAGTTTGCCGGTATAGCAGAAAGTCCTCTTACACTGGGTGAGGATGAGTATTTCTGTCTGGGCGATAACCGGCCTGTAAGCTATGACAGCCGCTATGAGGAAGTGGGTCCGGTCAGCCGGTCGGAGTTTATCGGTAAGATCTGGATCCGGATCTGGCCGTTAAACCGGTTAGGTAATGTGGATAAACGGTAGCTTTTGGTAAAATTCGATCAGGCAGGCTGATAGGGGATAGGAATATTGGATAAGAAAAAAAGTATCGCTGCAATACGTGAGGAGCTTCATCAGCTCACAAGTGATCAGCTGGAAGCATTCATGGCTGCTCACGGGACTGATGAGCGGGCAGGAGTTAAAAAGCTGGTGGCTTCTGCAAAAAAGCAGCTGGAGAATTACAGAAAAGAGCTCAACCGCATCGAGGAAATCCGCTATTACGAGAATACATACGCCGGTTACGGTGCCATCTGCGGTATTGATGAGGTGGGAAGGGGTCCCCTGGCAGGACCCGTGGTTGCCGGCGCGGTGATTCTGCCGCCGGACTGCCGGATCCTTTATATCAATGATTCCAAGAAGCTTACCGCCGCAAAGAGGGAGGAACTCTATGATCTGATTATGGCGGAGGCGGTGGCAGTGGGTATCGGCCTGGTACCTCAGAATGTGATCGATGAGATCAACATCCTGCAGGCAACCTATCAGGCCATGCGGCAGGCCATCGGCAATCTGTCTGTGCAGCCGGATCTTCTTCTGAACGATGCGGTGACCATACCCGGGGTGGACATTCCCCAGGTGCCGATTATCAAGGGGGATGCCAGGAGTATCTCCATCGGTGCAGCCAGCATAGTCGCCAAGGTCTACAGGGACCGGATGATGGTGGAGTATGACCGGATGTTTCCCGGCTACGGATTTGCCTCAAACAAGGGATATGGGTCCAGGGAACACATGGAGGCTTTAAAGCGCCTGGGACCCTGTCCCATTCATAGAAGAAGTTTTATCAAGGGAATTGTATGAATCGACAATTTAAATCAGAATATATTATTGTTTGAAGAGGAGTATCAGTATGGATCAGCGCAGATCACTGGGCACCAGGGGAGAGCTTGCTGCCGCTGCTTATCTGACAGAGCAGGGCGTCCATATACTGATGAGAAATTATCGATGCCGGATGGGGGAGATTGACCTGATCGCAAGAGAGGGGGACTGCCTGCTGGTCATCGAGGTGAAGACACGTTATGCACATAGACAGGGGATTCCGGCAGAGGCTGTGGACTTAAGGAAGCAGAATAAGATCTGCCGGACCTTTGATTATTTCAGGATGAGGTATCATATCAATGATTCCACTCCGGTACGCTTTGATGTGATCGAGGTAGACCGGAAGCTGAATTGTCATTGGATAAGGAATGCCTTTGATTATCAGGGGATTATTTGAAATTATAGCTTTAGTTTTTATATAAGGAAATAATTTATTTAGATTGAGATAAGGGTAGATTAATGGATTGGAAATATGCCGGCAATCATAAATCGACAATAGTAAATGAGAAGGACGGGGTGGTTTTCCTTACATTTCCCAAGCTGGAGGCGGCAGGAGTCCGGCACGGATTCTCCACCAGGATGGGAGGAGTCAGCAGCGGCCACCTGTCCACCATGAATCTGTCTTTTAACCGGGGGGATGACCCGGATAAGGTCTATGAGAATTTCAGGCGGATTGGCCGGGCCATAGGATTTAATCAGGATGACCTGGTATTATCCGCCCAGGAACATCACACCAACATCCGTATCGTGACAGCTTCTGATAAGGGGGATGGGATCCTTCGTCCCACCATACCGGATGTGGATGGCCTGGCAACAGATGTTCCGGGGGTTCCCCTCTATACCTCCTACGCGGACTGTGTTCCCCTGCTTTTTTATGACCCGGAAGGCAAGGTCATTGCCATGGCCCATTCCGGCTGGCGGGGGACGGTGAGCCGTATCGGCGCAAAGATGGTGGAGACGTTAAAGAGTCATTACGGCTGTCAGCCTTCTGATCTGATTGCCGCCATAGGCCCTTCGATCTGCCAGGCTTGCTATGAAGTCAGCCAGGACGTGGCTCAGGCATTCAAAGCAGAATTCAGACAAGAGGAGATACCGGAGATTCTTATCGACAAAGGAAATGGTAAGTACCAGCTTGACCTGTGGAAGGCCAATGAGCTCATATTAACCCAGGCAGGCATCCTTCCCGGGCATCTGGATGTGACGGACCTTTGTACCTGCTGCAACAGCAGCAAGCTCTTTTCCCACCGGGCCAGTCACGGAAAGAGGGGCAATATGGGCTGCTTTATGGTTCTTAATAAGGAATGACCTATGAAAAAGCATATACACCGGATCGCCGTGGTCGAACCGGACAGCATCGCCTGGGAGTGCGGGCTGGAGCCGGGGGATGCCATTGTGGCAGTCAATGACCACGAGATCGAGGATATATTTGATTATCAATATTATATCGAGGAGGAATTCCTTAAGGTATTGGTGCTCACCAAAGACGGAGAAGAGTGCATCCTGGAGATCGAGAAGGATGAAGATGAGGACCTGGGCATATCCTTTGAGTCCTCTCTGATGGATGATTACCGGTCCTGCAGCAACCGCTGCGTCTTCTGCTTTATAGACCAGATGCCTCCGGGCATGCGGGAGACACTCTATTTTAAGGATGACGATTCGCGCCTGTCCTTTTTGCAGGGCAATTACATCACCCTGACCAACATGTCTTATAAGGACATAGACCGGATCATCCGCTACCATCTGGCTCCCATCAACATCTCCGTCCATACCACCAACCCTGACCTGCGCTGTCAGATGCTCCACAACCGCTTTGCCGGAGATATACTGGAGAAGATCCGCCGCTTCTATGAGGCGGAGATCCCCATGAACTCTCAGATTGTCCTTTGTAAAGGAATCAATGACGGGGAGGAGCTTGACCGGACCATCCGCGACCTGGGGGAGATGCTTCCCTATATGGAAAGCCTGTCAGTGGTGCCGGTCGGCCTGACCCGTTTCAGGGAGGGACTTGCCCAGCTTGACCCATTCTCCAGGGAGGATGCCGGCCTGGTCCTGGACCAGATTCACCGCTGGCAGGACTATTTCCGGAAAATGTATGGAAGATCTTTTGTCCATGCAAGTGACGAATGGTTTATCCTGGCAGGCCGGGATTTCCCACCGGAGGACTACTATGAAGGCTACGGCCAGCTGGAAAACGGGGTCGGCATGATGCGGCTGCTGATCGAGGAAGTAAGAGAGAGACTTGCTGACCTGGCAGAGAGTCAGGGAACTGGTGAGCCTGTAGGAAAGGATAAGCGGATTGTCTCCATCGCCACAGGCAAGCTGGCCTATCCCACCATCTGCATGCTGACCCGGGAGATTGAAGACCAGTTTGATCAGATAAGAGTTAAGGTCTACTGTATAGAGAATCATTTCTTTGGACCCATGATTACCGTGACCGGCCTGCTGACCGGACAGGATATTATCTCCCAGCTTAAAGGCCGCAAGCTGGGGGAGGAGCTCCTCCTTCCCTGCAATGTACTTAAAGCAGATGAAGATCTTTTCCTGGATGATGTCACCCTTGGGGAGATGGAGGAAGCTTTACAAGTTCCCGTAAATATTATACAATCAGAGGGAGCAGACCTTGTGAACCGGGTATTAGGTTTATAAGCTGAGCGATTCTTGAATTAATCTATGAAATATTGATATGGAGGAAAACATGAGCAGACCAGTTGTTGCAGTAGTAGGACGGCCCAACGTTGGAAAGTCTACATTATTTAATACTCTGGCCGGGAGCAGGATATCCATCGTGGAGGATACCCCGGGTGTAACCAGAGACCGGATCTACGCAGATGTGACATGGCTCAATTATCAGTTTACTCTGGTGGATACCGGCGGAATTGAGCCGGATAGTGATGATATCATCCTGTCCCGCATGAGGGAACAGGCGGAAACCGCCATCACCACCGCCGATGTCATTCTCTTTCTTACCGATGTAAGGCAGGGACTGACTGATGCGGATTTTAAGGTGGCAGATATGCTCAGAAGGTCCAGAAGACCGGTCCTTCTGATCGTCAATAAGGTGGATAATTTTGACAAGTTCATGCCCGATGTGTATGAGTTCTATAATCTGGGTCTGGGAGACCCCATTCCCATATCGGCAGCCGGCAAGCTGGGAATAGGAGATATGCTGGATCAGGTTGTGGACCAGTTTAACCCGGAAGACCTGGTGGAAGAGGAGGATGACCGGCCCAAGATTGCCGTGATCGGCAAGCCCAATGCAGGCAAGTCCTCTATCATCAACAAGCTTCTAGGCGAGGAGAGGGTAATCGTATCCCCCATCGCCGGAACCACCCGGGATGCCATCGATACCACCGTAAAGAGAAACGGGCAGGAATATGTCTTTATCGATACAGCCGGACTCCGGCGCAAGAGCAAGGTCAAGGAGGAGCTGGAACGCTACAGCATTATCCGGACCGTAACTGCGGTGGAACGCTGTGATGTGGCCGTTTTGATCATCGATGCCACAGAAGGGGTGACCGAGCAGGATGCCAAGATTGCCGGAATTGCCCATGAGAGAGGCAAGGGAGTGATCATTGCGGTGAATAAATGGGATCTGATTGAGAAGGATAACTCCACTGTCCAGGAGTTTACCAGAGATATCCGGTCGAAATTATCTTACATGCCCTATGCAGAGATGATCTTTCTGTCGGCAAAGACCGGGCAGAGACTGCCTAAGCTCTTTGATATGATTGATGCGGTGATCGAGAACTGCGCCCTTCGGGTTCAGACCGGTGTATTGAATGAGATCCTCACCGAGGCCATGGCCATGAAGCAGCCGCCGTCGGATAAAGGGAAGCGCCTCAGGATATACTATATCACCCAGGTGTCGGTGAAACCGCCCACCTTTGTCATGTTTATCAACGATAAGAAACTGACACATTTTTCCTATACGAGATATCTGGAGAATCAGATTCGAAGCACATTTGGCTTCCGGGGTACACCCATCCGGTTTATCTACCGGGAGAGAAAGGAGAATTCATGAATTCTTTAATTCCATTGATCATCATCCTTCTTATTGTCGGCTACCTTTGCGGATGCCTGGCCAGCGGCTATCTGGTGGGCAAGTCCCAGGGCATTGATATCCGGGACTACGGCAGCGGCAATGCCGGAACAACCAATGTTCTCAGAGTGCTGGGCAAGTCCAAGGCCCTGATCACTTTTCTGGGGGACGCCTTAAAGGGCTTCATCCCTGTACTTCTGATGAAATATGTGATCGGCCCCAGACTGGGTCTGCCGGAAAACACGACCCAGCTTTTAAGCCTTCTTCTTGGCTTTGCCGTGGTGATGGGACATGATTATCCCTTCTATCTCCACTTTAAGGGGGGAAAGGGCATCGCCACCACAGCGGCCATTATGACTGCCTTTGACTGGCGCTTCGGGCTGATTTCTTTTATCATCTTTGCAGTGATCGTATCCATAACCAGATATGTATCCCTGGGATCCTGTCTCTTATCCGCTGCCCTGGTGATTGAATTCGCCATCTTCTATCCGGGCAGGTGGGACCTGATCGGAATGGCAGCCCTGTACGCCTTCTTTGCCATCTACCGCCACAGGGCCAATATCAGGCGGCTGCTGAACGGAACGGAAAGCAAGCTGGGGCAGAAGGTGGATGTGAATAAATAAAAAAAGGACCGGAAGGTCCTTTTTTTATTCAGCCAGCTCTTCCCATTTCTCATAGAGAGGGAGGAGAGCAGCTTCATTTTCTTCATATTTCTGCGAGAGTTCCATCAGCCTTTCCGGGTCGGATGCCACTTCCGGCTGGTTCATCAGTTCCCTGATTTCTTCGTTCTCTTCTTCCAGGCGGGAGATTTCATGCTCCGTCTTCTTTAAGTCATTCGCCCGCTTGCGCTCCTTTGCCGCTTCTTCCCGGGCCTTTTTCCAGTCTTCTTTTGAGGCGGTTTTCTGGGCTGCCTGCTCGATTACGGACCTGTCGGCCACGGAGTCGCTGTCTGCTGTGACATTGCCAGCTTCCTTCTGCTCCAGATAATAGTTATAGTTTCCTTTGTAGTTGACGATCCCCTCAGGGGAGAGGTCCAGGATCCGGGTGGCAGTCTGGTTGATGAAATAGCGGTCATGGGAGACATAGAGGACAGTGCCCTCGTAGTCATTGATGGCATCCTCCAGGATCTCTCTGGACAGGATGTCCAGGTGGTTGGTGGGCTCATCGAGAATGAGGAAGTTGGCATTACTTAGCATGAGCTTGGCCAGGGAGACCCGGCCTTTTTCTCCACCGCTTAAGTGACCAATCTTCTCAAAGACCCGGTCTCCGGTAAAGAGGAAGGCGGCCAGCACATTGCGGATCCGGGTGTTTGTCAGCCTCGGATAGGCATCGGAGATCTCGTCAAAGATGGTGTTTTCATCATTAAGTACATGCTGTTCCTGATCATAGTAGCCGATGGAGACCTTGGCTCCGTACTGAATTCTGCCGCTGTCCCCCCGGAGGTAGCGGTTGATGATCTTTAACAGGGTGGTCTTGCCGGTACCGTTGGCCCCCACCAAACCGACCACCTCGCCCCGGCGGATCTGGAGATTCAGATTGCGGAAGAGGTGCTTGTCGCCGAAGGATTTGGACAGGCCTTCTATGGTCAGGACATCATTGCCGCTGATGATTTCCGGCTCTAAGGCAATACGCATCCGGCTGTTCAGTTCTACCGGCTTTTCCACCAGCTTGATCTTGTCCAGCATCTTTTCCCGGCTCTCCGCCCTCTTGATGGACTTCTCCCGGTTGAAGGACTTGAGCTTGGCGATGACCTCCTGCTGGTGGGCAATCTCCTGCTGCTGATTTAAGTACTGTTTCAGCTGAGCATCGCGCTGGGCCTTTTTCTTCTGAGCAAACTGGCTGTAGTTCCCGGTATAAACCTGGCTGTCCCCATTCTCAATCTCGATCACCTTGGAAACCACACGGTCGAGGAAGTAGCGGTCATGGGATACAATAAGGACAGCTCCCCTGTAGCCGGACAGGAATCCTTCCAGCCAGCGGATAGCCTCCACATCCAGGTGGTTAGTGGGCTCATCCAGCAGGATGATATCGGGCTGGGTTAGGAGGATCCGGCTTAAGGCGACCCTGGTCTTCTGACCGCCGGAGAGGGTATGGATAGGAATACTGTACTCCGCATCGGTAAAGCCCAGCCCTTTGAGGACGCCGTTAATCTGGCTGCGCCAGGCATAGCCATCCCTCTTTTCGAATTCTTCGGTGAGCCGGGAGTACTCGCTCATGGCCTGGGTCAGCCTTTCCCCGGTCAGCCGGCTGATTTCCTTCTCCAGGCGGCGGATATCCTCCTCCATCTGGATGGTAGTCTTCATAGCATCGACCATCTCCTCGTAGATGGTTCTTCTGGACTGGACGTCAATTACCTGGGACAGGTAACCCAGGCTGGTTCCCTTGCCGAAAACAACCTCCCCGCTGTCCGCCTCATATTCGCCGGTGATGATCCTTAACAGGGTGGTCTTGCCGGCACCGTTAATCCCGATCAGGGCAGCTTTTTCATGTTCGTTTATTAAAAAATTAACATTATGTAAAATATTATCGCTTCCGAAAGATTTTGATACTTTCTGACAGGCTAAAATCATAATAAAGCTCCATTTCTGTTGACATTTCGGCAACGGCTGTATTTTACCATGAAAGGGAACACAAGTAAATATAAAATGTCATTTGACAATTTATTAACCTTTGTATATAATTAATAATAATATACATTTGATTTGTTTGTATATTTTTTTTGTTAAGGGAGGTTTATATGGCAGACTTGAATGGAAAAGAAAAGATGGTGAATGAAAAAGTGATTTCTCCAGCTGTGATTAAGAGGCTGCCCAGGTATTATAGATATCTTGGAGATTTACTTAGGAATGATGTTGTGCGTATCTCTTCCAAGGAACTGAGTGAGAAGATGAATGTGACCGCATCCCAGATCCGTCAGGATCTGAATAATTTCGGCGGCTTCGGCCAGCAGGGATATGGATATAATGTGGAGTATCTCTATAACGAGATGGGCAAGATACTGGGACTGAACAAGCAGAATAATATCATCATTCTCGGCGCCGGTAATCTTGGTCAGGCTATTGCCAATAATTCGGATTTTGACCATAACGGGTTCCATATTATCGGGCTCTTTGATGTGAATCCCAAGCTGATCGGCATGACGGTCAAGGGAGTGGAGGTTTATGATATCGACATGCTGGCTGACTTTATAGCAAGCCATGATGTGAAGATAGCCGCCCTGACGCTGCCTAAGAGCAAGGCACCTAAGGTAGCCAAGGATCTGGCTGACCTTGGAGTCAAGGCCATCTGGAACTTCGCTCCGGTGGATTTGAGTCTTCCCGATGACGTGATCATTGAGAATGTCCATCTGTCAGAGAGTATCATGACCTTATCCTACAGGATCCACAGCAGAGAGCAGGAATAATTCCCGGCTGACCCCAGGTAATTATTTATGCTGTATGAGAGTGCATCCGGATTAGTAAGAGAAATATATCACAACAAAAAGTACGAAACAGACCGGGAGCTCAACCAGAGGAACATCAGGTACGGAGGTTGAGCTCCTTTTACGATGGTATAAAGAGGTGTAGAAGTATATGCAATACATTTGCTCAGCTGATGAGATGCAGGCCATCGATGCCTACAGCATACAGGAGATCGGCATTCCCGGAATTGTACTGATGGAGAAGGCCTCCCTGGCTCTTGAAGATGAGATTATCCGGCGTTTTCCTGACCCTGTACCGGTTCTCATTATCACAGAGAAGGGCAACAACGGCGGGGATGGCCTGGCCCTGGGCCGTCTGCTGATGGCCAGGGGATATCCGGTGAACTTCTATGAGATTGGTGCAGTGAAGAGAGCTACGGAGTCCTATATGATCCAGAGGAATATCCTGGACCAGCTGGGGGGACATTTTGTGGATGAGCTCCCTTCTGAGGGGGCTGATATCATTGTGGATGCCATCTTCGGCGTGGGGCTTAAAAGAGAGGTTGGGGGGATTCACAGGGAAATTATCGAGAGGGTTAACAAGATGGATGCCTTCCGGGTGGCCGTGGATGTCCCAAGCGGTGTAGATGCCTCAAGCGGTCGGATTCTGGGATGCAGTTTTAAGGCTGACCTTACGGTCACCTTCGGCTTCAATAAGCTGGGTCTGATCCTCTATCCGGGAGCAGACCAGGCCGGCCAGGTCCTGGTGAGGGATATCGGCTTTCCTCTGGAATCGGTTCTTCATGTCCTTCCCCGCACCCTGACCTATAGCCCGGAAGACCTGACCCTTCTTCCCGGGAGAAGATCCTGGTCCAATAAGGGAAGCTATGGAAAGGTTCTGCTGATCGCGGGTTCCTGTAATATGGCGGGGGCTGCTTATCTGTCAGCTCTGGCTGCATACAGGACAGGCTGCGGTCTGGTGAGGATTTTTACCTGTGAGCAGAATCGGGTCATCCTTCAGAGTCTGATTCCTGAGGCCATCATGACGACCTGGACCAGTCATCAGGATATGGAAAGACTCCTTCCTGAAGCAATTTCCTGGGCGGATGTCATAGGGATTGGTCCCGGTATCGGCCAGGGGGAGATGGCCGGACAGCTTCTTCACACAGTTCTTTCCTGCGGGAAGGTTCCTCTGGTGATCGATGCGGATGGCATCAACAGTCTGGCAAAGATGGATGTCCTTTCCCATGCAGGACTTTATCAGGAGTATTCCGGAGGCATGATTCTCACCCCCCACCTGAAGGAAATGGAGCGCTTAAGCCATATTCCGGTAAAGGATATACAGGAGAGCCTGCCTGAGACAGCCGGACGATTTGCCGATCCCGGCCATGTCTTTGTTTTAAAAGATGCCAGGACCCTTGTGTCCGACGGGACGGAACCCACATATATTAATCAGAGCGGTAATCACGGGATGGCTGTGGGAGGCAGCGGAGATGTGCTCACCGGGATCATCTGCGGCCTGCTGGCTCAGGGACTGTCCCTGCTTGAAGCCGCCAGACTTGGAGTGTACTGCCATGGGCTTGCCGGGGATGCGGCTGCCGCCGAAAAAGGCTGCTACAGCATGAGCGCCCGTGATATAGCGGAGAGCATCTGTCAGGTAATCCGCTGAGATATTGTGACTGACTGCTCCTCACCTGATGATTTTCAGTTTTGAAATCTTCTTTGCAAATATAAGAATACTCACGATTTTTTTGGAAATACTCATGGTATAAAAACATTAGTATGGAGTGAGTATCTATGATCATAAAACGGGGAGATATCTATTATGCCGACCTGCGTCCGGTGGTGGGATCGGAGCAGGGAGGAGTCAGGCCTGTCCTGATCATCCAGAATGATTCAGGCAACCGCCACAGCCCGACGGTGATCTGCGCCGCAATCACCAGCCGGATGAATAAGGCAAAGCTGCCCACCCATGTGGCTTTGTCCACCAGAGAGTGCCAGATCAGCAGGGATTCCGTGATCCTGCTGGAACAGATCCGCACCATAGATAAGAAGCGATTAAAAGAGAGAGTATGCAGACTGGATGCCGAGTCTTTGCGGAGAGTGGACCGGGCGTTAAAGGTCAGTCTGGAGCTGATTACATAGGGATTAGTCCTATGCATTTGGAGGTGTGATGTATGAGTGTCTCGTCTTTTACAGTGCTTATGGCCGTCATGATGGCAGTGTTTCTGCTGATGATGGCTGTTGTGCTGGTCAAAGTACTTCGATTGACGGATACCATGAAAAAAGTAGATTTTTCAAAATTCAGGGAAGAAGAGGAGAATGAATACGAGGAGGAGATCCGCAACATTGCCAATGAAGGCCATGAGCAGGGTGTGATCCTGGCGGATGAGGCCAAGATGATCTCCAACATATTTGAATTTGGCGATATGGATGCCAAGGATGTCATGCAGTTTCGACAGAAGATTGTGGGTCTGGAGAGCCGGATCTCCCTGGAGGAGGCCATCCGCTTTATGGTAAACCAGCATTATTCCAGGTATCCGGTTTATGAGGAGGACCTGGATCACATCCTGGGCATCTTACATTTCAGAGATGCGGTTAAGTGCTGGCTGGAGACTCCGGACAAGACCATCGCCGAGATTGTCCGGAAACCGTTTTATGTGCATGAGGCCATGGATATCAATGAGCTCCTGTCCACCATGAGGAGCAATAAGAGCCATCTGGCGGTGGTCCTGGACGAGTTCGGCCAGACAGCCGGTCTGGTGGCCCTGGAGGATATCCTGGAGACCATCGTCGGGGATATCCTGGATGAGTATGATGTGGAGGAGAAGGAGATTGTCCGTCTTTCGGAAGATACCTTCGTCGCCTCCGGCATGATCCGGCTGGATGATCTGGAGGATGTTCTGGAAATCACATTTGACACGGAAGAGTTTGAGACCCTGAACGGCTTCCTGATCAATGAGATCGGCCACCTTCCGGAACCTGGCGAGGAGGTGGAAGTACATTTTAAGGGATATTGCTTTACCAGCTCCGAGCAGGTCAACAATGTGCTCCGCCAGATCCACATCAGGAAAGAGGAAGAGGGGGAGGCCGGCCAGGGAGAATAGGACCGGTCAGGCTGCGGCTGCGCTTTACGTTCTTGACGGATAAGTTAAATAATGATAGTATCTTTAAGAATGAGATAAATACATAAACAATGATAAAGAGAGGGATAAAGAGATGTCTGGACATTCCAAATTTGAGAATATCAAGCATAAAAAAGAAAAGAATGATGCTGCAAAGGGTAAGATTTTTACTGTAATCGGCCGCGAGATTGCTGTGGCGGTGAAGGAAGGCGGAGCGGACCCTGCCAACAACAGCAAGCTTCGTGATGTCATTGCCAAGGCCAAGGCCAACAACATGCCCAATGATACCATCGAGCGCGGCATCAAGAAGGCAGCCGGAGATGCCGAATCTGTCAATTACGTGCAGAATACATATGAAGGCTATGGCCCAAGCGGTATCGCCATCATCGTTGAAACCCTGACGGACAACAAGAACCGCACTGCGGCCAATGTCCGTGCGGCTTTTTCCAAGGGCAAGGGCAATATCGGCACCACAGGCTGTGTGTCCTTCATGTTCCAGAAGAAGGGGCAGATCATCGTATCCAAGGAAGAGTATGAGACGGATGCGGATGATTTCATGATGCTGGCCTTAGATGCCGGTGCGGAAGATTTCGTGGAGGAGGATGACAGCTATGAGATCCTCACAGATCCCGACAGCTTCGGCGAGGTACGTGAAGCCCTGGAAAAAGAGGGAGTACCCATGGCATCTGCTGAGGTTACCATGATTCCGGATACCTATGTGAAGCTCACTGACCCGGATGACATCAAGAACCTGAACCGTACTCTTGATATGCTGGACGAGGATGATGATGTCCAGGCTGTCTATCATAACTGGGAAGAGGATGACGAGTAGGCTGCATTATTTGCAGCCTTTTTACTTGCATTTCCCATGATTCTATAATATAATACTTTAGTGTGATAGATTGCTGAAACGACAGAGCTCTGAAGAGATGATATTATGCTTTTGAGCTGTGACATTGGTTTCGCAATTAGCTGATTAATATATTATAGGAAAAGGAGAAAGTTATGAAAAAGTTATTGACAGCACTACTTGCAGGTGTAATGTGCGTATCCTTACTTACCGGATGCGGCGGTTCAGGAAGTTCTGCTCCGGCAGCAGAGGGAACAACCCAGGCAGGAGAAGCGGCAGCGTCTGCAGATTCCGACTGGGCATACATCCAGGATAAGGGAGCCATGACCATCGGTATGACCCTCTTTGCCCCCATGAATTATTATGATGATAATAATGAATTTGTAGGCTTTGATACTGAGCTTGCCAATGCCGTTGGTGAGAAGCTCGGCATTCAGATTGATTTTGAAGAGATCAACTGGGATTCCAAGGAAGTGGAGCTTAATTCCAAGAACATCGACTGTATCTGGAACGGCATGTGCATCACCGAGGAGAGAAAGCAGAACATGAGTATCACAGATCCTTATCTGATGAACACTCAGGCTATGGTTATGAAGGCTGACAGAGAGGAAGAGATCATGGCTGATGTATCCGGCCTTACCGTTACTGCAGAGCAGGGCTCCACCGGTGAGGGCAAGCTGGACGGCTCCATCGAAGATGATGAGACTGTTGAGGTTTCCGCACATGAGTACTTTGCAAACTCCAATTACGTACCTTCCGATTCCATGGCTAAGGCCCTCCTTGAGGTTAAGTCCGGCACAGCTGATCTGGCACTGGTTGACAGTGTTTGTGCTCTGGCTATGGTAGGCCCTGACACAGATTACTCTGATATGGTTGTCAACATGGACAATAAGTTCGGTGACCAGGAGTATGGTATTGCATTCCGCAAGGGAAGCGACACAGCCGATGTTGTGAGCGGTGCCATCGCAGAGCTTTATGCTGACGGAACTGTGGAAGAGATCGCAGCCAAGTATGGCCTTTCCGATGCTCTGATCAAGAAATAATTAGTATAGTATAATACACGAGCAATAAAGGACCATATGGTCCTTTATTGCTCTGTTATCTGTTTATGAAAGAAGGAATCAAGATATGTTAGGTGCCAGCCCTCTTGAATCATTGACCTCCGGGTTTATATTTAACATAGAGCTATTTGTGATCACGCTGGTTCTGGCCTTGCCGCTGGGCCTTGTGATTACTTTTTTGTCAACATCAAAGTTTAAACCATTAAAATATGTCATGAAGGTTTATATCTGGGTAATCCGGGGAACGCCTCTCATGCTTCAGCTCTTTGTCATTCTCTATGCGCCGGGACTGCTCTTCGGCATTCCCATGTCCTCGCGCTTTACGGCGGCAATTGCGGCCTTTGTTATCAACTACTCGGCCTATTTTTCTGAGATATACCGGGCCGGTATAGAGAGTATCTCAAGGGGGCAGTATGAGGCCGGTCAGGTTTTAGGTATGACCCGGTCGCAGATTTTCTTTAAGGTTATCCTGCTTCAGGTGATCAAGCGTATTGTTCCGCCTATGGGCAATGAAGTTATCACCCTGACAAAGGATACCTCACTGGCCAGGGTTATCGGTGTGGCTGAAATTATCATGAGCGCAGAGCGCTTTACCAAGCAGGGCCTGATCTGGCCGCTGTTTTCCACAGGACTTTTCTTCCTGGTATTTAACGGAGTTCTCTCCCTCCTTCTTGGATGGATTGAGAAAAAGATGGATTATTTCAGAGTCTGAATGAATAGGAGGATGAGAGATGGCTATATTGGAGGTTAAGAACCTGAAGAAAAGTTTCGGCACTCTTGAAGTATTAAAGGGGATTAATTTCTCCCTGGAAAAGGGGGAGGCCCTGTCCATGATCGGGGCTTCCGGAAGTGGAAAGACCACTTTGCTTCGGTGTCTCAATTTCCTGGAGAAACCCACAGAGGGGCAGATTATCGTCAAGGGCAGTACCATCTATGACTCCGGCAACCCCAAGTCAGCCACGGAGGCAGAGATAAGGAAGAACCGGCTGCATTTCGGCATGGTATTCCAGTCCTTTAACCTCTTTCCCCAGTACACGGCACTTGGCAACTGCACCCTGGCCAAGGAGCTGGCTGCCAAGGAGAGACCTGACTTCAAGGAGCGCAGGAAAGATATCCTGGAAGAGATCCGGGAGGAGGGAATCGCCATCCTGACCAGTGTTGGATTGCAGGACAAGGTGGATTTCTATCCCCACCAGCTCTCCGGAGGACAGCAGCAGCGTGTGGCCATTGCCAGAGCCCTGATGCTGCAGCCCGATATTCTCTGTTTTGATGAACCTACCTCTGCCCTGGATCCGGAGCTTACCGGGGAGGTGCTGAAGGTTATTCGCAGCCTGGCAGACCGGCATACCACCATGGTTATCGTAACCCACGAGATGCAGTTTGCAAGAGATGTCTCTGACAAGGTGCTCTTTCTTGATAAGGGTATGGTTGCAGAATATGGCACCCCCCAGCAGGTATTTGAGAATCCCCGGGAGGAGCGTACCAGACAGTTCCTCTTAAGATATTTTGAGAACTGAGCGGGCTTGTATGGAAGGAGCAGACATGGAGAATTATACAATCTATGCACCCCCTTACACAGTAGGGCCGGAGGCTTATGGTAAGATTTCGGAGTATACCCGTCTATATGGGACCAGGGCTGTGGTGATCGGCGGAACCAGAGCCATGGCAGCGGCAAAGGAGAAACTGATCCGCGCTGCCGCCGGGACTGACCTTGAGATTATTGATTTTATCCTGTTCGGGAGGGAATGTACCTTTGAGACTGCCGGGAAGCTTGCCACGCTGCCTGCGGTAAGAGAAGCGGATATGATCTTTGCGGTCGGCGGAGGCAAGGCCATCGATACCTGCAAGCTGGTCAGCATGGAGCTTAAAAAGCCCTATTTTGCCTTTCCCACCATCGCTTCCAACTGTGCAGCGGCATCTTCTTTATCCATCGTCTATCATGAGGATGGATCTTTCTGTGACTTTGTCCATTTTCTTGATTCGGCAAGACATGTCTTTATCGACACACAGATTATCGCCGAGGCGCCCCGGGAGTACCTGTGGGCAGGCATCGGGGATACCTATGCCAAGTACTATGAGGTGAGCATTTCCGCAAGGGATGAGGATCTATCCCACTATATCGCCCTGGGTGTCAATATGAGCCGGATGTGCATGGAGACCCTGATCAGGCATGGGGAGCAGGCATTAAAGGATAATATCAATAAGCAGCCCTCCTGCGACCTGGAGCAGGCAGCCCTGGCTATCATCATCACCACAGGGTGGGTATCCATGCTGGTGGCCAGAGATCACAGCATGGATTATAACGGGGGAGTTGCCCACGCCTTCTTCTACGGCCTCTGCAATCTCCCCGGATTTGACGAGAATCACCTCCATGGAGTGGTGGTCGGATTCGGTGTCTTGCTGCTTCTCATGATGGATGGCAGAGAAGAGGAATGCCGGAAGCTGATGGAATTCAATAAAAAGGTGGGACTGCCTGTGAGATTGTCGGATATTGATGTGACCCTGGACCAGGTGGCCTCCTGTGCCGAAGGCATGACCAAGGATGAAGATCTGGACCATTACCCCTACAGGGTTACGGCTCAGATGATCATTGATGCAGCTGCAAAACTGGATTATTGATTCAGGCAGTGTATTTTAATTAGATACATGATGGTCACAGTTTTAACACATATTATTCTTATAATCTGTAACTACTCGGAGACCACATCAGATGTGTTCTGAGTAGTTAAAAAACTGATCTTTCTTAAGGAGGCGATTATATGGGTTATTACGGATATGGATATGGAATGTATTTTGACTGGACCTATATCCTGGTGATCATTGGTGTGATCATCACAATGATAGCATCCTCCAGGGTGAATTCCACCTATGCAAAGTTCCAGAAGGTCCGGAGTCATTCCGGCATTACGGCTGCAGAGGCTGCCGAACGGATCCTTCACGGAGCAGGAATCTATGATGTCAGGATTGAGCATATCTCGGGTAATCTGACGGATAATTATGATCCCAGAAGCAAGGTGCTCCACCTGTCTGATGCCACCTATCAGTCAACTTCCGTGGCGGCCATCGGCGTGGCGGCCCATGAGTGCGGGCATGCCATACAGGATGCCCGGGGCTATGCGCCTCTCCAGGTTCGGGGGGCTATCGTGCCGGTTGTGAATATCAGTTCCAATCTGGCCTGGCCCATTATCCTTGTCGGGGTTTTACTGAGCTTTAATCATACACTGATTACTCTGGGCATTGTCCTTTTCTCCCTTACGGTCCTTTTCCACCTGATTACCCTGCCGGTGGAGTTTGATGCTTCGGGAAGGGCACTGAAGATACTTAGCAGTTCTCATATGCTTTATGAGGATGAGGTGGCCGGGGCCAGGAAGGTTCTGACAGCTGCGGCCATGACATACGTTGCCTCGGCAGCGGCCTCCATCCTGCAGCTTCTGCGTCTTCTCCTTCTTTTCGGAAGGAGAAGGGACTGATGAAGGATATCCGGATTCTGTGTGTGGGCAAGGTCAGAGAGAAGTTTTTCGCAGATGGGATTGATGAGGCTTTAAAGTCCATCAGGAATTCCTGTCCGGTTTCCATCCTGGAGTGTCCGGATGAAGCCACGCCGGATAATGCATCTCCTGCACAGGAGAGGCTGATCAGGGAGAAGGAGGGTGCAAGGATTCTCTCCCATATCAGGGAGGGGGACTATGTCATCGCTCTTAGCATAGACGGCAGACATTATGATACGGATCAATTGCATAGACATCTATCCAAGATAAGGGAACGGATATCCGGCTCCCTTATCTTTGTCATAGGAGGGTCGCTGGGCTTATCTGATCAGGTGATAAAGAGGGCAGATGAAAAACTGAGCTTTTCTGCCTTGACATTTCCCCATCAGCTGATGAGACTGATGCTTGCTGACCAGATTGCGTCATGGACCAGCCTGCGCCGGCTATAAGTCTCTCAAGGTTCCGACTGTGCAGAGAGATACTGTATGCCCAACTGGGTTACGGTGAAAAAAAGGGCATAAGATATCCCGCACAGGGCAAGCAGGACCAGAGGGTGGATCGTCATGACATTTCCCAGGCAGGCATATAGCTTCTGGGACAG
Source organism: Eubacterium sp. (assembly GCA_017459345.1). Taxonomy (GTDB): domain Bacteria; phylum Bacillota; class Clostridia; order Lachnospirales; family Lachnospiraceae; genus Anaerobutyricum. Next base: position 18,018 of record JAFUDC010000007.1, read on the forward strand.
CCATCCTCCTCCCAATGAAAGTGCTGCAGGCAGCAGGATTGTTTTTTCTACGGAAAAAGAAAATGTGGTAATCTTAAGCAGGGTAATGAGGTCGAGGATGAGCTGGAGGACATATCCGGCAAGCATTCCGATCAGGTATCCCTGAATACCGTAGAGGGGGATTAGTGTCAGTATGCAGGCAATCCGCACTGCAACACATAGCAGGCTGTGGTACATGGTCTTTTTGGTAAGCCCGAAACCATTTAATATGCTCATGATGGTGGAGGCAGCGTACATAAAAGGACAGAGAACAGCGAAGGAGTAAATGTACTGTCCGGCCTTTATGCTATGGAAAACCGTCTCCCCCAGAAGGTTCCCGTAAAAGCGGAAGGCAAAGGTGGAGAAGATTCCGATTACAATACAATAATGAAGACTCTGTGAGATGGTATAGCGTATCTGTGCCATCTTTTTTTGTTTGTAGGAGGCAGAGATAGCCGGCAGGAGCATGACAGACAGAGAGTTGGTGATTGCGGCAGGAAAATAGAGAAAGGGCAGAGCCATTCCTGTCAGTCTGCCGAAGGCGGCAAGGGCCAGGTCCTGATCTCCAAAATGCTGCATAAGGACATAGGGAATCAGGATGGACTCAAGGCTGCTTACCATTGTCAGACAAAAATGATTGACGGTCAGGGGGATGCTGAAAGAGAAGAAGTCCCTGAGGAGGGCGCGAGTCTGAGTCCGCTTTGTCTCAGTGCATTCATGAAAACTGCTGCATGTTTTTCCCGGACCAATTCCTTTATGACTGTTATGGGGGATTGTTCTGGTAGATTTCCTTTCCATCAGATAAGGTCGGAGAAGGATCGTGTAGAGATAGGCGAAAATTGTGTAGACAGCAGATACAGCCTCTCCGCAGACCATACCCCAGACTGCCAGGCGGACATCAGCAGAGGCAGCATAGAGAGTGATGGACAAAAGATAGATGGAAACCACCCTGGCAGATTGTTCAATAAGCTGGCTGAAGGCGGAGACACCGGATTTGCCCCTGCCGATATAATAGCCATGAATGCAGGCTTTGACTGCAACGAAGGGAAGAGCCAGGGATGCAATGCGCAGAGGCTCCTGGCAGGAAGGGTTTTTTAGCAGGTATTTACTCAAATAACATGAAGTTTTATACAGAAATATGGTTAATAGTAAGGAACTGACCAGGTTGATCAGGCAGGTAAGATGGACAAGCCTCCTGGCCTGATTCCCCTGTCTTCCCGCATAAAGGCGGGAGGTCATATTGGAGATGCCTGTCTCAAATCCATGACAGACCAGGGTGAAACAGAGAGCATATGCAGGGAAGATGAGAGAGTATATACCCAGCTCCTTAGCGCCAATAAGATCTGCAAGGAATATTCTGTTATAGAAGCCCAGAATCCTTGACAGTATTCCGGAGATAGTCAGCAGCAAGGTTCCCGTCAGGATTGTTTTTTTGTAGGACATAGATAAGATTCCGTCGGAGTGGTTTATAAAGGATATGTATTATATAAGGAAAATATGAGCAGCGATAAAGTAATGGGTAAAGTTCATTCGGATTTGGATTTCCATTCTCGTATAATTCTCGGTAAACTTTCATCTTGCAAATATCCCGGAGCTGTAGTATAATAGCTGTCGGAAAGTTTGGCTTTCCAGTGGTCCAGTAGCTCAGTTGGATAGAGCAACGGTTTCCGGAGCCGTGTGTCGGGAGTTCGAGTCTCTTCTGGATCGTTTGAAAGAGGAGTGCAGAGATTAAGAACTGTGCTCCTCTTTCGATTAATAGAGTATTTCGATCTTATACTTTGAGAGAATGATATCTGATGTGTAGTTCCTTCCCTTGCAGAAGGGACTGGTTCAGCATTTTCTAATGATGGAAACAGATATTCCAATATTGGAAGCAGATTATATGATAATATGAGGAGGATATATATTATGAGAAGATTAACAAAGGATACAACCATCGGTGAACTGCTTAACATGGACCCGGAGATCGGAGGAGTCCTGACCAGTATAGGTATGCACTGTCTCGGATGTCCCTCAGCCCAGAGGGAAACCCTGGAACAGGCAGCAGATGTACATGGCCTTGATGTAGATGACCTGATCGAGGATCTCAAGGGGTTTATGGCATACTGATTGTTGTCCCTTAGAGGAGGTATGGCTATGGCAACACTGGTTCAACATGAGATTGACGGAACAGATACATTTATCCAGGCAAAGCTGGCAGATGATTATTTTATTATGCTGGATCCGAATGCGAAAGACAGATGTCTTGCGAAAGATATTCATCTATTTAAGGGTGAGGATGGGACTTATTATCTGGCAGACAAGGACTGTGTCGTGCTTGCCGTAGGGATGACAACGATCCGGACCTATATCAATTATCTGCTGTAAAGTGGGATGTTCTGCGATGATGGAGATTGATAAACTCCTGTTGGAATAGTGAATCAGCCATGTGATTGTAAGATCCATGGCTTTTTTCGTGTTTTCCATGATGCCGACGGAGATTTCTATGAAGTACGAATTATATCTTTTTGGAAAAAAAAATAGTAAGTCATATCATAAAAAAGCCATTGATGAATATATGAAGAGGCTGTCCAGATACTGTAAGATAAGCTGTACTATTATTGGAAAGCAGAAAGAATGGGAGAAAGCCTGGGCTGAGCATGATCAAAAAGTGCTGGTATTACCCGGTAAGGAATCTGTATCATCTGAAGAATTCAGCAGGATGCTTGGCTCCTTCGAGATGAGTGGAAACAGCAAGCTGGCATATTTTATTCCTGATATCATTACGCAGAAGGATTGGTGTGAGATCGTCATACGGGATAAGAAAGATATTCACATACTAAATCTTTCCGATCTGTCCATGGGCACAGGTTTGTGCGGTGTGGTGCTGGCAGAGCAGATTTACAGAGGGTATCGGATCCTAAATAATCATCCTTATCATAAGTAGGGGTGGACTTTAAACAAAACATTACAAAAAGAACCCGGGCACAAACCTGGGTTCTTTAATGTTCTTTTCAAATATTCCTGTCAATCGAATCCAGCGGCAAAACTTGCGAGCATGTCTTTATCAGCAAACACCCTGAGCAAGCATTGCCTCAACAACTTTCTCGAAACCGGCAATATTAGCGCCTGTTACATAGTCGCCTTCCTTGCCGTAGCGTTTAGCTGCGTCATCGATGTTGTGATAAATGTTAACCATGATGCCTTTCAGCTTGGCATCAACTTCCTCGAAGGTCCAGCTCAGTCTCTCGCTGTTCTGGGACATCTCAAGAGCGGATGTGGCAACGCCGCCGGCATTGCTTGCCTTGCCGGGAACGAAGAGGACACCGTTGTCCTGGAGATACTTGGTGGCGTCGAGTGTAGTAGGCATGTTGGCACCTTCACAAACAGCCTTTACTCCGTTAGCGACTAACTGCTTGGCGTCATCGATAAGAAGCTCGTTCTGTGTTGCGCATGGAAGGGCAACGTCACACTTGATCTGCCATACGCCGCGGCCTTCATGGTACTCGCTGTCCGGACGGTACTTCTTGTACTCTGTGAGACGGGCGCGGTTCACTTCCTTGATCTCCTTTAATGCATCAAGGTCGATGCCTTCCGGATCATATACCCAGCCTGAGGAGTCGGAGCAGGTAACCACCTTGCCGCCTAACTGATGTACTTTTTCGATAGCATAGATAGCTACGTTGCCGGCACCGGATACTACGACAGTTTTGCCCTCGAAGCTGTCGCCGTGGCACTTGAGAAGTTCGTCAGTAAGGTAAACCAGACCATAGCCGGTTGCCTCAGTTCTTGCCAGAGATCCGCCGAAGGTGAGACCCTTTCCGGTAAGAACGCCTTCATAGAGGCCGCGGATTCTCTTGTACTGTCCGAAGAGATATCCAATCTCTCTGCCGCCCACACCGATATCACCGGCAGGAACGTCTGTATCAGCACCGATGTGCTTGCAAAGCTCTGTCATAAAGCTCTGGCAGAAGGCCATAACTTCACGGTCAGACTTGCCCTTGGGGTCAAAGTCGGAACCACCCTTGCCGCCGCCGATGGGGAGACCGGTAAGAGAATTCTTGAAAATCTGCTCAAAGCCTAAGAACTTGATAATACCCTGATTAACGGAAGGATGGAAACGTAAACCTCCCTTGTAAGGTCCAATCGCACTGTTGAACTGTACACGGATACCCATATTCACCTGTACCTGGCCCTTATCATCTACCCATGGAACACGGAATTTGATCATTCTTTCCGGCTCGGTAATACGCTCCAGGATGGCTTCCTTCTTATAAAAGTCTTCATTGGCCTCGATCACGGGACGTAAGGACTCAAAAACCTCTGTAACGGCCTGATGGAATTCCGGTTCACTTGGATTCTTGGCAATCACTCTTGCGAGAACGTCATCAACATACGACATAACTAGTTTCCTCCTTGTCACATTAAAAATACTATAATTACAGATAGCAGATAACAGAAGAATTCCTATGTCAAAGGCAGGCTGCCGGGTGAAATCATCTGCGAGTATCATATCCGTATTCTGTAATCATGGATTGTTAAGTTTACATCAACGAACCCTATTATACATTATCTTGGTGGCATAATCAATATAAAAATTGAAAAAACTGCATTTTCAACTTGAAAAATTTCAAAATCACTTAACGAATCATCTGGATATGCGGTTTTGTGTTCAAAAAATGATTTTTTTACCTATCGAAACTTCATTTAGTTTAGCTGTTTAAACTGTTTTACCAAACCAGCAGACGCCTAAGTTGTTTTGTACCGGTAGATTGGCTAGAAAATCATAACATGACGAGAATCGGTTTCTGCTTTTTATAATACTCATAATGATCGAACCCGGCTTCCTTCAGGATATCAGGCAGTTTGTGAAAATCATAAGCCATGTGTTCCGGCCTGTGGGCGTCGCTGCCAAGGGTGATCCTTCTGCCGCCAAGCTCATGGTATCTTTTCAGAATCTCCATATGAGGATTGGGCCAGTCAAGTCCGGCCTTAAGTCCTGAAGTATTGACCTCCAGGGCCTTATCACGGCTGATAATGTGGGTGAGTATGGCATCCAGCAGGTCTCCGTAGTCCCGGTAGGAGAATTCCGGGCAGGGTTTTGACATATATCTTGCCGCATAGTCCAGATGGCCGGCAGACTGGTAATGATCAAAAACCTTCAGATTCTCGTAGGTTTCCTCAAAGTACCGCCCAAGCCCTTCTTTGGCCCCGTAGCTGTCAAAATATTTTCTCTCGTAGGGATCCAGACGGTCAACCAGATGGGTGGAATGAATGATGTAGTCGTAGCGGCCGCCATAGTTTTCATAGAAGGCATCAAGCTCCGGACCCAGATGGGGCTGGACACCCAGCTCTATGCCGTGAAGAACTTCGATCCGGTCCCTGTATTTTTCACTCAGTTCCTTCCATTTACAATAGTAGGCATCAAAATCAAGAGAGAAGTCCAGACCGCTTTCTATCTCAGGGAAATCAGCATCATAATGTTCCGTAAAACAGATAGTTTTAAGACCCAGATGTATGGCTTCTTTTATCATATCTTCCATGGGTGCCTGGGAATCGGATGAAAAGGATGTGTGAAGATGTGTATCGCAGATGATCATGTTATATGTCCTCCTGGTTAATTTTTAGAACTCTTTTCATACTATAGCATAATTATTTCAATTTTTGTGGAAAATACTCTTGCATTCTATTAAGAAAAAAGGTAGAATAGTTAAAGATTTGGCAAGCAATGCCAGACCCATGCGGTTTAAAGCCGCATAAACCTTTAATCAATTATTCTAAACTTAGGAGGAATTCAACATGGCAGTAAAAGTTGCGATCAACGGATTTGGACGTATTGGACGTTTAGCATTCAGACAGATGTTCGGCGCTGAGGGTTACGAAGTTGTAGCAATCAACGATCTGACAAGCCCTGAGATGCTTGCTCATTTATTAAAGTACGATTCTTCCCAGGGAACCTATGCACTGGCAAGCACAGTTTCCGCAGGCGAAGATTCCATCACCGTAGACGGCAAAGAAATCAAGATCTATGCATTCCCGGATGCTAACAACTGTCCCTGGGGCGAGATCGGTGTTGACGTTGTATTAGAGTGCTCCGGTTTCTACACCAGCAAGGCAAAAGCTCAGGCTCATATCAATGCAGGCGCTAAGAAGGTTGTTATTTCCGCTCCGGCAGGAAATGATCTTCCTACAGTTGTTTACAACACAAATCATGACATTCTGAAAGCTGAAGATACCATCATTTCCGCAGCTTCCTGTACCACAAACTGTCTTGCACCTATGGCAGACGCTCTTAACAAGTATGCTCCGATCCAGGCTGGTATCATGTGTACAATCCACGCTTACACAGGCGACCAGATGACACTTGACGGACCGCAGAGAAAGGGCGACAAGAGACGTTCCCGTGCAGCAGCTGTTAACATCGTTCCCAACAGCACAGGCGCAGCCAAGGCTATCGGCCTTGTAATCCCTGAACTGAACGGCAAGCTCATCGGCGCTGCTCAGCGTGTTCCTACACCTACAGGATCCACCACTATCCTTACCGCAGTTGTTAAGGGTGCTGATATCACTGTTGACGGCATCAACGCAGCAATGAAGGCAGCAGCTAACGAGTCCTTCGGATACAATGAGGACGAGATCGTTTCCTCCGATATCGTAGGTATGAGATTCGGTTCCTTATTCGATTCTACTCAGACCATGGTTAACAAGGTATCTGATGATCTTTATGAGGTTCAGGTAGTTTCCTGGTATGACAATGAGAACAGCTACACATCTCAGATGGTTCGTACAATCAAATATTTCGCTGAATTAGCATAATCTGATTCATTCGATCCAAACTTGGGTCCGGTCTTTTGGACCGGACCCTTTTTAATCATTTTATATTTTTTGAAAGGAGTCCAATCATGTCTTTGAATAAAAAGTCTGTTGACGATATCAATGTAAAAGGCCTGCGCGTCCTCTGCAGATGCGATTTCAATGTTCCTTTAAAGGATGGAAAGATCACAGATGAGAACCGTCTCGTGGCAGCTCTCCCGACCATTAAGAAGCTGATCGCCGACGGCGGCAAGGTAATTCTTTGCTCCCACCTGGGCAAGCCAAAGGGAGAGCCCAAGCCGGAATTATCTTTAGCTCCTGTAGCTGCCCGTCTTTCCGAGCTTTTAGGCCAGGAAGTGAAGTTTGCGGCAGATGACAATGTGGTCGGCGAAAATGCCAGGGCAGCAGTTGCCGCTATGGCTGACGGCGATGTTGTTTTATTACAGAATACCCGCTATCGTAAGGAAGAGACCAAGAACGGCGAGGAATTCTCCAAGGATCTTGCCTCCCTTGCAGACGTGTTTGTTAATGACGCATTCGGTACCGCTCACAGAGCACACTGCTCCAATGTCGGCGTGACAGAGTATGTGGATACAGCAGTTGTCGGATATCTGATGCAGAAGGAGATTGATTTCCTGGGCAATGCCGTTGAGAATCCGGTTCGTCCTTTCGTGGCCATCCTGGGCGGCGCAAAGGTAGCTGACAAGCTCAATGTTATCTCCAACCTTCTTGAAAAATGTGACACTCTGATCATCGGCGGCGGTATGGCCTACACCTTCCTTAAGGCTAAGGGCTATGAGATTGGCACATCCTTACTGGATGAGACCAAGATCGATTACTGCAAGGAAATGATCGAAAAGGCGGAAAAGCTTGGAAAGCAGCTTCTTCTTCCTATCGATACAGTGACTACGGCAGAGTTCCCCAACCCGATTGATGCGGAGATTGCCACGGAGGTTGTTTCCTCTGATGCCATCCCTGCAGACAAGATGGGTATGGATATCGGGCCTAAGACCATCGAGGCCTACTCCAATGCCGTTAAGACAGCAAAAACTGTTGTCTGGAACGGACCCATGGGCGTGTTCGAGAATCCGATTCTTGCAGCAGGAACCAAGGCAGTGGCAGCAGCCCTTGCTGAGACAGATGCCACCACTATCATCGGCGGCGGCGATTCCGCAGCAGCAGTAAACCAGCTGGGCTATGGCGACAAGATGAGCCATATCTCCACTGGCGGCGGAGCATCCCTTGAATTCCTTGAGGGCAAGGAACTTCCTGGCGTTGCAGCAGCCAATGACAAATAAGAATTCTCATATTTCAGGGTTTTGATGGACGCAAACGGTCAAAGCAGCGTGATGTGTCCATCAAAAACTCCAAAAAAAGAGTAAAACTCTGAGAGAGTGATGGACGCAAACAGCTAATACAGATAGATGCGTCCATTGATAACTCAGATTAGAATGATTAATGACTATATAGAAAAGAGGAATAGAACATGCGTAGGAAAATTGTTGCCGGTAACTGGAAAATGAACAAAACTCCGAGTGAGGCTGTTGAGCTTGTCAATATGTTAAAGCCCCTGGTGGCCAATGATGATGTGGACGTTGTCTTCTGTGTACCTGCCATCGATATCATTCCTGCAATCGAGGCAGCCAAGGGTTCCAATATCAGCATTGGTGCCGAGAATATGTACTATGAGGAGAGCGGTGCTTACACAGGAGAGATCTCCCCGGCTATGCTTACCGATGTTGGAGTGAAGTATGTTGTCATCGGACATTCCGAGAGAAGAGAGTACTTTGCTGAGACAGACCAGACCGTAAACAAGAAGGTATTAAAGGCATTAGAGCATGGCATCACCCCGATCATGTGCTGCGGCGAGACTCTGGAGCAGAGAGAGCAGAGCGTGACAGTTGATTTTATCCGTCAGCAGGTTAAGATCGGCCTTCTTGGTGTGACAGCAGACCAGGCTAAGACCATCGTGATCGCCTATGAACCAATCTGGGCTATCGGAACCGGTAAGACCGCCACAACTGAGCAGGCTCAGGAAGTATGCGGCAAGATCCGTGAGTGCATCGCCGAGATCTATGATCAGGCAACGGCAGATGCCATCCGCATTCAGTACGGCGGAAGCGTAAACGCCAAGACAGCTCCTGACCTCTTCGCACAGCCGGATATCGACGGCGGTCTGGTAGGCGGAGCCAGCCTGAAAGCTGATTTTGGAGCTATCGTTAACTATAATAAGTAATCAAATATCAGGAGATTACACTATGAGCAAAAAACCAACCGTATTGATGATATTAGACGGTTTTGGACTTAATGACAACCCGGAGGGTAATGCCATTGCCCAGGCCAATACTCCGGTCATTGATAAGCTGATGGCAGAGTGTCCTTTTGTCGCCGGCAATGCCAGCGGCATGGCTGTCGGACTTCCCGATGGTCAGATGGGTAACTCTGAGGTGGGTCATCTCAATATGGGTGCCGGCCGCATTGTCTATCAGGAGCTTACCAGGGTGACCAAGTCCATCCAGGATGGTGATTTTTTCCGGATTCCGGAGCTGCTTGCCGCAGTGGATAATTGTAAGAAGAACAATTCCACCCTGCATATGTACGGGCTTCTTTCCGACGGGGGCGTGCACAGCCACAATACCCATCTGTATGGCCTTCTTAAACTGGCAAAGCAGAATGGACTTACTGATGTTGTGGTACACTGTTTCCTGGATGGCAGGGATACACCCCCGGCATCCGGCAAGGATTACATTGCCCAGCTTATGGATAAGATGGAGGAGATCGGTGTGGGAAGCATCGCCACCATCGAGGGCCGCTACTATGCTATGGACCGGGATACCAACTGGGACCGCGTGGAGAAGGCTTATGCCGCTTTAGTTTACGGCGAGGGTATCAAGGGAACAGACCCCATCAAGGTGATGGAAGATTCCTATGCAGCAGGGGTGACCGATGAGTTTGTGATCCCCACGGTGATTGAGAAGGATGGAAAACCGGTGGGTCAGATTAAGCCCCATGATTCCATCATCTTCTATAACTTCCGTCCGGACCGGGCCAGGGAGATAACCCGTTCCCTCTGTGACTCCGACTTTACCGGTTTTGAGAGAAGAAACGGCTTCTTCCCCCTGACCTATGTATGCTTTACCGACTATGACCCCACCATTCCCAATAAGCTGATTGCCTTCCATAAGGAAGAAGTCACCAACACATTCGGAGAGTTCCTTGCGGCCAATGGCCTCAAGCAGCTTCGGACCGCTGAGACAGAGAAGTATGCCCATGTCACCTTCTTCTTTAACGGCGGTGTGGAAGTGCCCAATGAAGGAGAGGAACGGCTCCTGGTTAAGTCCCCGGCCGTGGCAACCTATGACCTGCAGCCGGAGATGAGCGCTCCTGAGGTCTGCGATAACCTGGTAAATGCAATCCATTCCGGAAAGTATGATGTGATTGTGATCAACTTTGCCAACCCGGATATGGTTGGACACACCGGTGTCATGGAAGCAGCCATCAAGGCCGTGGAAACGGTCGATACCTGTGTCGGCAGGGCAGTGAGAGCCATCAAAGAGGTAGGCGGTCAGATGTTCCTCTGCGCAGATCATGGAAACTGCGAGAAGATGATCGATTACGAGACCGGTGCACCTCATACCGCACATACCACCAACCCCGTGCCTTTCATCCTGATCAACTATGACCGGGATTACACCTTAAGAGAAGGCGGATGCCTGGCAGATATCGCACCGACCCTGATCGAGATGATGGGGATGGAGCAGCCTGAAGAAATGACAGGCAAATCCCTTCTTATCAGAAAATAGGCAGTATGATTATTGTAACAGGTCAGTACCTCCTATGATTACTCATGGATGTTTATCATCGAAATATCATCATCAGCTGCAATCATAAATGTATTGCACCAGGAGAATTATTGCGTTATAATTCATATAAGGGAAGCCATATAAAGGGAGTTCCGACAGGGACTCCCTTCGATTATGTGGAAAGTTTTTCTAAGGAGACATCAAGATGAAAATAGGCAGAAATGACAAGTGCTGGTGTGGCAGCGGGAGAAAATATAAGACATGTCATATGTCCTTTGACAACAGGATAAAGGATTACCAGAACAGGGGCTATGAGGTCCCTGACCATTCCATGATCAAAACGCCGGAGCAGATTGCCGGAATTCGGGAAGCGGGCAGGATGAATACCATGGTTCTGGATTACATTACTCCTTTTGTCAGGGAGGGGGTGACGACAGAGGAGCTTGACCGCAGGATAGAGGCCTACACCAGAGAGCTTGGCTGTATTCCCGCCTGCCTGGGTTATCAGGGCTATCCCAAGAGTGTCTGCATCTCCGTGGATGATGTGGTCTGCCATGGAATCCCGAATGAAAACCAGGTCTTAAAAAACGGGGATATCGTCAATGTTGACTGTACCACAATCTATAACGGATACTTTGGAGATGCCTCCCGCATGTTCTGCATAGGGGATGTGCCGGAGGAAAAGAGGAAGCTTGTGGAGGTAACCAAGGAGTGTCTTGACCTTGCCCTTGCGGCAACAAAACCCTGGGGAACCATGGGAGATATGGGTTACGCCTGCAATAAGCATGCCACAGAGAATGGCTATACCATCGTCCGGGAAATCGGCGGCCACGGCTGCGGTGTACATTTCCACGAGGACCCCTGGGTGAACCACATCGGTACTCCTGATACGGGACTTCTCTTTGTGCCCGGGATGACCCTGACCATCGAGCCCATGGTCAATATGGGCAGGCCCGATGTCTATCAGGATGCGGATGATGGATGGACCATCTACACAGAAGATGGGATGCCCTCCGCCCAGTGGGAATACACGATTCTGATCACGGAGGATGGGACGGAAATACTGTCTTATTAATAATATTTATAATAGGCGAAAGGAGGTTCTATGGGAGAGACGCAGAGCAAAGCAGCACATTCCTCCCGCAGCTCCCACCGGGGAAGACGGCGCGGACGCAGCCGGGAAAAAGATAAGTATCTGGCTTTTTTTGATGCGGAGTACACCTGCTATATGGATTCTGACAGAGGTTTCGACCGCAGACACAGCAGCGAGGTAATATCCGTGGGACTGGTGATCACGGACCGGCACTTTAATGTGGCGGCAACCTACTATTCACCGATTCGCCCTCATTATAATCCCAGGCTTACCGGTTATTGCAAGTCGCTCACCGGCCTTACCCAGAGGGAAATCGATGAGGCGCCGGATTACGAACAGGTTTTTACCAGGATGACAGAGATATTTCAGGATTACCCGGTTCGGGAGATCCTGGTCTGGGGGAACGACCACAAGACCCTTGAGGACGATGCCATGAGGAATCATCGGTCCATCTCAAAGAGGCACAGGAAGATCATCAATCAGGTAAGCGATCTGACAAGGCGGCTGACGAGCAGGGTTTTCGGGACGGGAACCACAGTCAGCCTGGCGGATATGAAGTATATCTGTGATATGGATCACTATACCGCCCATAATGCTTTCGAGGATGCCATGGATCTTTACCAGGTGACCAAGTGCTGCATGCAGGACACCTATAATAAGGAGAAGGCAAAAAAGCTCTTCGATTACATTCATGACCGGAATACATACCATCAGTACCGCCGGTTTAAGTATCCGGATAAGAAGATTGACATCATATCCGATAAAAAACTAAAAAAAATCAGCCAGGATTATATTGGGATACTCAAAGCCACTTATGGCGGCAGTGATCAGAAGGTTCCCCCGGAGATACTTGCCATATGTGATGATGTGAGAAGTCTGGCGGCCATGGGAAGTGTGGACCTTCCCAAGCTGGACGAGTGACCGGTAAGATTTATTTCGGTATAGCTGGCTTATAGCAGGCGCCGGGAATGCATGATGGTGCTCTTGATGCCAAGCAGGAAGGGCTCATAATGCTGTCTGTCTGACGGGAGACAGCATTATGAGCCCTTCCTGATATCATGACGATTTTATATAAAGGGAAAGGATATCCTATGTTTTCTCAATATGATCAGATCATCTTTCACATCGATGTAAACTCTGCCTTCTTAAGCTGGTCTGCCATCCGTGAGCTTAAGCAGGGATCTGACAGGGATCTGCGGACCATTCCCTCAATTGTGGGCGGTGACATAAAGACCCGGCACGGGGTGGTTCTGGCAAAATCCATTCAGGCAAAGAAGTATGGGATAAAAACCGGAGAACCGGTCATGACGGCTCTTAAGAAGTGCCCGACCCTGGTCTCCGTACCGCCGGACCATCATTACTACCGGGAGATGAGCCGGCAGCTGATGGAGTTTCTTACGGGGATCTGCCCTGTGATCGAGCAGGTCAGCGTGGATGAGTGCTATCTGGATTACACCCCGATCCGGACCAGGTATCCTTCTCCTGAGGAGGCTGCACGAATCATAAGAGAAGGCGTATATAAACAGTTTGGCTATACCGTCAATGTGGGGATCTCCGACAGGAAGGTTCTGGCCAAGATGGCCTCCGATTTTGAGAAGCCTGATAAGACCCATACCCTTTACCAGCATGAGATTCAGGAGAAAATGTGGCCTCTGCCGGTGGGAGAACTCTATATGTGCGGGCGGAGCGCGGCTAAGAAGCTTAATGCCATGGGGATTGATACCATCGGTGACCTGGCTCTGGCAGATTCCACACTGATTGAAGCTCATCTGAAAAAGCACGGCATGCTCCTGCAAAGATATGCCAGAGGGGAAGACCGGTCCAAGGTTAAGCCCCAGCGGGACAGGGCCAAGGGAATCGGTCACTCCACCACCCTGTCTTCTGATGTCAGGAACCGGGAGGAGGCTTACCAGGTCCTTAAGAAGCTGGCGGGCAAGGTGGCAGACCGGCTGAAAAAACAGCATTTCAAAGCGGGAAATGTCTGTACAGAGATTAAATATGCCTCCTTCCAGTCAGTGTCCCACCAGTGCATGCTGGATTCCGAGACTGCTTCCGCAGACAGGATTCTCCAGACAGCCATGAAGCTTTTTGATGAGCTCTGGAGCGGAGAACCGGTCCGCCTCCTGGGCATTAGGGCCACCAGGCTTATTGAGGACAGCCAGCCCACTCAGATGTCCTTTGCAGATTATGAGCAGATCATGCCGGAAATCCGCAAAACACTGGAAGAGAAGAGGGAGAGAGAAAAACAGGAGAAAGAGGAAAAAGAGAAGAGGGAGAGAGAAAAACAGGAGAAAGAGGAAAAAGAGAAGAGGGAGAGAGAACGGCAGGAGAAAGAGAGAAAAAAACCGGAGAGAGAAAAGCAGGATAAAGAGAATCGAAAGAAAAAACTGGAAGCTGCCATGAACTCCATAAACAGTAAATATGGGGATGGGGCGATTAGAAAAGGATTGTCCGAAAAACTTTCATGAAACAAACGAATACCTTTCAATAACAAGAAATAACATTTACAAATGAAAGAGTTAACAGGATAATATTGCTATGTCAGTAAAAGGGGAAGTGCAGTCTGCGCATCTTATGCCTTTTGCATTTTAGTCGGAATCTGAATATGGAGCCCGTAATTCCTGCATATACTGGCGCATAAGAGGGCAGATTATGATAAACATGCCCCTACATTACATTTTATAAGGAGGACACTGTTATGGGAGTGAACTTAGGTAATCTGGCATATGTTGCACCGGTCCTTGGCGTGTGTGCACTTTTATTTGCCTTTTATCTGATTCAGAAAGTTTCAAAACAAGATGCAGGAACAGACAGGATGAAGGAGATCGCTGCATTTATTCATGAGGGTGCCAAGGCATTCCTTATGGCCGAGTACAGGATTCTTATCTTTTTCGTTATCATTCTGTTTGTTCTGATTGGAGTAGGTATCAGCTGGGTGACAGCCGTATGCTTCCTGGTAGGAGCTGCATTCTCCACGGCTGCCGGCTATATCGGTATGAATATTGCCACCAAGGCTAATGTCCGCACGGCAGCTGCTGCCAAGGATGGCGGTATGAACAAGGCTTTGTCCGTTGCTTTCTCCGGCGGAGCTGTTATGGGTATGTGTGTTGTTGGTTTCGGTCTTTTTGGAGCCAGCGTGATCTACATCGTAACCGGCAATCCGGATGTACTGTCCGGATTCTCACTGGGTGCATCATCCATCGCTTTATTTGCCCGTGTGGGCGGCGGTATCTACACCAAGGCTGCTGACGTGGGTGCTGACCTGGTTGGTAAGGTTGAGGCCGGTATCCCTGAGGATGACCCGCGTAACCCGGCGGTTATCGCAGATAACGTAGGTGATAACGTGGGTGACGTTGCCGGTATGGGCGCTGACCTTTTCGAGTCCTATGTGGGTTCCATCGTTTCCGCCATCACCTTAGGTGTGGTCAGTTATCAGGTAAATGGAGCAGTATTTCCTCTGCTGATCGCAGCCCTGGGAATCCTGGCCAGCATCATCGGTACCTTCTTCGTTAAGGGTGATGAGAATTCCAGCCCCCATAAGGCATTGAATTTCGGTAACTATTCCGCCAGTGTGATTGTTGTTGTCGGCGTTCTCATCTTAAGTAAGGTATTCTTCGGCCGCTTCAACGAGGCCATTGCCATCATCTTTGGTCTGGCGGTTGGTCTGATCATCGGTTTCATCACCGAGGTTTACACATCCGGAGATTACCGTTTTGTTCAGAAGATTGCCCAGCAGTCTGAGACCGGTCCGGCTACCACCGTTATTTCCGGTATCGCAGTTGGTTTCCAGTCCACAGCTATCCCGATCGTACTGATTGCCATCGGCATCATCGGTGCATTCAAGTTTGCAGGCCTCTACGGAATCGCCCTGGCAGCTGTCGGCATGCTTTCCACCACAGGTATCACCGTAGCCGTTGATGCCTACGGCCCCATCGCTGATAATGCAGGTGGTATCGCAGAGATGGCCCACCTTCCCAAGGGAGTTCGTAAGATCACGGATAAGCTGGACGCTGTTGGTAATACCACAGCAGCCATGGGTAAGGGATTTGCCATTGGTTCCGCAGCCCTCACCGCTCTGGCACTTTTCGTTTCCTATGCTCAGGCAGTCGGGCTCTTTGAGAGCGGCATCGACCTGCTTGACTATAAGGTAATCGTCGGTCTCTTTATCGGCGGTATGCTTCCCTTCCTCTTCTCAGCATTTACCATGGATTCCGTATCCAAGGCTGCTTACAAGATGATCGAGGAAGTCCGCAGACAGTTCAGAACCATCCCCGGAATCCTGGAAGGAACAGGCAAGCCGGATTATACATCCTGTGTAGCTATCTCTACTCAGGCTGCTTTAAGAGAGATGATGGTACCCGGTGTTATGGCAGTTATCGCCCCGCTCTTAATCGGTCTTCTCTTAGGACCGGATGCTCTGGGCGGACTTCTGGCCGGTGCCCTGGTTACCGGTGTTATGCTGGCAATCTTTATGTCCAACTCCGGTGGTGCATGGGATAACGCCAAGAAGTCCATCGAGGATGGAAACCATGGCGGCACGGGCTCTGAGGCCCATCACGCAGCCGTAGTCGGTGATACTGTAGGTGACCCCTTCAAGGATACTTCAGGACCATCCATCAACATCCTGATCAAGCTGATGACAGTTGTGGCACTGGTATTTGCTCCGTTGTTCTTAAAGTTTGGCGGATTGATTTAAACGATAGAATCTGATATTATATGAATTGCGGACCCTGGCCCGGACTTAAGGAAGACGATCCTGGGACAGTGGTTTCGCAATTCGCTATACTGATATTCTAATTATGAGGGGAGTATTATTATTATGACTGAACAATTTCCTACCGATTTTAATATGATCGTAGATAAGGCCAGGGAGCTTAAGAAACCCATTCGTGTGGTTATTGCCGGCGCTGAGTGTGAGAATATCCTTTTAGGGGCATTCGATGCCCAGGAATCCGGTTTTGTCTATCCTATCCTTGTCGGAAACCATAAGAGGATCTGGGATATCCTTGAGCAGTATGGTCTTAAGGACAGAGAGTTTGATTTCCATCCGATTTCCAGGGATACTAACTCAGTACAGTATGCCATCGATATGATCCAGGCCGGCGAGGCTGATGTTCTCATGAGGGGTAATACCCAGACCAGAGACTTCCTCCTCCCTGTTCTTAATAAGTCCAACCGTCTTCTTGACGGCGAAGGTCTCATGACCCACGTCGTTCTGGTAAAGATTCCGGACTGTGAGAAGATTCTGGCCATTTCCGATCCTACCATCCTGGTACGTCCGTCTATCGAACAGAGAAAAGAAGTTATCAAGAACATGGTCCGGGCATTAAAACTGATCGGAGTGGAGAAGCCCAATATCGCAATCCTCTCCCTGGTAGAGAAGCCCAGTTTCCATATGAAGGACACTGTTGAGGCGCAGACCCTGGTTCTTCACCAGCAGGAAGAGCATTTTGCAGACTGCAACCTGGTTGGACCCATTCCTTATGACCTGATTGTCAGCAAGGAAGCAGCAAGATTGAAGAAGTATGACTGCGAGTACTGCGGTGAGTTCGATGGTATCGTGGCTCCCGACCTGATGAGCGGCAACCTCATGATCAAGATTCTTGAGATGAACTCCAGAGCAAACAGCTGTGGTGTTATCGTAGGTGCCAAGATTCCGATTGCCATCACTTCAAGAAGTGATTCCAAGGAACAGGCTTATCTGTCCCTGGCAGCTTGTGCTGTTATGGCTCAGATGGATCGCTATAAAAAATAATTAAGTCATAGCCGGGGCGGGCAGGATCTAAAGCAGATCCTGCCCGCCCCTTCTTTTATTTATTAGAATCTTCATCTGCATAAATGTCGATATGTTATAATGATTTTCGACGGGAAGAGATCCTATATGACACAGGGATACATATAATGATTGACAAAAAGAGTTTTGCTCTGTTACCATAAATGATAAGATATTCATCAGAAGGGAGATTGCGTATGCGTAAGATTATGTTTATCGGCCGCAGTGAGGCCGGCAAGACAACGCTGACCCAGGCTATGAAGGGGAATACGATCACATATCATAAGACGCAGTACGTCAATCACTTTGACGCCATTATCGATACGCCCGGAGAGTACCTGCAGTCAAAGAATCTGATCTCTGCCCTGGCTGTCTTTACCGCGGAGGCAGATGTCATAGGATTGCTGATGGATTCCACGGAGCCCTATTCCCTCTACTCCCCTAATCTGACACCGGTATGCAACCGGGAGGTGGTGGGAGTAGTCACCAAAATTGACCATTGGGCTGCCGATCCAGCCCAGGCTGCCGCCTGGCTTGAGCTTGCCGGCTGCAGGAAGATTTTCTACACCAGCGCTTTTACCGGAGAGGGGATTGCCGATATCCTGTCTTACCTTAAGGAGGAGAGAGATGTGCTTCCCTGGGAGGAGGTAAAAGCTCAGTATGATGAGCTTGGATTTGGTGCGGGAGAGCAGGATAAGGATGATAAGAGGTTTCACAACATATGATTCCGGGGTCCAAAAAGTCTATGTCACGATATGCATAATTCCAGAGAACAATCCGTGGCCGGATAAGAAGAATAAATATAAGATAACTATGGAAAAACATGTGAACTTGGTATATAATAAAGATAAGTTCTGAGTTTTTAGAGGAGGTATTTTCATGAGAGGCTATGAAGCAGCTAAGATTTTGAAGGATCAGGGCATCACTCTTGACGAAGTTAATGAGGAGATCGCTTACAGAAAAGAAACCAATGCGTTCAGCAATCAGCCTAAGAATGAGGCATTTATGAACATGACGCTGAATGAAGTACTGCGCATCAAGGAAATGTGGGATGTCTGATGTGGACTTCAATCGAATCTGAAGCAAGTATGGGCTGCCTGATTAAGTGGCAGCCTGTATTTTTGAACATCTGCTTCGATTGTGACTCCCTCTTTTACAAGGGGGGGGAGAAGGCGATTACGATTGAATTTCCTGTTTACAGAGGAGCAGGTATTAGTCAGGAGTTTTTAGGAGGATAGGATACATGAATCTGCGTTCATCTGATATAAAGGCGATTGCCAGGGATTCGCTCAGAGGACATTGGTTTTCCTCGATTATTGCAGCTATATTGGCGGCTGTTTTCGGTGTTTTTTTTATGTCTTTCATTGTCTGGGCCCGCTACGGCCTCCTTATGGCAGCTGCAGTTCGATATCTGGAGGATATTCCGAATTACTTTTTTCTGATACCTCTTGTTATGGCAGTCATTGTTCTCTTCCAGTTTTTTTTCGGAGGAGCTGTTCATCTGGGTTACATAAAGTATAATCTCTCTCTTCTTGACAGAGAGAAGGCCAGGCTGTCCTCCCTGTTTTCCTGCTTTGGCTCTTTCTGGAAAGCCGTTGCTATGAGAGTCGGCCTGTTTTTTATCGTGTTTTGCTGTTCCCTGCTTCTGATTGTGCCGGGGATCATCGTGTACTTCATCTACCCCATGACCCCTTATGTTCTTGAGGAGAGGCCTGCATTTCCGGTGATTGAAGCCATGAGGTCATCCAGAAAGATGATGAGGGGCAATAAGTGGAAGCTCTTCTGTCTGCGTTTCAGTTTTATCGGCTGGGACCTGCTCTGTCTGCTGACTCTTGGGCTGGCAGCTATCTATGTGGTTCCCTTGAAGCAGACAGCGGAAGCTGTATTTTATAACGAGATATCCGGAAGGGCAGATGTCTATTATGGCAGACCATCCCATGATTAGGGCAAAAATGTATCTTGAATTACAGATATTATTTTGCTAGACTGACCATACCGGAGTCGTGAGGATTGACCTTATGACCCGATATAACAGGAAGTTGATACTGTAGATAAGGGAGTTTGTTCAGTTATGGAGATATTAGGAAAGCAGTTAAGTGATAAGGCAGAAGCAGTATACCGCAGGTTTGAGAAAGAGCTGGTATATCCGGTGACCTTTTTAAAGCAGGATCCCGATAATCAGGAGGATATCAGCCGGCCGGTAGCCATGGATACGGGAAAGAAGGAATTTATCGTAAAGCTGGATAACGGCTTGTCGGATGAGTTATTCGAGAATGCCCTGATTCGTGATATGATCTACTGTCAGCAGATGAGCAGGAAAGCTCCGGTGCTCACCCCGGTCAGGGAGGATGATCTTGATGCCTATCAGGTTGCCATGATGATCAGCTCCGTGATTATGGATATCGATGTGGAGAATAAGCTCAGAGCCTACGATATGCACATCGATGATATTGATACCATGAGGCTGAGTGACCTGTTTGCCTTCTTAAAATCCGGCATGTCGGATATGAACCGGGCTCTCTACCATGTATTTACCGCTCTTCAGATCACCTTGCTTACCTTCACCGCAACCAATGAGAAGAATATCCAGGATATCGTGCAGACCTTCCAGCTGTCAGACCCGGAGGCCATGGATATCATTGATAAATTTGTCAGCATCATTGAGAGATACGGAACAGATGATAACCGGTCCATGATGAGGTGCATGAGAAAGATCGGACTGGCCTGCAATATGAAGGGCCGTCTTAATCTGGAGTATGAAGGTAAGGTTTCGACCATATAATAGAGATAGTGAAAGGCAGCAATTTTATTTGCTGTCTTATTATTTTGACAGTATAGGGTCTGTGTGATATAATAACCGATAATATTGATAGGTTTAGTTATATAAAGTGTTGAATTTTTCGAGGTAGCATCCCATGACAAGAGAAGAATTATATGAGAGATTGGAAGAAGGACCCCTGATCCTGGATGGAGCGACCGGATCCAATCTGCAGAAGGCGGGCATGCCCACCGGGGTATGTCCGGAATTATGGATCCTGGAGCATGAGGATGTTCTGATCGATCTGCAAAGGAGATTTGTGGATGCAGGATCAGATATTCTTTATGCTCCCACATTTTCCGGCAACCGGGTTAAGCTTGCCGAGTATGGCCTGGCTGACCGGACAGAGGAAATCAACAAGCGTCTGGTGGCAATCTGCAGGAGGGCTGCCGGAGGCCGGGCTTTGGTGGCCGGTGATCTGACCATGACCGGAACTGCCCTTGAACCGGTAGGTCCCATGAAGCTTGAGGATCTGGTAGATATCTATAAGGAGCAGGCCGCCTACCTGCTGGAGGCAGGGGTGGATCTTTTTGTGGTGGAAACCATGATGAGCCTTGCGGAGACCAGAGCCGCAGTGATTGCCATTAAGGAGATCTGCGATCTGCCGGTAATTGCCTCCATGACTTATCAGGAGGATGGCAGGACTCTCTACGGGACTGACCCGGTGACTGCCATGGTGGTGCTGCAAAGTCTGGGAGCCGATGTTGTGGGAGTTAACTGTTCCACAGGACCGGGGGAGATGGTTCCCTTTGTCCGTCAGATGAAAGAATATGCCAGCGTGCCTATCCTGGTAAAGCCCAATGCCGGTCTGCCCCTGCTTCAGGATGGGGAGACGGTATATCCCATGGGGCCTGAGGAGTTTGCGGCCTTCGGGCCGGCCTTTATCGAGGCCGGTGCAGCCCTGCTGGGCGGCTGCTGCGGGACCACACCGGACCATATCCGCCTGCTGGCCAAAGGAGTTGCCGGACTTTCCGTACAAAAACCCCATAATATCCACCCGGCCATGCTGGCTTCCGAGAGAAAGAGCCAGGAGATCCTCCTGGATGGTCCCTTCCTGGTCATCGGTGAGCGGATCAACCCCACCGGGAAGAAGAAGCTTCAGGCGGAGCTTCGGGAGGGTAAGCTTGATATCGTGGAGGAGATGGCTGAGCAGCAGCAGGAGATGGGTGCCCACATCCTGGATATCAATATGGGAACCAACGGTATCGACGAGAAGGTCATGATGCTGTCTGCCATCCAGAGAGTGACCATGGTGACAGACCTGCCCCTATGCATCGACACAAGTTATGTTGACGTGATGGAGGCAGCCTTGAGAGCATATCCTGGACGGGCCCTGATCAATTCCATTTCCATGGAAAAGGAGAAGGTGGAAAAGCTCCTTCCCCTTGCAAGAAAATATGGAGCCATGTTTATCCTTCTGCCCCTTTCCGATGCCGGACTGCCGGAAAGCCTCCAGGAGAAGATCGGCTATATCCATGCCATACTTGATAAAGCGCAGAAATTGGGAATCAGCAGGGACAGCATCATCGTCGATGGACTGGTCACCACAGTGGGGGCCAATAAGAAGGCAGCCCTGGAAACCCTGGAGACCATCCGCTACTGCAAGGAGGAGCTGAAGCTTCCCACTGCCATGGGACTCTCCAATATTTCCTTCGGATTGCCGGAACGACCCTATGTGAACGGTGCATTTGCTGCAATGGCTATTCAGACCGGACTGACCATGGCTATCGCCAACCCGTCTAACCAGCTGCTGATGGGAATCTCTTTTGCCTCTGACCTCCTTAAGAACAAGGAGGGGGCAGATATTGCCTATATCGACCAGGTGAGCAGGATGGGTCCCCTTACCCTGGCACCCAGGGGAGAGACAGCAGGAAAAAAAGGGTCAGCCCCTGACAGGAGCCGGGAAGAAGGGGCTGCAAATAAGATAAGCCCGGTATTTGAAGCCGTCCTCAAGGGAAACCGGAAGGGTATTGTGCCCCTGGTCATGGAGACTCTTGACCAGGGCCATAAGGCTAAGGAGATCCTTGATGATATGCTGATTCCGGCCATCAATGAAGTCGGACGGCTCTTTGATATACAAAAATACTTTCTCCCTCAGCTGATTTCCAGCGCCAACGCCATGAAGGAGGCCATCAGCTATCTGGAGCCTATGCTGGCGGAAGGGGGCGGACAGGAGGAAAGACCTGTCATCGTGATCGCCACTGTGGAGGGAGATATCCATGATATCGGCAAGAATCTGGTAGCTTTAATGTTGAAAAACTATGGTTATCAGGTGTATGATCTGGGTAAGGATGTTCCGGCGGACAAGATCATAGCAGCAGCTAAGGAGCATCATGCTGCCGTGATCGCCCTGTCGGCTCTGATGACTACAACCATGATGAAGATGAAGGACACCATTCTCCTGCGGAATGAGCAGGGAATGAATACCAAAGTGATCATTGGCGGTGCAGTGACGACCCAGAGCTTTGCCGACGAGATCGGTGCTGACGGCTGGTCCAGAGATGCGTCTGATGCCGTAAAGCTTGTACAGGAGTTATTAAATGAAAATTGATGTGATCATACCAACCTATAAACCGGATGATAAGCTGGAGAAAAACCTTCGAATGCTGAGAAGACAGACCCTTCGTCCCGACAGGATCCTGCTGGTCAATACGGAAGAGGATTATTTTCACAGCAAGGAGTTTTATAAGCTCCCACAGGGAGAGATTATACACATTAAAAAGAAAGACTTTGACCATGGGGGAACCAGGAATATGGCGGCAGCCAGATGTGACGGGGATATTATCCTCCTTCTGACTCAGGATGCCATCCCGGCAGACCGGTATATGATTGAGAATCTGGTCAGGCCCTTCACGGAGGATGAGGATATCTGCGCTGCCTATGGGCGGCAGATGGCAGACTACAAGGATAACCCTGTGGAAGCCTACACCAGGATTTTTAATTACCCGAAAACGAGCAGGATCAAATCACGGGAAGATCTGCCCACTCTTGGGATAAAGACCTTCTTTTGTTCCAATGTCTGCGCAGCCTACCGAAAGTCGGTCTATGATGAACTGGGAGGATTCCCCCTTCACACCATTTTTAACGAGGATATGATCTATGCCTCCAGGCTGATTGAGGCCGGAAAGAAAATCGCCTATGTGGCTGATGCCCGGGTATGGCACTGGCATAATTATACTGCCTGGCAGCAGCTGACCCGGAACTTTGATCTGGCAGTTTCCCAGGTGGATGCCGGCGGTCTTTTCCTCAAGGTCCGGTCCGAATCTGAGGGGATCCGTATGGTGAAGCAGACCCTCCTCTACTTTATCCGCAAAGGAAAGTGGGGCTATCTGCCCCATATCATCCTTCAGAATGCGGCCAAGTATATCGGTTATAAGCTGGGACTGAATTACAGGAAGCTCCCCCGGCCGTTGATTCTTAAGATATCATTAAATCCCGGATACTGGGACCGGTCCCCGTGATCCGAATTGACCTTTTTTATAGCATAGACAATACCGAAAAAAGGGAAAATGTGTCAAAAGTATCATGAAATATGACGAATTGTAATAATTTTTATCTTGCATATATCAGCAAATTAGTATAAGGTATCATATAGAAGATATAGAATATCATTTTTTCCAGGGGGAATAAGACTTGAATGACGATAAGAAAAAGGTAAAAGGAAAACGAACGAGGAAAAAAGGCCGGAAGCGCCGCTTTCTGGCACAGCTTCTGCTATGCCTTGTACTGATAGTATTGTTTGTGGCTTCCGCAGCAGGAGGAGCGGCGGCCGCCTATTATCGGGCTGCCACCCAGACCATCAAGACGGATACGGTTACTGCCCTGCGCAATGCTGATGTGGTGGAGGCTGACCTGGTCTATGATCAGGATGTGGTCAACATCCTCCTGATCGGCTGTGATAAGAGGGCTGATGAGACCGAACCCGGCCGGTCTGATACCACCATGATCGCTACGGTGGATTTGAAAAACGGCAAGCTTAAGCTGACCTCGCTGATGAGAGATATGTACATTGACATTCCGGGTTATGGCATGCATAAGTTCAATGCGGCCTATTCCTACGGGGGCGTCCAGCTGGAATATGCCACCATCGCCCAGAATTTCGGCATCCGACTGGATGGCTATGTGGAGGTGGATATGGCTGCCTTCCGTGAAGTGGTGGATCTGATCGGCGGTGTACCCATGGACCTCACTGAGGCTGAAGCATATTTCCTGCAGACAGCCTATGTGAATTCCAAGCATGGGGAGAAGAATGTCACAGCCGGGGCCAATGTGCTGACCCCCTACCAGGCTCTGGCCTACTGCCGGATCCGGCAGGATGTGATGGGAGAGTTCGGACGGACCGACCGCCAGAGGAAGATCCTGATTTCCGTCTTTAATGAGCTTAAGAGTCAGGATATCATGACCATCACCAATATCTGCATGAAGTCTCTGAAATATGTGACCACTGACCTTACCGAAGCTCAGATCCGCAGTCTGATGACATCGGTCATTACTATGGGAACCACGGAGATCGAGCAGCTTCGTATCCCCTTTGAGGGCTCCTACTCAGCCGGCAGGCTGAACGGGTCCGGCGCCTGGGTGATGCAGGTAGATTACGAGCGGAATCAGCAGGCACTCCAGTACTTTATCTTCGGCACCGGGGAAGATCCCCAGATTGAAGATGAGTATGGTGTGGGCAATGACCGCTTTATCCAGGGATATTATCCGGAAAAGACAGAGGGTATATCTACTTATTAGATTTTTACAGATTTGGATTCCGCAGATGTATGGAATCAGGAATCCGGCTGTTTTTTCGACCATAAACTTTCATAGAATAGAGGAGATTATTAACATGAAACAGATCGTTCTTTCCCTGCTGGTGGATAATAATCCCGGCGTGCTGGCCAGAGTGGCTTCTCTGTTCAGCCGGAGAGGATATAATATTGATACGATCACAGCAGGTGCAACCAGCGACCCCAGATATACAAGAATCACCGTGACGGTCAGCGGAGATGACCGCATTCTCGAACAGATCCGCAACCAGATTGCCAAGCTGGAGGATGTGCGCCGAATCATAGAGCTGTATGATAAGGAGTCTGTCTGCCGTGAGCTGGTTCTGGTCAAGGTCATGGCTGACCGGACAGAGAAGCAGGACATCATAGCAATTGCAGATGTATTCCGTGCCAAGATTGTGGATGTTTCCGTTAATTCCCTGATCATTGAGCTTACCGGCAACCAGAACAAGCTGGATGCCTTCCTCAATCTGATGAAGGATTTCGAGATTCTGGAACTTGTTCGTACCGGCATCACCGGACTGGCAAGAGGTATGGATACCCTTTGATATCCAGATATTCATTCTTGGTGGTGATGAAGGATTGAAGGATAAATATTTCATTTTTTAGAATAAATATGACAGGAACCCTTGATTTGTTCCTGAAAATGGAGTATGATACACTTTGAGTCTATCGGATAAGTCCGGGAGCACAAGAGAGAATTTGTGCACAGGACTTATCTTAATGTGTAGTGAATATTATTTAACAGGAGGAATACTACAATGGCGGCTAAGATTTTCTACCAGGATGACTGTAATTTATCATTACTGGAAGGCAAAAAGATTGCAATTATCGGTTACGGAAGCCAGGGACATGCCCATGCCCTTAACTTAAAGGAATCAGGATGTGACGTTATCATCGGCCTTTACGAGGGAAGCAGATCCTGGGCCAAGGCTGAGGCACAGGGGTTTGAAGTATTTACTGCTGCCGA
Organism: Eubacterium sp.; assembly: GCA_017459345.1. Lineage (GTDB taxonomy): Bacteria > Bacillota > Clostridia > Lachnospirales > Lachnospiraceae > Anaerobutyricum. The sequence continues at coordinate 44,057 of JAFUDC010000007.1, forward strand.
GGCAGCAAAGCAGGCTGACATCATCATGATCCTGATTAATGATGAGAAGCAGGCCAGTCTTTACAAGGAGAGCATCGAGCCTAACCTGGAAGAAGGCAACATGCTCATGTTCGCTCATGGTTTCAATATTCATTTCGGATGCATCAAGCCGCCGAAATATGTGGATGTTACCATGATCGCTCCCAAGGCTCCGGGCCACACTGTTCGTTCCGAGTATCAGGTTGGCAAGGGAACTCCCTGTCTGGTAGCTGTAGAGCAGGATTACACCGGCAAGGCTCTTGACAGAGCATTAGCTTATGGTCTTGGTATCGGCGGAGCAAGGGCCGGAATCCTTGAGACCACATTCCGCACAGAGACAGAGACTGACCTCTTTGGTGAGCAGGCTGTATTATGCGGCGGCGTATGCGCCCTGATGCAGGCAGGCTTTGAGACCTTATGTGAGGCCGGCTATGATCCACGTAATGCTTACTTTGAGTGTATCCATGAGATGAAGCTGATCGTTGACCTGATCTATCAGTCCGGTTTTGCAGGAATGAGATATTCCATCTCCAACACTGCTGAGTATGGCGACTATGTCACAGGCCCCAAGATCATCACTGAGGACACCAAGAAGGCCATGAAGAAGATCCTTGCTGACATCCAGGATGGTACATTTGCCAAGGACTTCCTCTTAGATATGTCCGATGCAGGATCCCAGGTACATTTCAAGGCTATGAGAAAGCTTGCTGCAGAGCATCCGGCTGAGAAGATCGGTGAGGAGATCCGTAAGCTTTACAGCTGGTCTGATGAGGATAAGCTGATCAATAACTAATAAGAGGTTGTTGAGCTAAAACAGCCTTCCCCATACTGTCAGGTTTTCATATTTAAGTAATATGGAAGCCTGACAGTTTTTTTGTTCAGGAGGTCTGCTTTAGTGCGGCAGTCCCTAATGACAAAAGTTTCCCAATGTTGTCTCTGATGTTTCCTTGACGGAACTTGTCCTTTTTGCTATTATTTTATAAACTGGGCAGACTATTGGGTTTTGCCCTATTGAATAATCGAAAAAAGGCCAGGAGGATGATTTATGCTTAACATAGAAGCATTAAAAGAATATATGCTGCTGCAGCACAGAAAGATTGAGGAGCTTAACGGTGACGGATACCTTTTTCGCCATATCGTTTCAGGCGCCCGGGTGCTGCTTATCGATAACGACGACAAGAACAAGGTGTTCTCCATTGCCTTCAGAACACCGCCGGCCGATGATACCGGCGTAGCTCATATCCTGGAGCACTCGGTTCTGTGCGGGTCTGAGAAGTTTCCCTCCAAGGATCCCTTTGTGGAGCTGGCCAAGGGCTCTCTTAACACATTTCTTAATGCCATGACCTATCCGGATAAAACCGTTTACCCCATTGCCAGCTGCAATGACAAGGATTATCACAATCTTATGCATGTCTATCTGGATGCGGTTTTCCATCCCAATATCTACAGGAAGGAAGAGATCATGCAGCAGGAGGGCTGGCATTATGAGATGAATGACAAGGACGATGAGCTTAAGTTCAACGGGGTGGTTTACAACGAGATGAAGGGAGTCTTCTCCTCACCGGATGATGTGCTTGCAAGAAGGATCCAGTCCTCCCTGCTTAAGGATACCCCCTATGCCTTCGAATCCGGCGGAGATCCCGATGCCATCCCGGAGCTTACCAGGGAGGGCTTCCTGAGCTTCCACAGCAGATATTATCATCCTTCCAACAGCTACATTTACCTCTATGGCGATGTGGACTTTGAGAAGGAACTGACATTTATCCATGAAGAGTACTTAAAAGATTATAAGGCAGAGGAGATTGACTCCCGTATTCCCCTTCAGTCAGCCTACTCCGCTCCGGTGAAGGTGGAGGATACCTACTCGGTATCTGAGGATGAGGGTGACAAGGACGGCATCTTCCTAAGCTATAACGTAGTCTGCGGCAGGAGCTGCGACGCTGAGCTTATGCTGGGACTTCAGCTTCTGGACTATGTGCTGCTTTCCATGCCGGGGGCACCTGTTAAGCAGGCCCTGATCGATGCCGGCATCGGCAAGGAGGTGGAGAGCAGCTTTGATCCGGGGATCCAGCAGCCGGTTTACTCCATCATTGTGAAGAATGTCGGGAAGGGCAGAGAGCAGGATTTCATCCGGATACTGGAGACAGAGCTTAAGAAGCTGGCGGCAGAGGGCATCGACCGCCGGGCTATCCGGTCTGCCATCAACAGTTTTGAGTTTAAGTACAGAGAGGCCAATTTCGGGCGGAATCCCAAGGGCCTGATCTACGGCCTGAACTTCCTCAATACCTGGCTCTACGACGACGCCAGGGCTATGGACCTTTCCGATACTCTCACTCCGCTTAATTCCCTGAAGGCCAAGGTGGATGCAGGATATTTTGAGGGATTAGTCACTACTTATCTGCTGGAGAATACCCATAAGGCCTACGTCAACCTCTACCCGGAAGCAGGGAAGAATGAGAAGATGGAGGAGACCCTTAAGCAGCAGCTTGCCCGGGTCAAGGCCTCCCTTAACAAGAAGCAGATATATTACCTTACCGAAGAGACCAGGAAGCTGAGAGAGTTCCAGGAGACTCCCTCCACCCAGGAGGAGCTTGAGAAGATCCCCATGCTGTCCATCTCGGATATCCCAAGAGAGGTTTCTCCCTACCGGAATGAGGAGAAGACCATAGGGGGAGTATCTGCGGTTATTCATGATTACCATACCAATGGGATCGTCTACATGGATTACAGCTTCGACTACAGCGACCTGCCCTATGAGCTGATTCCCTATGCCACCATGCTTGTGGAGCTCCTGCGGTATGTGGATACCTCCGAGCACAGCTATAATGAGCTTGCCACGGAGATTAATTTGAAGATCGGCGGAATCTCTTTCTCCACCGGTATCTACCCCCTCTTCTGGAAGAGGGACGGCTTCCGCCCCAGCTTCAGCATCCGGATGAAATGTATGGAAGACCAGATAGAGGATGGCATGAGTATCATGAAAGAGATCCTCTTTTCTTCCAGACTGAACGATTATAAGAGGATCCGGGAAATCGTATCAGAGCTCCGGTCCAAGATGGATGCCCGTATCCCGGCAGCAGGTCATGTCTATGCAGCCAACAGGGTTCTGTCCTACGCAGACCCCCTTATGCGCTACAAGGACCTGGCAGAGGGACTGGATTTCTATGATTTTATCAAGGATTTTGATGATCATTTTGATGAGAAGAAGGTGGAATTCTCCAACCAGATGATGAGGGCTTCCCAGTGCATTTTCCGCAAGGAGAATCTGACCCTGGGACTGACCGGTGCTTTTGACTTTGAACGGCTGCTGGGAGAGGAGCTTGCATCCTTTGCAGCTATGCTATACGATACACCCTGTGTTAAGGCGGTTCCCCAGCTGCAGCCGGTCAAGCTTAATGAGGGCTTCAGGACCTCCAGCAAGGTCCAGTATGTGGCAGCGGGCGGACGGTTTGAGTCCGATGACTGTCCCTACACCGGGGCACTTAGGGTACTTCGCACCATCCTGTCCTATGATTATCTCTGGGTCAATGTCCGGGTGACCGGCGGAGCCTACGGCAGCATGTGCGGCTTTTCCAGAAACGGCTACGGTTATTTTACTTCCTACCGGGATCCCAACCTGACAGAAACGCTGGATATCTATCAGAAGGCAGCGGACTACGTGAGGAACTTTGAGGCAAGCGACCGGGATATGACCAAGTATATCATCGGTACCGTAAGCGGCATGGATCAGCCTTTAGAGCCTGTGGCATTGGGCGACCGGTCATTTGCCGCCTACCAGTCCGGGATGACCGTGGATATTGTGCAGAAGGAGAGAGACCAGGTTCTTACTACCGACCAGGAGACTATTCGTCATCTTGCCCCATATATAGAGAACATGATCGGGGGAGGGGCTATCTGCGCCATCGGTAATGAGAAAAAGGTGAGTGAGGCGGAGGAAGTTTTCGGACAGCTTCGAAGCCTGACACAGTAATTAGAACATGTTAAAACTTCCGATAATCATTGCTTTGATATATACTGACAGAACATATTATCAGAAGATTACAGACCTCAAAAACTGACAATTTCTAAAGCTCGCAAATCTAATTACCTATTAACGGTCTGCTCCGCTGAAACCACGCTCCACAGACCGAGTAAAAGATTTGCTCGCTTTGAAATTCCAGCAGTTTTTTCAAACAGTAATCTTCTTGATAATATGTTCGATATCAGCATATATACAAAATTAATTATATCGGAAGTTTCAACAATAAAGATTTACAGGAACGAATATGAAAAACAATTTCAAATCAGGATTTGTGACGATAATAGGAAGACCCAATGTGGGCAAGTCCACATTGATGAACCGGCTCATCGGCCAGAAGATTGCCATCACCTCCAGCAAGGCCCAGACCACTCGGAACCGGATTCAGACGGTCTATACCAATGAAGAGGGACAGATTGTATTTCTGGATACGCCGGGTATCAACCAGGCTAAGAATAAGCTGGGGGATTATATGCTGATGGCGGCGGAGCGCACTCTGAATGAGGTGGACCTGGTGCTCTGGCTGGTGGAACCGACCACCTACATCGGTGCCGGGGAGAAATACATCATCGAAAAGCTTGCCAATGTAAAGACGCCCGTCTTTCTGGTGATCAACAAGACGGATAAGGCCTCCGAGGAGGAGGTCCTGCAGTCCATCGTGGCCTACAAGGACCAGGTGAATTTTGCCGAGATCATCCCGGTGAGTGCCTTAAAGGGGGATAATACGGATGATCTGGTGAAGACCATTTTCGCCTATCTGCCCCAGGGTCCCATGTACTATGATGAGGATACCATCACGGACCAGCCTGAGAGGCAGATTGTGGCCGAGCTCATAAGGGAGAAGGCCCTGCGCAACTTAAATCAGGAGATTCCTCATGGGATTGCCGTGGTCATTGACCGGATGAAGAACCGGAAGAAGGGGGATATCGTCGATATCGAGGCAACCATCGTCTGTGAGAGGGATTCCCACAAGGGGATCATTATCGGAAAGAAGGGAGCCATGTTGAAGGAAATCGGAAGCCAGGCCCGGGTGGAGATGGAGAACCTGCTGGATACCAGGGTCAACTTAAAGCTCTGGGTTAAGGTGAAGAAGGACTGGCGTGACAGTGATATGCTTCTTAAAAACTATGGCTTTGATAAACGGGATCTGTAATGATGAGAGACCAGGTACCCCTTACCGGGATCGTGCTTTCCGTCTTTCCCATCGGGGAGAATGACCGGAGGCTCACGATCCTGTCCAAAGAGAGGGGAAAGATACAGGTATTTGCCAGAGGCTGCCGCAAGCCCAATCATCCGCTGTTTGGGGCCACGCAGCCTCTGATATATTGTGAGTTCATGATCAGCGAGGGCAGGTCAGTCAATTATCTGAATTCCGCAGAGATCAGAGATACCTTTCCATGGCTGAAGGAGGATTATGATTCCATCTGCTACAGCTCTTATTTCAGTGAGCTGGCAGAGTATTTTACCGTGGAGGGGATGGATGAGCGTAATATCCTGAATCTGCTCTTTGTCACCTTCAAGGCCATGGAGAAGCGGCAGATTTCCCTGCCCCTGATCCGGCGGATCTATGAATACAGGATCCTTGCCTTCTACGGGATCGGACTGGAGGTCTTCTCCTGCCTGTCCTGCGGAAGAGAGGAAGACCTGAATACCCTATCCATCGGTCAGGGAGGGGTTTTCTGTGATAATTGCAGGGATAAGATAGGGGATACGCGCCTGCATCCTGCTGCCCTCACACCGGCCCTCCTCTATGCCCTTCAGTATGTGGCAGCAGCCCCCCTGAATAAGCTGTATGCATTTAATCTTACCGAGGAGGTTTTCGCGGAATTCGCCTGGATCGTCAGGCATTTTATGAGATTGCATGTGGATCATGCTTTTCGTTCGGAAAAAATGTTGTAAAAAACCTTGAAATGTCATCAATGACAAGGTAGAATAAAGAACAGTTTATAAATATTCAAGAAAATGAGGTATAAAAGCATGGAAAAAACTATGGATAAGATCATCGCACTGGCCAAAGCACGCGGATTTGTTTATCAGGGCTCTGAGATTTACGGCGGTCTGGCCAACACATGGGATTACGGTAATCTCGGCGTGGAGCTGAAGAACAATGTAAAGCGTGCCTGGTGGAAGAAGTTCATCCAGGAGAGCCCATACAATGTTGGCGTAGATTGTGCCATCCTGATGAATCCCCAGACCTGGCTGGCTTCCGGACATCTCGGCGGTTTCTCTGATCCTCTTATGGACTGCAAGGAGTGTAAGGAGCGCTTCCGGGCAGACCAGCTGATCGAAGACTATGCCAAGACCAACGGCATCACCATCGAGGGTTCTATCGATGGCTGGAGCCAGGAGCAGATGAAGGCCTTTGTGGATGACAACCAGATTCCATGTCCGAGCTGCGGCAAGCACAACTTCACGGATATCCGTCAGTTCAACCTGATGTTCAAGACCTTCCAGGGTGTAACCGAGGATGCAAAGTCTACTGTATACCTGCGTCCCGAGACCGCCCAGGGTATCTTTGTCAACTTTAAGAATGTTCAGAGGACTTCCAGAAAGAAGATCCCCTTTGGTATCGGCCAGATCGGCAAGTCCTTCCGAAACGAGATCACACCCGGCAACTTTACCTTCCGTACCAGAGAGTTCGAGCAGATGGAGCTGGAGTTCTTCTGCAAGCCGGATACAGACCTTGAGTGGTTTGCCTACTGGAAGGATTACTGCGTAAACTGGTTAAAGAACCTGGGTCTTAAGGATGAGGAGATGCGGATCCGCGATCATGAGAAGGAAGAGCTGTCCCATTATTCCAAGGCAACCTCCGACATCGAGTTCCTCTTCCCCTTCGGCTGGGGCGAGCTCTGGGGTATCGCTGACCGTACAGACTTTGACCTGACCCAGCATCAGGAGTACTCCAAGGTGGATATGTCCTACTTCGACGATGAGGAGAAGAGAAAGTATATCCCCTATGTCATCGAGCCTTCCCTGGGCGCAGACCGTGTGACCCTGGCCTTCCTGTGTGCAGCCTACGATGAGGAGGAGATCAAGGAGGGTGATGTGAGAACTGTTCTTCACTTCCATCCGGCCCTGGCTCCGGTTAAGATCGGTGTCCTGCCTCTTTCCAAGAAGCTCAACGAAGGCGCAGAGAAGATCTATCAGGAACTGATCAAGACCTGGAACTGCGAGTACGATGATCGCGGCAATATCGGCAAGAGATATCGTCGTCAGGATGAGATCGGCACTCCCTACTGCATTACCTATGACTTCGATTCCCAGGAAGATGGAGCAGTGACAGTCCGCGATCGTGACACCATGGAGCAGGAGCGCGTAAAGATCGAAGATCTGCAGGCATATTTTGAAGAAAAACTGGCATTTTAATTATAAAGAGTAATTATTGGCAGGGCGCGCACCGGTTTTTCACGGTGTACGCCCTACTTTTGTTATCCATTACCACAAGGAAAGGAATCATATAGATGAAGACAGATGTTAAGGCAATTTTCGGGGAAAATGTATTCAATGATGCGGTGATGAAGGAGCGTCTTCCCAAGGCTGCTTACAAGAAGATGAAGGCAACCATTGAGGCCGGCGCGGACTTAGATCCCGAGGTGGCGGATATTGTCGCCCATGAGATGAAGGAGTGGGCCCTGGAAAAGGGGGCCACACATTTTACCCACTGGTTTCAGCCTCTGACCGGTATCACGGCGGAAAAACATGATGCCTTCATCGACCCCCAGGACGATGGGAGGACCCTGCTGCGCTTCTCCGGCAAGGAGCTGATCCGGGGAGAGGCCGATGCTTCCTCCTTTCCTTCCGGGGGACTGCGGGCTACCTTTGAGGCCAGAGGTTATACCGCCTGGGACTGCACCTCACCCGCCTTCATCAAAGAGACGCCTCACTCCACGATTCTGTGTATTCCCACGGCCTTCTGTTCCTATAAGGGTGAGGCTATGGATAAGAAGACGCCTCTCCTTCGGTCCATGCAGGCTATCGATATACAGGCCATGCGGATCGTCCGCCTCTTCGGCAATACCACAGCAAAGCATGTTATGGTGTCTGTGGGGGCAGAGCAGGAGTATTTTCTGGTAGATAAAGAGCTTTTCTTAAAGAGAAAGGATCTGATATTTACCGGCAGAACCCTCTTTGGGGCCATGCCCCCCAAGGGACAGGAGATGGATGACCACTATTTCGGTGCCATTCCGGAACGGATTCTGGGCTTTATGAGTGATTTTAACAAGGAGATGTGGAAGCTGGGCATTGCAGCAAAGACCCAGCATAATGAGGTGGCGCCCGCCCAGCATGAGATAGCACCGATCTATAGTCAGAATAACATTGCAACAGACCACAACCAGCTGATGATGGAGACTGCCCAGAGGGTTGCCGAGGAGCATGGCCTTAAGTGTCTTCTCCATGAGAAGCCCTTCGCAGGAATCAACGGGTCCGGCAAGCATAATAACTGGTCCCTCTGCACCGATGAGGGAGAGAATCTTCTGGATCCGGGCAAGACCCCCCATGAAAATATCAAGTTTCTTCTCTTTATTGCCGCCATGATGCGGGCAGTGGATGATTACGCAGACCTTCTCAGGGTTTCCGCCTCCACACCGGGCAATGACCACCGTCTGGGGGCCAACGAGGCACCGCCGGCCATCATCTCCATGTTTTTGGGAGAGCAGCTGGATGATGTGATCGAACAGTTTGAGTCCTCCGGGGAAGCCACCAGCTCCCTGGTGGGAGAAGAGTATGTGTCAGGTGTGCACTCCCTGCCTCATTTCAGGAAGGATGCCACTGACCGTAACCGGACCTCTCCCTTTGCCTTCACCGGCAATAAGTTTGAGTTCCGTATGGTGGGTTCCACCCAGTCCATCGCAGACCCCAACATCGTCCTTAACACCGCGGTGGCAGATGTTTTGTGCGATATGGCCGACCAGCTGGAGGAGGCTGCGAAAAGGGATGAGTTCGGCATCGCCTGCCATAATCTGATCAAGGAGACCATGTCCGCCCACCAGAGGATCATTTTCGGAGGGAACGGCTACTCCGAAGAATGGATCAGGGAGGCAGAAAAAAGGGGACTGCCCAACATTACCTGCATGGTGGATGCCATTCCGGCCCTGCTGACCCCCAAGTCCATTGAGCTTTTTGAAAAGCATGGTGTATTCACTGAGGCGGAGCTTAGCTCCCGGGCAGAGATTCTCTATGAGAATTATTCCAAGACCATACATATTGAGGCCCTGGCTATGATCGATATGGCAAAGAAGCAGATTCTTCCGGCCTCCATCAAGTATCAGACCAGCCTCGGGTCCTCCATCAACACCTTACGGACGGCAACACCCGACCTGGATACCTCGGTTCAGGTAGCCCTCATGAATGACATCAATGAGAATGTAAAGAAAATGTATGCGGCCATTGCTGATCTTGAGAAGAAGACCCGGGCTGCCGAGCATATGGAAGAGGGAGAGGTCCAGGCCTGCTACTATCATGATGTGGTGTGTGAGGCCATGGAGACACTCAGGGCTCCGGCGGATAAGCTGGAGATGCTGGTGGCCAAGGAAGACTGGCCGATTCCAAGCTATCGACCTGAAGGACGCCGTGGGCCTGGTGGGCAAGCTGAAGGGCCTGTTCGGGAAATAATGACCCCCATGGAAAGCGGCCGGCGCAGAGCGCGTCGGCCGCTTTCTCTATGGGCCCGCCTCGACGGGGGCCTCGGTGACGCCTGCGCCGACGTTGGGCACGAACTGGGAGTAGACGAAGTCCACCCCGAAGCACGTGAGCAGCAGCAGGCACGCGGGGACGAGTATCCTGGGCTTGACCCGTATCACCATCGCGTCGATGACGGGGATGAGCAGGTACACCGCCGCCATGCCGCCCACGGCGAACACCGCCAGCCCCTCGCCGCAGATGCGGCCGTTGAGGTTCAAAAAGTACCCGGTGTAGTCCCACCAGCGCATGCCCCGGGACAGCTCCAGGAAGTAGGAGGTCATGTACTCCACAAAGCCGCACAGCGCCACGATGGCGACGGCCTCGAGGATGGGCTTTTGCCTGACCCTGTACAGCAGCACCGCGATCAGCACCACGCCGCCACCGTAGATGGGCAGCCACGGGCCGTGGAGCGCGCCGCGGTTGGCGAACTCGCCGTCGGTGATGAAGTGCAGCGCCACCTCCCACACCCAGCCCACGACGCAGAACGCGAAGAACACCACGATCAGCGTCCAGACGGTGCAGGGGGCCAGGTAGTTGACCCGGCCGGTCAGCGCCGCGGCCTCCCGGTCCCAAAGCGGGTTCATGCGCTGGGGATAGGCCTCGCCGTTCATCTCCTGCATGCCCACCCGGGCCTGGTGCCGCAGGCCCTCCTGTCGGCTGTACACCCGCTTCTCCATCAGCGTGCCCAGCCACAGGCCGAAGTTCCGGGCAAAGAACCGCTGGCGGGGCGTGAGCATGACGATGTCCTCGTCGATCAGGTCCTGGCGGCGGGCGATGTCCGCGTAGCGCTGCCGAAGCGTCCCGGGGTCGGCGCGCTCGAACAGGCAGGCGTCGTTCAACAGCGCCGCGCCCTCGATGCCCCGTTCGATGGCCTCTTGCCTGCGCAGGGCGTAGAACTCGGTCAGCGCGGCCAAGCGATAGGGCAGCCCCCACAGCGCCTCCGCCGCGCCGAAGGTCACGAAGCCCAGCGCCCGCCACCCGGCGAAGGACAGCTCCAGCAGGAAGCACTCCCACTTGTGGCCGTCCATCATGCGCCGGGACAGGGCGATGGCGTCCTTCGGGCGGATGTCCGGGTTTTCGGCGGCGATGAAGGGCACCAGCCGGTAGGAGAAGGACTTGACGACGCCGCCCACGATTGTCATCCACCAGAGCGTCTCGTACACGGACTTCAGCAGCAGCGTCATGGACACCCGTGTCCACCGGCGCACGGCCTTGAAGTGGAGCAGGTGGCCCAGCGGCACCGCCTTGTAGGTCCGGGCCTCCAGCATCACCCGGCGCACCACGGCGGCGAGCACGTTCTTGAAGAACACCCACACCGCGGCGTAGACTACCAGGCTGCCTATTATCAGCAGCGCCGCCGAGAGGGTGCCCGAGTGGGACACGGAGAACAGCGCCGCGCCGACCATGGCGGTCAGCCGCCCGGAGTTGACGTCGTTGATGAGCGCGGCCAGCACGCCGCGCTGATGGCCCAGCATGGCGTTGGGGTCGCTCTCGTCCACGATGGCCTGGAGCCGCGCGTCGGCCTGTTGTCGGCCCGCGTCGGCGTCGCCGTTCAGCAGGGCGTCCAGCACCGCGCCGGTGGCGGTGGCGTCGCCGTCGTGCAGGCCTTCGGCGTCGGGCTGGATCTCCTGGCCGGTCAGCGCGTCGTACCAGGTCTGGGCCTGGGAGATCAGGCCGGAGAACTCCGTGCCGACCAGTATCGCCACCGCGCACACCGCCACCAGCAGCACGTAATGCCGCTTGACGGTGCGCCGCGCCCGGCGCTTGATGTCCTTGAATTCATTCATGGATCAATTCTCCTGATGTTTTCCCGTGCAGCGGACGGTCACCACCGACACCTCGCTGTCGGTGCCCACCCGCATGGGCGGGCCGTAGTAGCCCACCCCCGCGGTGACCACGGTGTCCAGCCCGCCGATCTCGGCATAGCCCCAGGCGTTCTCATTGAACAGCGGGACGATTTTGTCGCCGGGAAAGAGCTGGCCGTTGTGGGTGTGGCCGCAGAACGCCGCGTCCGCGCCCGCCGCCTTCAATTCCGCGAAGCCCTTGGGCTCGTGCTCCAGCACCAGCACCGGCTTTTCGGGGTCGATGTCAGCGAGCAATTCCGCCGCCGTCATGCGGTCGGTGGTGCCGTCCCCGGCCTTCTCGCCGTCGAGACGCCCGGCCAATTGATACCCGTGGGGTAGCGTCACCACCTCCTCCGTCAGCGTGACGAAGCCGCAGGCGTCGAAGAACGCCTCCATCTCCGCGGTGCGGAAGGCCTCGCTGATGGGCGATATGGGAAAGCCGCCGAACAGCGTCTCCTCCACGTCGTGGTTGCCGTAGACGGCGTAGACGCCGTACTTGGCCTTCATCCCCCGCAGGGCCTCGGCGTAGCGGTCGGGCTCGCGCAGGCCCGCGTAGCTGCTGGTGAAGATGTCGCCCGCGACGACGACGAGGTCGGGCGCCTCGGCGTTGACCAGCTCGACCATCTTTTCCGTCGTGGCCAGCCGGGAGTTCACGCTCAAATGCAAATCGGCGATGAGCACGACCTTCATGTCCTCGCCGTCCTTCTCGATGGGCACGTCATAGCGGCGCACCACCGTATGCTGGGCGTGGACAAGGCCATAGACGCCCGTGACCAACGCGACGGTCGCCGCGAGGCACAGGATCGGCCCGTGCCAGCGCCCGACCCGGCCCCGGGTGCACAGCCGAATGAGCCGCGCGATGACCAGCAGCATCAGCAGCGTCCCGCCGTAATAGAGGAAGAAGCCCAGCCACACGTTGCCCGCCGCCTGGAGGGCGAACTTCACCGGGCTGTCCGGCAGGAACGCGCCCGCCAGCGGCAGCAGCGACAGCACGCCCTAGGGGAGCTTCCAGCGCGCGCGGCGCCGGGCGCTGTTCGCCGTGCGGGGCCACTTGCGCAGGCACAGGTCCGTCATCCACCCGGCCAGCGCCGAGAGGAGGATATAGATCGGTATGGAAATCAGCGGAGACATATATCCCTCCGAAAAAACAGTCGGGTGATATTATACCATAACCATCCGCACGATACCGCTAAGCGGATGGGTTTCATCAAAAAATAACATGTGTGTGACGGTTCTGTGACCATTCCCGTGATACAATACAGCCATGATGAAGCGAAAGGAGCGATACATCATGAAGAAACTGATATGCATCCTGCTGGCGGTGCTGATGGCCCTCGGCCCCTGCGCCCTGGCGGAGACTTCGACAACGGCCGCGGCGAAGGCGTCGCCGGTATACTACGAGCACGACGGGCGGGTGACCTTCATCGACGGCGACGTGGCCGGCGGGAGGATCGCCTCCGCGGAGGACGCCGCGAGGGTGGTGGATTCCGTGCTGGACCGGCTGGGCGGCGACGCCCGCACCCAGCTCGACCCCTGGCGCGCGCTCACCGACGCCAACGGCAACCGCTACTACGTGTTCCAGCAGATGTACGCGGACACCACGGTGCTGGGCGGCGCGGTGAAGGTGGTCGCGGACGCGGACGGGAACATGCTGGGCCTGACCAGCAGCCTGGTGTCCGAGCTGCCCGACGACGCGGTCGGCGAGAGCATCGACGCCGCGGCGGCGGAGAAGCTGGTGGTGGACTACGCCGCCGAAAATGAGCAGCGGACGCTGACCGTGGTCGAGGGCCAGACCCGGAAGATGATCCTGCCCATGCTGGTGGGCGACCTGGACATGTACACCGAGGACGACAGCCGCAGCCGCTACGTCTGGGTGGTGTACACCGACAGCCCCGCCACCGGCGCGGCCAACGCCTCGGACCTCCCCTACCTGGCCCATTACGTGGGGCTCGACGGCACGTACCTGTACAGCCTGCCCACGCTGATCCCCGGCGACGCCGCGGGCGCGTCCGGCTTCGACTCGGCCTACGTGTTCGAGTTCATGGAGCCCGCGGACTACACCGGCTACGTCACCCTGTCCGACGGCACCGAGAAGGAGCTGACCGTCACCGTCATGCGGGACAAGCGCACGGGCATGTACTACCTGGGCAACCTGGAGCGCCGCATCGTGGTGGCCGACTGCTACGAGTTCATCGCCAACGGCAACCGCGTGGTGCTGGAGTCCAGCTCGGACAACCGGGAATGGGACGCCGTGGGGCTTCTGTCCCTGTACAACTACTGCAAGGCCTGGGATTACTACAAGGCCATCGGCTGGTCCGGCGGCGACGGGCTGGACACGCCGATACTGGTGCTCAACGACTTCTGCGACATGGACGGCCACCCCGTGGACAACGCCTGCTACGTGGGCGGCTACCTGGGCTGGCAGATCTTCGCGGCCAGCTCGGCCAACGACTACTCCCAGTCGCTGGA